>CAJTUV010000008.1:33222-107167 GCA_910579515.1 uncultured Hungatella sp.
GAGCAGAGCAGAGCAGAGCAGAGCAGAGCAGAGCAGAGCAGAGCAGAGCAGAGCAGTTTATATTGATATTTTGAGGATAATGGCTTGTTTGTTAGTGATATTTAATCATACAAATGAGAGAGGTTTTTATCATTATATTTATGACGATTTAGGTTCCTGTATTTGGATAAGAAATCTATTGTTTTCTATCGCTTGTAAAAGTGCGGTGCCAATCTTTTTTATGATATCCGGATCTATGCTTTTAGGTAAAGAGGAATCGATGAAAAAGACAGTCCTGAGGATTCCTAAGATATTAGCTGCTCTGTTCATATTTTCTATCGCATATTTTTATACAGATGCTGTTTTAGCCGGAAACCATTTTGTATTAAAAGACACTCTTCAAGTAATTGTCCAAAAGAACTACTGGCATTTATGGTATTTATATGCGTATATATCTTTTATTATTGCATTGCCCTTTTTTAGAAAGCTAGTGATTTCTTTGGATAGAAAGTCTTCACTATATATGTTTGCAGTAGCCGCAATATCTATGGGCGTTGTCCCAATAATAGAATACTTTGTTACTTCAGGTATAAATAGTAATTTGAAACAAAGATGGTTAACAGTAAATATATTCATATATCCAGTTATTGGATATGTGATAGATAACAAGGTTAATGTATATAAAATTAAAAAGAGTTCATTCCTGCTGCTTTGGATGGTAAATCTTATATCCTTTTTTATAAGTGCGGTTTGTGAATACCACTTTTTGCTCAGGGAACCGGGAAATAAAAAAGAATTGTTTCTGACAAATTTTTGCTTGGTTAATGCGGTAAGTATATACTCTACCATCAAGTATATATTTAATAGTAGAAAAATAAATGCTAGGATATATCATCTTTTAGTAGAGATTGGAAAGTGTACTTTTGGGATATACTTGCTACATATCTGGTTTCTGTGGAAGATACCATTCCTATATGATTTATGGATTAAAATAGAACATAGTGGCGTATTTGGTAGTTATGCAGGAGTATTTGTGTCATGTATTTTAACATTTATGATAACTGGCGTGATAACGTATATATTACGTAGGATGCCAGTCATAAAAAAATTATTTTAGTTATAATAATTGTAAGTGCCTCAAAAGATGACGTAGTGCAAAGCGGCTGATTTCCTGCTATACTGACTACATCACTTGTTGAGACACTTCGTTTTTTTATGTTTTAACCTGCACTCTTCCGGCAGTTCCGCCGACCATGACAGGTAACGGTCTATCATCTCAGGGTGCTCCAGGTAGTGGTTGTTTGGTAAACGTCAAACCATCCGCCTAGTATTTTCTACAATCCTGTGTCATACTTGAAGAAACCCAAAAAACTACTTAGTTTTTTCAAGTAGGAGGTCTGTGTAATGGATAAAAGTACACATGAGATCCGGCTTGCGCATTGGAAGCAGATCATCGAACAATGTCAGAGCCGTCCAAAATCACAAACAGCGAAACAATGGCTGGAGGAACATGACATCAGTGATAAAGCCTACTACTACTGGCTGCGAAAAATCCGAAGAACGATTTATGACCAATCTGTTGCCGGTGGTACACTTTCTGCGGTATCACAGGAACAGGAACTCTCCTTTGCACAGATGCCAGACAGCTATTTAAAGGAATATCCGTCTTCCTTTTCCTTTGCACCTGTGGCAGTCATAAAAACTCCCGCCGTAACACTGGCTGTTTCCAATGAAATATCGGACCAGCTCCTAAACCGGCTTATGAAGGCGGTTTCCCATGCTTAAAGATGCTGCGGGTATCCGGCGGGTTGTAATTGCGTGCGGCTTTGTTGATCTGAGGAAAGGAATTGATGGACTTGCGCAGATCATCAGCTCCCGATACAGCCAGAATCCTTTCGAAATGGGAACTTTATTTCTCTTCTGCGGCAGGCGGTCCGACCGCATGAAAGGACTGTTATGGATGGGAAATGGATTCCTTCTTCTATATAAAAGATTTGAGGATGGAAACCTTACCTGGCCCCACACCACAAAAGAAGCGGCAGAATTGACAGAAGAACAATTCCATTACCTGATGCTGGGCCTTAATCCATTAGATCCGAAGATCAAGGAAGTCCATCCCACAAAGATCAGTTGAAAACCATTGTGCAGAATAGAGAAATTTTCTGCCTGTGTCCTCTTTCCAGTGGGGATTGTCTTCCTCTCCGTTTTCAGTTCCCCAAAATCTGCCATCCCTTCCTAAAAGAACCTTTATACCCTGTTTTACTTTCTTTTGCTACTTCACCGTTATGACTGTTCAGGTGGCACGAGAGAGACATTCTGACCATAGGCATAATGACAGTAAAAAGCAGAAAGGAAAGCGGGAAGCGGATTTAAAGGATTTCCCCCAAGAGCCCCACGACCATGATATCTCCCATGAAGAGCTAGACAGCCTGTTTGGGAAAGGCTGCTGGAGGGAGCTGCCGGCGGAGGAATACCGAAGGCTGAGATATGAACCGGCCTCATGGACCGTAGAAACGCATAAAGTCCATGTATATGTAGGGACAGACGGAGAACACCAGGATAAATTCTTAAGAGGGGACCGCCCAAAGGATCTTCTGAGGAACAGCATCCTGACGCCATCCCTGGGGGCGGCGATTATGAACGCGAAATATGTAAACTCGCTGCCGCTGTACCAGATTGAGGAGGAATTCAGCCGAAATGGGGTGAAGATCTCCCGTCAGGTCATGGCCGGATGGATCATCCGGTGCTGCGAAAAATACCTTGCGCCGATGTATGGCTGCCTGAAGGAAAGGCTGCTGGAATACCCGGTCACCCAGTCGGACGAGACCCCGGTGGAAGTAATCCGGGACGGATGTGGGGCGGGAAGCACGAGTTATATGTGGGTACACCGGAGTGGGGAGATGTACCGGGAGAAGCCGGTGGTGCTGTATGAATACCAGAAGACCCACAACAGCAGCCATCCGAAGAAATTCTATAAAGACTATAAAGGGATTCTGGTGACGGACGGTCTGGAGCAGTACCACAAAATAGAAAGAGAACTGCCGGGGCTGAGGAACGCGAACTGCTGGGCCCATGCCAGGCGGGATTACGCGGAAGCGGTGAAGGCTCTTGGAAAAAGCAGCCCGGAAGCGGTGCGCCAGTCGGTAGCGTACCAGGCGCTGGCAAGTATTGGCACGATTTATAAGCTGGAAGGGATGCTAAAGGAGCTTTCGGGAGAAGAAAGGCTAAAAGAAAGGAAGACCTCGATCAAGCCGCTGGTGGAGGAATATTTCGCATGGGTAAAGGAACGGGTGGAAGACGAAAGCTGCCTGCCGAAAGGGAAAACGGCCCAGGGAGTGAAGTACAGCATAAACCAGGAGTCATATCTGAAGGTCTTTCTGGAAAACGGGGATGTACCGATTGATAATTCAGCATCGGAGAGGAGTATCCGGACGTTCTGTGTGGGAAAGAAAAACTGGGTACTGATCAACTCCGTAAAGGGTGCGCAGGCAAGCGCGATGATCTATAGTATCACAGAGACGGCGAAGTTAAATGAGCTGAATCCGTACTATTATTTAAAATATCTTTTGGAACGGATCCCGGAGCTAATGAATGCCGAGGGGGCCATAGCCGCAAAGGACCTGGAGCCTCTGCTGCCATGGTCAGAGAGCCTTCCAGCCAAATGTCATAGAATACGCTGCTGAAAAGCGGCGCTTTTTATAGTGGGGGGCGGATGGTTTTACGTTTACAGAAAGTGTGATATTGTGCTCGTAATAAGTCAGGAGATTTATCTGATCAACAAGCTTTGGAAAGAGCCTATCTACTGTTTACTATATAACTCTCTGTTTCTATAACTTATTTAAAAATATTTCTATATCAATACAAGATAAAATATTAGCGTAAAGCATTAAAAATATAAGAAAACCATACACTATCTTCGGGTTAATCCTCATATATCTAATAAAAATACAGTCGATTCCCTTCTTTAACATGGGGATGATTGCCCATGCAAAATATATGTTAAATATTGGACTTTCTATAGTGCTCCAGTTTAAAACCATAAAAAATACAAAAGAAAAGATAAGCCACACTGTACAAAGTCTGGTAAATAATTCTTTATGACTATAAATAATTCCTATAATAACAGTTATTAATATACAAACAGATAGTATCGTTGCATCTTCAGTAATTGGAGAGGCCCATGTATAGGATTTCTTTTGGATTGAAGATAGTTCAAATAAAGAACTATGATACATTTTTAATGTGGAAATAAACCTTTCAGAGACTGAAAATGATCGGGAACCCCATTTTGTTTTTACTGCCATCAATTCTGCAACTCCATGTTTAAGCAAATGTCCATTTCCCAGACAAATTGCAGTTAAAACTCCAAAAAATCCTATTTTAAAAAATTTTATTAATTTATCTTTTGTAGATTCTTTTATGAGCAACTCCATAAACACTATAAAAAAATTTGTAGGTGCCAAACCACTTGCAGAAATTAAACTTGCTACTGATTTTTCAGGTCTTTTAACTAACATATAAGTATATAATATTAATGGCAATGAGCATAATTGAGCTTTCTCAAAAATGATCAGATAAAGCATTGTAGAAAATGACACAATATATAGCATAAAAACAGTTTTACTCTTTGTTAGTATTCTAAGAAGCAGACCACCAAAGAGTAACAACTGCGAATTTATAATCTGCATAGTTATTGCTTTAAATACTACATTAATATTTTCAGGAATAAATATATCCGCAATAAAATCAATAACCGCATAAAAAGGAAAAGAAAAGCTAAATAGAATCGGATGGCGTATGTCATCCTGTTCAACATCTAAAGGATTAGAAAACTTTTGTCTAAAGGTTATTCCAGGGTCTAAACCATAAACCTTATCATACTTAGTATACCAATATATATTAGAAGTATATGCTATAATGATTATAGCTACCACAGCAATGCTTATATATAAATATAACCTTTTATCCTGTTCATCTAACTGACTAAATATCTCTTTTAAAAATATTGCTGTTTTTCTATATAACCATATACTTATATATACTAATGAGAATGAAGAATAGATAAAAAATCCCATAAGAGAAAAAATAAAACTAGAATCACTCAATCTATCAAATTTCAGTGAACGGAGCTTAAATAATATGATGCAAGCGATAATAAAAAAGAAAACACAAATTTGTATATTTTTTTTAATATATATCGTTGTGTCATCTATGGTATTTATGTAAAAACAAAGCATAACAGTAAATGCTGTAATCATTGTTAATATAATATTCGCTAATGAATAGTGGGTATAAATAATATTATAAAACGCTAATATCGCAGCAGAACAAGATAGCAATATACCAATTAGCCATATATGGACATTCTTTCTATTTACCCTAAAGTTAATCATGATTAAAACCCTCCCTATATTGTCAAAATCAAATGCGTCCATAATAATTTAATCTTCTTTAGTGCCTTTGTTGCTCAAAAATGTTTACAGGTAAAGAGCCGCAAACATCACTACAATATATACTACACACAGCCCCAACAACATTTTATCATGCAATAGAACTTCCACTGGATCTCCATCAGAACTTTGACAGGCTTCATATACATTTTCTATATCCATACTGTATTTTAATGTTATGACTAAAACAATGGGAACTGTAAAAACCAGATATTTGTTTCCGTTCGTTAGCATAGTACTCTTATCCATGCTCCATAGAGCATAAAAAACATTCATAAGCGCTAAACACATATACATATTTTTATCCAAAAAGGTTACTGGATATGCTTTCAGTACTTTTCTAGTTTTTCCATCGTCTAATTTTTTTAATTCATTCCTGCGCTTACCCAGCGCAAAGTAAAACGCTGCCGCCATCACAGTAAGATAAAGCCAGTTGGAAACATTGAGTCCAATAATTACAGCACCATACATTACCCTGATAAGAAATCCAGCAACCAGGATGCTAATATCAACAATGGGAAGATTCTTGCATCCAAAACTATATGCAAGATTCAAAACCAGATAAAGAAGAATCAACAGGCTAGAGGAAATATGATATATTCCTATATTACAAGCTACCCCCCCTAAGAACAATATAACTGAAAATAAGATTGCGTTTTTAACTGAGATTGCCCTTGAAGCTATCGGTCGTTGACACTTTATAGGATGTAATCTATCTTTTTCCCTGTCACGAATATCATTAATAATATAGACTACCGATGAAATCATACAAAAACTACAAAATCCAAGAAGCCCTGATAAAAACTTTCCTCGCTGAAAAAACTGTCCACTAAAAACCAATGCCGCAAATATTAGTAAATTCTTTATGTAATGATGTATCCGCATAAGTTTCATATATGATTTTAGCATGCTTTAATTATTCTCCTTTCTGCAAATAATTATCCGCATGATCTACCCCTAAATTCTTTGCTTTATAATCTTTCTCCGTCTCAGCAGTAATATAGATTGGGCGATGCTTAGTCTCAAGATATGTTTTGGCTAAATATTGGCCCAGAATCCCTACACAAAATAGCTGTAGACCACCCATGAACAGAATCATACAAGCCAATGACGGCCAACCTCCAACAGGATCTCCTAAAATTAAGGTTTTAGCGATAATTACACAGATAAAAATAAAAGCTATAAAGCAAGAAGCAAGTCCTAATATAAATGCAATTTCCAGTGGTGCAGTGGAGAAGGCTATGATCCCCTGAAGAGAATACTTAAACAGATTCCAGAATGACCATTTTGTCTCTCCAGCTACCCGTTCTACATTCTCATATGGCAACCACTTAGTTCTGAAACCTACCCAGCCAAAGATTCCTTTCGAAAATCGGTTGTATTCCCCCATAGCGATGATGGCTTCCACCATTTCTTTCTTGATAAGACGAAAATCACGTGCGCCATCTACAATATCTGCATCACTTATTTTATTGATGATTTTATAAAAAGACCGGGCAAAAAAGCTACGGATAGGAGGCTCTCCCTTCCTGTCCATCCGTCGAGTAGCAACGCTATCGTACATTCCCCCTTGTAAAGCCTCATACATTTCTGGAAGTAATGCAGGCGGATCCTGCATGTCTGCATCCATTACTGCAACATAGTCACCCCCCCGTGCATTCTCTAATCCAGCATATATAGCCGCCTCTTTTCCAAAATTTCGAGAAAACGATATATAGCAAACTCGCTCATCTTCTACGGAAAATTTCCGTAATATATTTAAAGTTTCATCTTTAGAGCCATCATTTACGAAAAGAAACTTGAAAAGAATTCCCTTGGTGTCTGTCATCTTGTCCGCTATCTTTCTAATTTCCATCCAAAAATACGGGAGTGCTGCTTCCTCATTATAGCAGGGAATGACAATCGTAATTGTATTCATACCATGTTTGCCTTCTTTCTCTTCTCTCGAATCGTATAATATATTAGGAATATTATCGAAATTAAACAGCAGACAATCCCTGTTTTTAGCCCTGGTGTACAATAGTAAAACTCTATTTCATGATTACCAGCTTCCAACGGCAGAGCTATAAACATAATATTGCCTCGTAAAATTTCCACCGACATACCATCAACTTTTGCATGCCACCCTTTACTATACGGAATACTCATGCAAAGAATTTTGTTTTTAGACAAGTCCACTGTTCCTGTAATCCGATTTGTCTCAAATTTAATATTTTCTAATGGCTCTGCCCGCAGCTTGTCCACTTGCTTTGGATACTGATCCATAGGTAGAGCAAAAAGTTGGATGTCATCTAGTCGATAAGTTCCCTTTTTGGGAAATATAAGCGTACAGGTTGTTCGTACCTCTTCACTATATCCTAAATTAAACAAGTAATTTTCTCTGCCACAATACCAATTACTTAATGAGGACGCTACAGTAGCGCTTTTCTCTACATTGTCACATTTTACTGATACGTCAAAACTAGATTGTCCAGAGTCATTAATGTCAAGTCCCTGTAAACGTAAATATCCTTCAACATGATCCGGTAATTGTAAACTTAATGTCAGTACTGCGTTTGCTTTGCTAACATTTAATACGCTATCTGTCCACTCTAAATTGCTTGCTTCAATAATTTCATAAGGTATCTGCCTAATATTACTTTTGACATTGCCTTTAATGACTCCATCTATATTTTTTTCCAAGGCGATATGGGATAACATGGCTTCTTCCATTTCCAGGCCATTTAATGCTCTTAATTCGTCATATGAGATATAGTCACTATAGGTATAACCCCAAGGTAATGCGTACTTATTTTTATATACATAGTTTTTACTATTAGTTTTATTTATAAATTCATATCCATATGGTACATATTGCAATTTAGATTCTTTCTCTATAAAGTATTTAGTTGAGAATAGTGTTGACATAATTGTTCGCTCATCCATACCTCTTATATTAAAACTTGTGCCTGACGAACTAATATTTTCTGTTTCTTTCCATAGATCAGTAGTGTGCGAATCAACCATGCTCCAATAAAAGTATGCTGTAGGAACATGCCAAACCATACCAACATTTCTTGTAAAAGATGCACTATCAAAACGCCCATCTGCATTTGGTAAATATACCTCTGCCTCTCGTTCTATTGCATCTTTAAGTCTTTTTGTTTCACTATTATATACAGTAAACTCATTTATATATTTTCCCTGATCGCTAGAATATTTATAAATAGCATTTATGCCAATATTAAATATCACCAAAAATAAACAGGCAACTACTCCTATACTATTTGTGCTATTTCGGTTTTTCTTAATAATTTCAATATCATTAAATAATAGTAGTAGAACAAAGGTTAGCGCCAGCATAGTTAAACCAACCACATAATATACATTCCTGGTTTTTGAATCCGAAAATATAAGAAGGGTATATAATAATAATGTAGTAAAACAAATAAATTTTTGTTTGTTGTTCAAACTAAATAATGTAGGTAACATTTCGACTACAACATAAGAAAGTAATAATACCATAGCAAATGTCCAACGACTAGCTGGATAGCTAAAGCCATTCATTACATAACCGCCTAACGGTAACAAATATAGAAACATTCCACTCAGAAATAACCACTTAATAGAATTCCTTTTTTTAATAGAAAAAAGTAATACGATTGCCAGCAAAACTATTGCAGCGAGCCCAAAGGCCGCCCAACTAGCAGGAGGAGAAACTATCCTTAACAGATTATTTCTATACCAATTTAGTCCATATGAAAAATAGTTCCTTTTGATAATCTCACCATTACGGCTGCTAAAAAAATATATTACAACAGAGGGCAGAAATATTATCCCTGCCAGCCCTATTCCTAAAAGATAATTGCAGATTATTCGTCCTGCCATTTGCCCAAATTCTTTAAACCTATTACATGAATAATAATCAAAAAATTTAATGACACCATAGAACGCTAATATGATTGTCATCATATACAAAAAATAGAAGCCACATAGTGCGGAATAGAAAACAGAATAAATAAATACAAAAGGTCTCTGTCTCTGCATTATTTTATCCATGCCTAAAATCAAGAACGGAAGCTGTATCATTGGATTTATAAAAAAAGGATGGCGGACCGCACTATAAATCGCGTAACCACTAAATGTATAAACCAGAGCGCCGATAAGGGTAAAGTCTACACGTTTTCTGTAATAAACACACATATTAGAAAAGGCTAACCCAGCTAGATAAATCCTAAATACTACTAAAAAATTATATAAATATTCTATATATTTTGTAGGCACAATAACAGCCAGCAAATTTAAAGGATCTCCTAAACCATAATAGTTTAACGTTGCTATAATATCGGCCCCTAATGCAATATTGATATCCACCAAAGGAATAGAAAAGTCCCCTCGAAATAAATTTAAGATAATCTGCCGCAGATACCTCCCAATATATACTAATGTTTTATAATGTTGGGTACGGCCATCACTTTGCCAAATAAAAGACTTTTTTTCTAATAAAAAAGGGCTAAACGCCAATACAAATGAAAATAAAAATAGTATTGTATAAACAGATATAAATATGCAACTCTTTTTATATTTAGATGACATGCACCACTTTTGTACAAACTGTGAGTACTTTTTCTCAATCCATTCCATATATAATACTCTCCTGGCTTTAATAAGCAGATTTTAAGAGGCATCTTCTGGATTCTAATATGGCTCATGCGTGATTTATCCTTCTGCATTTACCAACATAATTCGCCCTTTAACTTTGTCCCGCTGTTCAAATTCATGAAATGCTTTATCAGCATCCCTCAAACTAAACCTTTTGTATATCATCGCTGGATCATATTTTAAATCTCCTCTTGCAAAAAAATCTGCTGTCATGGTCCATTCATCTCCAGGAAATGGCGCACAGCCGGACATCCATGAGCCTGTCACACGGAATTCTTTCCGATTCATATTTTCCCATTGCTTAGGAGTAAAACTTAAATCCTGCGTCGGAGTTCCAATAAAACATATATTTGCATGATTTGCTGCAATTTCAAAAGCTAACTTTAAGGTAAATGTAGAACCAGCCGTTTCAAATACATAATCAAATCCGCGCCCGTTTGTGATTTCCATGGCCTGTTCCATGTAATTTTCATCAAGAGTATTGATTGTATAATCCGCCCCAAGTCTTTTTGAAATTTCGAAGCGTTCTTTATTCCTGCCTAAAACTGCTAATAATCTTGAGCCAAATAGTTTGGCCCACTGCTGAGTAAACATTCCAATCGTACCATTACCAAGTACCGCAACCGTTTTGCCGCCCTGATATTCATTAATCTTTAAACCATGAAGCGCTACGGTACATGGTTCAAACAAAGCGGCCTGTTCATAAGGGAGAGATGGCTCTACTTTGACTGCATTTCTCTCTGGAAGTACAACATAATCGGCATATCCCCCTTGTTCCCTAGAACCAATAAAACTATAATGTTTACACTGCGAATAATTTCCCCTTAGACAATCCTCACATTTCATACAAGGAAGCAAAGGTACTCCAGATATATGATCCCCAACTTTTAAATTTGTAACATCGGGGGCAACCTCTGCCACATATCCAGAAAATTCATGTCCTAACACAATCGGATAAAAATGTGCACCATTGTTTAAAACCCGTGGAATATCAGAACCGCATATCCCACAAGCTTTTACACGTACCTTTACCATACCGGAACTAATTTTAGGTTCAGGCCATTCCTCATACCTGATATCTTGATTTCCATATAAAACGGCTGCTTTCATATTCCCTCCATTTACTTTACAAAAACTCCACTAATCATATAATTATATTTCACTGCATAATTATAATCTTCGATCATCATAACAACACTGTCTTTTGCCAATTCCCGCGCTTTACAGGCAAGCTTTCCATCCCGTACTTTAATATACTGTAATGGCATATATTGTCGAAGCATATTTAATGGAATTTCCACTGAGTTCAAGTTGTCAAAAAGCTTATTAATTGCAGCTTCTACTTCTGGAAGCGCCATATAGTAACGGCTTCTGTCAGAGAAACTATATTTGCGGCAGACTGTCATTTGATGTTCATCGCCATGATAATATTTCTCCCAGTATTTGGGAGTTTTCATCATTGCAGTTTCCAATACAGTTATAAAATTTGCTCTGTCATTTTCATTCAGAATAAGTTCCTTTTCCATCATACTGAGCGAAAAAAGTGCCTCTCTAAGAGAAAAGGTCAATGCTGGGCCTACTTTGATAATGGCGATACCGTCTTCTACCATTTCCTTCAATTTGGTAGGTGCCTGATAATCCGTAGAATGTCCTTCAAAAACAATATCCGGGTACTTTTTTAAACACTGACAGAGGCGAGCAGACTTGATTCTGTTATAGTGATGGATTTCCGCATCACCAAACTCGACTCCAGGCTGAACGACAACAGCTATAATATAATTCCATGCGTCATTTAGTTTTAGCTCAGCGAACTTTCTTTTGTATGCTAATAACGTCTGTTCAAAATCCTTTGGCTTTGTGACAGCAACCATTTCTTCTTTTTCTTGTGCACCGCCTGGAATTGGTACTTCGCTTCCAACAACAAAAACAGGATGAATTGCATCTGGATGCTTCTTTAAACGTTCCTGAAAGGCTTCTTCACATGCCTGATACAATACAGCACCTCTTTCAGCGATTAGATCGTCCGATAACGGAACATCGAGAGAATCATCACCCAATCGCATACTGGTATCAAGATGAATTTTTGTATATCCTGCAAGAACAGATAATTTTACAAGCTCAATGGCCTTTCTCATAGCTTCTTCTGCAGGCAAATGGAGCCATGGAAGAGGTCCTAGATGATCACCGCCAAGAATGATCTTGTCTCTGGAAAACTCAATTTTATCTGCAATTTGATACACAAAATTTCGAAAGTCTTTTGGACGCATCTTTGTATATCCGCCATACTGATTTACCTGATTAGAAGTAGCTTCTATCAGTACGGTATCATCAAACCTTTTTGCTTGATCTAAAATAGCTTCAATTACTAATTTATTTGCACAGCAAAAAGATGGAATGCCGCAATGGATTCCCAACTGGCGTTTCGTAACCATGTCTTTTAATTGATTTTTCATATTTTGTTCCTCATTACTTTTAAATCTATACGGAATTGGGTATTCAACCGCCTAATTTCAAGCTAGTTTTGAGGCCTTCAAAGTATTTATTAATAAACCTGTCATCAAAAATAACATCTCCCAATGGTATCCATGCATCGGTAGAAGAAATCGTAAACTCGGCGTTGTCGCCTCCATTAAAACGATTATACATTTGGGCAAAATCCAAAATACCGGTATGGATGGCAGCACGCTGTTGCCATGAAGAGGAATCCTCTGGATAATAGTCCATACCTATATTTCCTGTAGAATCTTTTTGATACGCTTTTAAGGTACCTTTGTCAGAGGTAAAGACAGCTTCTATTATTTGAGTACTCTTTTCTCCGAGCAGACGATAAGTGCTATAAATATTTTGATTACTGCTAAGTGAACAAATATAGGAAAAAAGTGAACCCTTACATATTTGGGCATCGACATAACCAGGATCACTTACCGAATACATAAGAGCCCCTATAATATTTACACTTGAATCGCTGCTCTCCATAAGATGTTGTAAAGCATAAATACTAGTACAGCGTCCATTTGTGTCTGCAAATAAAACATTTTTTGCTGTTTCAGTACAGGATGCAAAATATTCCTTTGCAATTTCTCGTTCTTCTTTAAAATGATCGATAATATCTGATTTTCTCTGATAAATCGTACTGAAAACCTTTGACACATTTTTAGTTGTCAAAATTTCGTCCGTTTTCAGTTCGCTTTCATCAATCATCTCAACTAAAAAGCCAAGTTCAACTTTCTTTAAAGCCTCTGCTATTGTTTGAGACGGTGAAAGCGAAATATTCTTTTTGATATACCAGAGCATCATTTCACTTTCATGCTCAAAATCCATTTTGAGAGCAGTCATTCTTGATATTTGTATATATTCATGATCAAATTTATTGAAAAATTTATCATATACTTTTTCCACTATATACATATCCCTTGACGCAAATAATATTTTGGAGGAATTTGTAATGTGGGCAATATGATTTAGCCATTCACAATAACCACAGATTAATAGTCCCATATAAACATAACCAAATTCATAATATGGGTCGTGAATGGGTATCCCGCTATATAGGCGCTGATTTACAATTCCTCTATATAGACCTCCTCCTAATGATGTCATCATACTAGGACGATACTCTTTTCCTAATTCATTAACATTTTGATAATAAACAGTTTTCCATCCTACTTTAGACGAAGCTAATATATCTGATTTTTTATTATCTCCAATGTGAATATAGCTTTTATGTATGCCCATCTTTTGTTGTACGATTTTCTGTAAACGCCCATCAACTTTCGTACAATCATATTCCGAAGAAATAAAAACTTCAGCAAATCCTGAATAACCGCAAGAGTTTAGTAGTTCCAGAATCTGTTCTTTTGAAAAATACATATCAGATGTTGCTATTACTGTTTTGCCATTAGAAATTAATTGATCGAAGATTTGTTTCATATAAGGATTGGCAAAACAATACTTCTTTTCCATAGAAAACTCTAAATCTATTCCTAGTTGTTTATCTATTCCGCACTTTAATGCCACCAAATCATAAATCTCGCCAATCGTAACTTCATGAATCGGAAATTGTACAGCCTTTCTTGCTTCAGCCTCTGATGATTTACGAATTCCTTTGAAATTTTGTATATTTAAATGTAAACCGACCATTTCAAAAATATCTTTCGGACTGCTCCAAGAACGAAAAAGCAAAGTATCGAAAATGTCAAATGAAATTACATCATAATCAAGTAACTGTTTATATAATTCCTCAGCTGATTGACGCTGAATATGGTCAGATTCAGGAAATGTGATAGCCAATTCTTTATCAAGAATTTCTGCAATTTGAATAAGATATTTATAACTTCGTTTAAAATATCGAATTTTATTTTTTGATAAGAAGAAGCCTTTTTTTACAAATTTAATAAAAAGTTTTTTGATAAATTTCCGGAGTTGGTGAATTTTCTTTTTTAACATTCTATTGCTCCATAAGTTGAATAATTTTGTTTACAGTTTCAAAAGCTGCAGAACCATTTTCCTCACATCCCTTTTCTGCAATGAAGTTGTCACACTTTTCTACATAGGATTTCTCGTCAAAGTTTAGAATATTTTCCATCAGTTCATCATTTGATGTAGCTAGAGGGAACGGTGTTGTTTTTAGCGGATAGTAAAAGCCGCGCTCATTCTCATAGGCAGAAATATCTGTTGCAAAAAGAAATGCTGGTTTTTTAGTTAATACAAAATCACAAATCCAGCTTGAATAGTCCGTAATCCCCACATCTGTAATTGCTAATAATTCCTGCATATCTGTGTAATTAGTTACATTCGTAACATAATCATTTTCTTGTATGGTTACTGCTAAGTTTCGGCTTATAAAATGGTAGCGGATCATTATATGCCACTCTCCAGAAAATCGTCTTTTAAGAGTCTGTTGCAATAAATATAGTTCTATTTGATAATAACCTTCACTCATGTCGTCACGAAATGTTGGAGCGTACAGTGCAATTTTTTTCTTTTCATCAATCTGATAAATCTCACAGATTTTCTGTTTCAACTCTTTTTGCTCATTTGAATTTGCATTAATTAAAATGTCATTTCTGGGATGTCCTACTTTCCATACAGAGGCAGTAGGCCAAAATTCCCCATGATAAACCAGATTTGTCTCAAAGTCGCTGTTGGAAATACAAAAGTCGGTCAATTTCCCACAACGCTTAGCAGCTTTTACGCGCGTCTTTACACTATCATACTTTGCTCCAAACCGTTTTAATCCTAAAGAACCATGCCACGTTTCTATATAAATTTGTCCAGGAAGCTTTGGTAAATAATGCCCCTCTTGATATTTAAACCCGTTATCAATAATTACTTTCGCACTCATAATATCAATAAAAGCCTCTGGCGTATTAATGAACCGAAGAGTAATTCCTTTTGGGAAGAAATGATTATCGACAATCACTTTTTTAGTTGTCATCCAAACCAACTCATAGTCCAAATTTCTTTTCAACAATTCTTCTGCAATATATTTAGGATTGCAAGTGTACATATTGTTAATTGTTAAAAATACAATTTTGCGTGGATTTACTTTTATGTGTTTACTTTTTCTCCATCTTTTAAACCACACCCAATAGAAGGCAATTTGCTTATACATCTTTCTATAAAATTGTTTTATTTGGTTCATATCTTTTTAAATCCTTATTGTTTGTAAATCTGACTTATCAAAAAAATATGTGTGACAAAGACACTTAAATACACCCATATCCTCGGCATGGGTTATCTTCAAATTTAAACAGTTACTAGGAATAACCTTCATCTTAATACGATGTGCTAAAGCAATGGCGCCTGCAGAAGTCATCTTTTCCAACTCCTCAAAGGTTGCTTCACTATATATTCTGTAAATATCAGCAAGGCGAAATGCTTCTGGCGACGCTCCCGAGACGATTAGCCGACGTGGTATTACCTTTTCGATAACATTGTCAGTATTCATTTGATACATGGTATCATATTGAAAAGCACCTAATGTAGCCCCTCCAAATTCGTGTACGGCTTGTATAACTTCCGAAGTTCCTTTCAGATCCACATAAGGATGTGTTGCATCATGAATTAACACAACATCCTCGTCATTTCCAATCTGCTTTGCACTACATAATCCATTTAAAACAGATTCTGAACGATTTGCGCCACCTGCAACAACTGTCCATGGAGTGTTTGCCTTAAGCGCATTCATTTGTTCGGTAACATAATCAATCCAATCGCAATGTGAAACTAAAATAGTATAATGGATTTCCGGCGATTTATCATAACCGGATACAATGTATGAAAAAATAGGTTTCTTGTCTATTTCTACATACTGTTTAGGGATTTTAGCGCCGAATCGTTCGCCTTTACCTCCCATCATCAATAATAAGATATTCATTTTCAATGTTCCTTCTTTTCAGAGTTTAGTACTGCCCAAATGAAAGGGCCTTTATTTTGTGAATCTTACGGTTTTCTGGCCCAGGAACCCTTAAATAATTGCCATAGGAAAATCGGAGATAATTATCATATTCTTGAGGTATTGGAAAATCGTATCCCTCAAAAGAGGCATAACAGGTATGTTCTAACCATCGCTGTGGAAAGACGCCATGCCTGAGATGCTGCCCCATTCCATCATAAAGAAGAGCACTATTTGAATGCTCATACAACCGATAAGTTTTTTCACGGAAATATTCAAGGATTCTTATTGGTAAATAACTGTTAACGATACTTGCAATCTTACAAATGAATGGATATTTCCCATAAAAATGAAGATTACTTCCTTCCCAGCGATGAAATACCGCTGACCGAAAGAAAAGCGTCAAAAATAAATGGAGGCGCTGGCCTGACTTATGTTTTGAAGTTTTATCATGAGCAAAGATATCTATAAAAATTCCTTGATGCATTTGTGGAAAACGGGCAGAAAATTCTGTTACAAACTCTGTCCCATTTAATCGCAGCTTGGCCATATCCCCATGATATTCTGGATCTGTTGTATTCGTTTGCAAAAACAGATGCGGTGGAAACTTATCCTGGGAAAGCGAACAGAGTTTGTTGTAATTTTTTCTTGTCATCATTAAATCTAAATCATCATCCCATGGAATAAAACCATTATGACGAACAGCCCCCAGCAAGGTGCCGCCGCCTAAAAAATATTGAATTTGGTTTTCATCGCATATTTTGTCAAAATCCCTTAACATCATAAGTAAAATTTGATGAAGTTTTTTCAGATCTTTTGCCGTATACACATCCATATCAGTTCATAAACTCCTCATACGCCTTCAAAACACTCTCTGTCTCCCCATGCATCCGCACCTCCCCTTCATGCAGCCACAGGATTTCATCGCACAAGTCCTTTAACGTCTCCATAGAATGGCTTACAATTATAACAGTGCGTTTTTCATTGGAGATTAGTTCTTTCATCTTGTTATAGCTTTTCTTCTTAAATTTGGAATCGCCCACGCTTAAAATCTCATCTACCAGCATAATGTCCGTCTCCAGAATGGCCGTGATGGAAAATGCCAGTTTTGAATACATTCCGCTGGAGTACGTCCGTACCGGTGCATCAATAAACTCCCCTATTTCCGCAAATGCAATAATCTCATCCGCTTTTTCCTGCACTTCCTGTTCCGTAAAGCCCAGAAGCATTCCTGACAGCAGGATATTCTCCCGTCCGCTCAGCTCCTTCTGAAACCCGACTCCAATGGACAGCAGAGAAACAGAATGACCCTTTAAGTCGATTTCTCCACAGTCAGGGGCAAATATCCCAGCTATCGCATTGAGAAGTGTAGACTTCCCACTTCCGTTTTTTCCGATAATCCCCAGGATATTTCCCTCTGGTACCTGAAACGACACATGTTTCACTGCCTCGAATTCATCCACCCGGTTTCTTTTTAAATGCAGCAGACTTTTTTTGATAGAATAGGATTTTAAGCCCTTATAGCGGATGCATAAGTTTCTCACTTCAATCGCTGTTTCTTTCATTTAAATCACCTTTACATAGCTGTTTTCATTCCGGTAAATTTTTCGTATTCCTAAGACAGTCAGCACCATACTCACTACAAACCAGACAATCATCAGCTTTCGATGAGGTGTCTTCCCATACAGAAGGGCATTACGCATGGATTCCAGAAGAAACGCCATCGGATTATAACGGATCAGCCAGTCTCCGTAAGGGGATGGAATCCGAGTTGCTACATTATAAAAAATACCTGTCAGGTAAAAGACCATCCGCAGTACAATATTCACTACATTGGAGAGGTCTTCCACAAACACTCCATAATGGAGCAGATGGAGCGAACAGCCGAAGGAGAACAGCATAAGCAGAACCACCACTGGAAAAAAGTACAGAAGATTCCAGGTAAGGGGCACCTGCCAGATCAGCATCATCAAAACTACAATCCCAAAAGATATGAGCATCTTAAACCCATTGACCCACATCCGTACCAGAACCAGGATATATTTAGGAAGGTATACTTTGGAGACAATGGCTTTGTTGTTTTTTACAATCTTTATACTTCCTGTCACCATCCGGTTAAAGAAATCCCACATAGACAGTCCGATGAAAATAAATACTGGAAAATAGGGCTCCCGCGCCTGGAATACATAGCCGAAAATAAAGGTATAAATGAGCATAAAGCACAAAGGGTCCAGAATCCACCACAGCCAGTTTAAATAGGAATTAGCTACTTCAGATTTCAGCTGGGAGCGGGCGGAGACAATGGAATAATGAAAATATTTTCTTATGTCCGTAAAAAAACGTTTCTGCATGACATACTCCTTTTTTCCGAAATCTTCTGGATATGGGATAAAATCCTTTGGGTTGTCCGGCCGTCACAGCAGCCCATATGAAAGTCCCTTCCTTTTCTTAATGCCTCCCAAGGAGGATTTTCCATAGTATTTTGGACAATTTCTGCCAGCTTCTCTCCATTAGTTACTACAGGCCCGGGCAGGGAAGAATAGTCCAGATAAAACCCTCTGGCTTTCTCAAAGGTTGTGTAGTCAGGCGCAAACAGTACAAATGGCTTTTCAAAAAGCAGATAATCAAACAAAACAGAGGAATAATCTGTAATCAACAAATCTGTCACAGGGAGCAACCGTTCCGTGGATATATCACAGTTGGAAATCAGCGCCTTGCGGTCAAGATAAGGATGGGCTTTAATAAGTACCAGCCAATCATCCCCTAATTCTTCCTGGAGGTGTAGTATATCTTCCGTTCCTTCCAGATAAGGCGAAGCTGCTGTCCCTCGGAAAGTAGGCGCCCATAAAACCACCTTTTTTCTTTTGGCATTCGGAAATTGTTTATAAAAATCCTTTTTGCAGCTTTCGATAAATTCTTGGTCAAAATAAACATCACTGCGGCTGATTCCCGTAGCCCGGATGACCGATTTGGGAAGGTGCATAGATGCTGCAAAAACCGGAATGCAGCAGGGAGCGCTTACAGTTACCAAATCATAATTGCCATGCGGGTTAAGTTTGTAAAAGGGCGGAATGTCTTCTGGAGCTGCAAATCCCATCGTTTTCAGCAGCCCTCCAGAATGCCATAACTGGATTACAAGGGTCTCCTTTTTCTTGCGGCAGGAAGCGGCAGGAAGAAAGTAATCGCAGAGAAATACATACTGGGCAGAAGCATACAATTTCATAAATCGGATCATGGAAAAGAGCTGTGCTTTCATTCCCATGTTTCCAAAGTCATAGAAAAAGTCTATGATTTCAAACCCTGCTTGTTCTGCTGCCTCATACATCTTCTGCATACTGAAAGGCAAGGAATCATGATGGGCATCCGCAAACACCATCCGCCTGGGAATTACTGGAATATGGCGATAAAATCTATAAACTCCTGGAAGAAAAAGTCCCTGGATTATCATCTTCAAATATTGCTTTAAGACATATTTTCCGTTATTGGGACGCATCGATTTCCCTCCCCATCTAGTTATGATATTTTTACGGAGGATTCCTCCAAGGCATTCTCCGTATGTATCCAGTACCGTTATTTCCCTTTCACCGCCGTCACCTGCCCATTATCAATCCCTTCCGTATTCTCTTTCTGGAACAGGATCTTAAAGGTCAGCAATAACAACTTCACATCCATCCACACGGAATAATGTTCTATATAGAACAAATCCAGCTTCAGTTTGTCCTCCGGCGTCGTGTTATATTTCCCATACACCTGGGCATAGCCTGTCAGACCTGCTTTTACTTTCAAGCGGAAATCAAACTCCGTCACCTTTTTTTGGTACTGTCTGGCAATTTCTGGACGCTCCGGCCTTGGTCCTACTAAAGACATATCGCCCTTTAAAATGTTAAACAGCTGGGGCAGTTCATCAAAATGAAGATTCCGGATCACCTTCCCCACTGGAGTCACCCTCCTATCGCCCTTTTGAGCCAGACGAGCACCAGACCGTTCAGAGTCCATCCGCATACTCCGGAACTTATAAATCTCAAACTCCTTCCCATCCTTTGTCAGCCGTTTCTGCTTATAAATCACCGGACCGCCGTCCTGCACCTTGATGCCAAGTGCGATAAGCAGCATAAAGGGCGATGTAAGGATGAGCATAAGAGAAGAAATCACCAAATCCATAAACCGCTTTACAATCACCTGTTCCATACCCAGCCCCTGGTTGCGCAGCAGAAGAATCGGCGTATCAAACAAATGAATCTGTTCCGCCCCCAGAAGCATGATATCCGTTATCTTCGGGATAATATAAGAACGAATGGAATGCTGGAAACAATACTCCACAATCCTGCTCTGAATCTCCGGCGGCATCTCACACAGAACCACGTTTTCATAATGGTCAATTCTCTCTAGTACTGCCCTAAGCCCCATCCCAGCCGGAACCATCTCACAAACCTGATATTTATCCTTCCTGGAATGAAGCTTCTCGACCAGATTCTTAGGAGGCCTCCCCCCATAAACCAACAGCAATCGTCTCGGCGGGTAAATCTTGGTATAAATCCAGCTCCACAACAATACCCAGGCGACAATCACCACCAGTTCCACGACAGTCATCTCAACCAGCCGTATGGGATTCATATAATCCCGACTGATGATGCAAAGCTGGATATACATGAGCACATTGGAACACAAGAGCGCCAAAATCTGAGAATACAAAACATCCATCAGCCGCAGATATCCCAGTTTAAACCCATCATACAGCTTGGTAATCAGAAACAGGATTAAGGTGTAGCTGCCAATCACCGCGTAGTTGCCTCTATGATAAAAGGATAGCTTAATATAATGAATGTAATGGCCGTACCAGATGGAAGCAAAGAGTAAAGTTTCTATCATTAACAGTAACGTACTTTCGAAAAAAACAAGAAGTTTTTTATAGCGGTATCTTCTTCTCATGGTATCTTCTTTCTTAGTCCTTGTATTGTAACTGTGTCATTGGGGTGAATCTAAGTGGCGAAAAGTATCCTTATTTAAAATAAATAGTTAACAAATGCGCAAGAATTTGCTTTACTAAAATTGTGAAGAAATCACATACAAAAGATAAATGAAAATGGAGGAAGGCCAATGAAAAAGGATGTATTATTTGAAGATGTGATTAAAGAATGGCTGGAAGAAAAGAAGCTTTTTATCAAATATTCCACCTACGCCTACTACACAATCGAAGCCAAAAACTATATTATTCCGATTTTAGGAAAAAGACCAGTAAAAGAAATTACAGAAAAGGAACTTCAAAGAACCATAATGTATTGGCAAAAGGAAGGTGGGAACTGTCACAACCCACTCAAAAAAAGCACGGTTCAGAATCTTGTTACGATTACCAAACAGTGCATTAAATTTGCAATTAAAGAGGGATATATGGAAGAATGCGCCCTAGATCTCCATTTTATCCCAACAAACTATCATAAAAAGAAAAAGGTATTCTCAAAATCGGAACAGGTTGATATTATACAGGCAGTTCTTGGCGAACCTTCCTATCGGACCTTTGGCATCCTGCTCTGTCTGAACAGTGGGTTACGAATTGGAGAGCTCTGCGCCCTGCGATGGGAAGATTTTGACTTTAAGAATGGGATTATTCATATTACCAAAACATTGCAGCGCGTTTATGACCCAGCCAGTACCCCAAAAACCAAAATTGTAATCTCTTCTCCTAAAACACTTACGTCAAATCGTGATATTCCTCTGTCAGCAAAAATGGTAGAGTTTATCTCCCAATTAGAGATTAATAAAATGGGGTATGTATTAACCAATGAAAACAGATATATGGAACCCAGAACATTCCGAAAATTCTATGCCCATTTTTTACAAAGGCATGGGATTGCGGCACTGAATGTTCATTGTTTGCGGCATACGTTTGCGACACGGTGTATTGAAAATGGAGGGGATTATAAAAGTGTCAGCGAGATTCTCGGCCATACTACCATAAATACCACATTGAATATGTATGTACATCCTCAACTGGAGGAAAAAAGGAAGTGTGTGGAATTGATTCAGTGGTAAATGTTATTTCTGTTCACCCTGTACTTTATGCTTGAACCTTCTGAAAGTCAAAGACCTCGCTGCAAGCAAAGGGTATCAAGCTTGCAGCGAGGCAGAACAATTTTATCTCTTCCTTTTTACCTTTCTGTACTTTAAAATCCCACTCACCATATAAAATAAAAAGTGCCAGAAAGCTGACAATGGAGGAATCCCCACAAATCTCAAAGAGTGATAATGCATCCATGCCGATTTCAGTTTATTGGACGACTTCCCTCCTTGGGAACACCGATATTTTAATAGTGGTTCATTGATGGCATACGCTTTTTTGTATTTTTTCAATATCTTCAGCCATGTAATGTAGTCTTCGTGAAGTTCATCATGCAGCATAGGAAACTCCCTGGCAATCTCTGTTCGCATCAGCACAGAAGAGCAGTTAATAGAATTATCATAAAGTAAACTCCGATACGTAATAATTGGCTTTACCGGCACGATTATTCCTGTAAGCTCTCCTTGATGTGTTGCAAACTCCCTGGCTGTAGAGCAGAGAACTCCTCCTGTACGATTCAGTAGCGCCAACTGTTTTTTCAGCTTCTCTTCTGTCCACCAGTCATCACTGTCTAAAAAGGCAACATAAGGTGCGCAGGCAAGCTTAACACCCAAATTTCGGGAGGCTGCTGCACCAAGATTCTCCCTGGAATCAATGATATTCCATTTAATGTGGTCAGAGTCATATTTCTCCTGACAATTTTGAATGATATCTGCCGTATGGTCAAGAGAGGCATCATTTATGATAACTAATTCAACATCTATCCCCTGTATTACAGCTGAATAGATCGCCGCCTCAATGGTTTCTTCACTATTGTAGGCTGGAATAATTACGGATACTAACGGATTTATTTGCTTCCCATACATGATTTTAATTCTTCCTTTATGAATTACTGTGACATACTGTTTTAATGCTATCTCAAAAAAGCCAGTTTTGTCAAGTAAAGCTTTAAGGCAGCTCCATATATACTTCGTATTCTCCAAAACCATTTTTGTATTCGATGCTTAAAATATAGAGTTTTCCTTCCTCCAGATCAACTCTCAGCTTATCTATGCCGCTTTTTAAAGACTTTTCGTTTTCTCCGCTGATTCGGACATTCACGTTTGCATCAGTACTTACCTCTGTATCAAAAATATAAGTTCCAGTATACGGCGCCATGTAGTAATATCGATCCTTTTGATCCCGATAGGTAATGCTGCCGCCAATAAAATCGTCCTCTGTTATAGATATTGGCTCCATAGGAACGCCTATGTTTAACACATAGTCGCAGGGGGCGTTTCGGTATTCTACGCTTAAAATATAAGTTTCTCCAGACACCAGCTCAATGGTCAGTCCATTTGCAACCTCTTTTATTCTTTGCCCATTTTGTCCGCTGATCCGAACATCGACCTGTCCTCCGGAACTGAGTACTGTATCGAAACGATAGGTTCCGCTGGTTAAAGCCGTGTAACGATATCGGTCCTTTTGATTTCGATAAAGCATACTTCCTGCTACTGAAGTATTTTCCATGATATCTCGTATGGGCTGTGGTACGCCTAAATGAATCTCATAGTCGCTGGGGCCATTGTTATATTCCACACTTAAGAGATAGGTCTTTCCTGCCTCTAAATCAATGTTCAACACATTGATTCCATCCTCGATACTATTTCCATTTTCTCCACTGATTTGAACGTTGACCTTAGCAGCCGCATCCACCTTTGTGTCAAATCGGTACGTTCCACTTACTGGAGCTGTATAACGATAGTTATCATTCTGCCCCCGATACGTAATGCGCCCAGACACAACCGAAGCCCCTGTAATATCCTGTATCTCCTTGGGAACTCCTATACTTACCTGGTAATCACAGGGGCCGTTTCGGTATCCAATACTTAAAATGTATGATTTTCCCGCTGTTAAGTCAATGGTCAGACCATTCGTACCATAATCAAGAGCGACTCCATTTTCCCCACGAATCTCAACTCTAACCTGCCCTCCTGAACTTAGATCTGTATCAAACCGATAGGTTCCACTAACAGAGGCTGTATATCTATATTGATCTTCTTGGGCCTTTTTCTGAATCTTCCCCTGAAATGAGGACATCCCTGTTACATCTGCCACAGCTGGCTGCGTTGGCGCTTCGGTGGAGGCTTGGGTTGAGGGATGGGTTGGCTCCTCAGTTGTGGCAGGCGGATTTGTGGACTCTGCCATCGTCTCAAAAGAGGATTGCTCGGTGGAATGGGGCTCTGTCTTAGGCGGAGAGGTCTCCTCTTCTGTCGTTTCATAAGGAGCGGATTCCTCATATGACGAAGTGACAGGACTACCTGTCGTTTCTATGACATATGTGGACCCTGAATCCATAAACATTGGTTTTATAGCATCGTAAATGAAGCTTGTTACAAGCCCTGTTAGAATTGCTGCTAAAAAACAGACCACAGCCTTAGATATATTTTCGCCTTCTGCCTGTTTCAAGGTAAAATAAAAACCAATTACGCCAATAACCACACTAATAATCCACTTCATGCCAAAATTCCTCCTTATGTTACTCTATAAATAAACGATTATTGTCATTGGCTGTAACTATGTTCTTCCAAGGTTTCTTGTACTATTTCCTCCTCTCATCGAATATATTAGACCAACGAATACATAAAGGAGTCTCCTATGGAACTATCAAATTCAAAGGCATTCCTCCGCTCTCTCCTCTTCTCTTATCTCCTGTCCGGCATCTTATTGGTGGTGATCTCCTTCGCCCTATACCGGTTTCACCTAAAAGAGTCTCAAATCCAGATGGCGGTTATCCTGGTTTATGTCCTATCCTGTGCCCTGGCCGGACTTGTGGCCGGAAAAGGGGTAGGCCGTCAGAGGTTTTTCTGCGGATTGTTAGCTGGACTGCTGTATTTTCTGGTTCTTATGGCTGTTTCTTTTCTACTGGAAAAGGGTATCATTTCCTCTGTCCAGCAGATTATTACAGTCATGGCAATTTGTGTTGGAAGCGGAATCCTGGGAGGAATATTAAGCTAGATTTTTAACTGGGGGGCAGCATTTTAGGGGCTGCAAATTGCAGCCCCCTATGTCTTTGGTGTAAGCCCTATGCCGGTTCTTCCTGATCTCCCTCTTCTTTAGCAGGCAGAACAATTTTTATTCGGTCAATCCGGTTTTTATCCACACTCTCTACTACAAACCGGATTCCGTTATCTGTCACCTCTTCCCCTTCCTCAGGAAGATGGTCCAAAAGGCCAATAACCAATCCGCCTACCGAATCATAGTCCTCTGACTCTAATTCCAGTCCAAGACGATCATTCAAATCATCCAGCTTCATGGCCCCTTCTACAGAGTACTCCCCGGGAGCCATCTCGACCAGGCTCTTTTCCTCATCCTCATCATACTCGTCCCTGATTTCGCCTACGATCTCCTCCAGCATGTCCTCCAGTGTAATCAATCCGGCTGTAGCTCCATACTCATCCAGCACAATCACAATATTATTAAAGGTTTTCCTCATTTCTACCATAAGTTCTGCCGTTTTCTTGTATTCGTAAGTATAAAGAGGTTCTCTTAAATAATCCCGAATATGAAATTCCTCATGATTATCAATGAGAAGCAAATCTTTCACATTAATAATGCCAACCACATTATCCGTATTCTCTTCAAAAACCGGAATCCGAGTATATTTTTCTTCACGGAAAATATCCAGAAGTTCCTGATAAGTAGCATTTACCTCCACCAAAGTCATATCAATCCGAGGAACCATGATATCCTTTGCAACAGAGTCGCCAAAATCGAACACATTGTTTATCATCTTCTTTTCTTCAGATTCGATAACCCCTTCTTCATGGCTTACCTCAACAATCGTCCGAAGTTCATCCTCTGTGATGGAATCGCGTTTTGCATTAGGGTCAATCCGCAAAAGCAAAAGCACCCCTAAAGACAACTGATTTACCACATAAATCACTGGCGTCAAAACCACCATTAACCCATATATAATTTTTGCATTTTTTAATGCTATGGATTCTGCGGATATTGTAGATAAAGTTTTTGGCGTAATCTCGCCAAACACCAGAATTAATAATGTCAGGATACCGGTAGCAACTCCTACTGCCCTATTTCCGAATAGACTGATCGTCAACGTAGTCATAAGAGAAGAGGCTGTCAAGTTTACGATATTGTTACCGATGAGAATCGCGCTAAGCATCTTCCCCTGTTCCTCAATGACCTTTGACAAAATAATCGCTTTCGGATCACCGGCATCCGCCAAAGTGCGGATACGAATTTTATTCACAGTGGTAAGAGCTGTTTCCGACGATGAGAAAAAAGCAGATAAAGCCAATAAAACAATTAATACAAGCAACTGTATGGCGTCACTCGAGTCCAACAAAAATCACTCCTTATTTACTATATTTTAGTAGTGATTGTACATGAAAATTCTATATTTGTCAAATAAAACAAGGGATAAAGTTACAGCCACGCTCCCTCCTGGTCGCCGCTTTCTGTGTAGTTGAAGCGCTGGCTGAAAAGGACTTCAATCGTTCTTTAGATGTTTTGCAGTACTTCCCAACCAGCGCTTTCCCCCCTGAAAGTATCCTGGCTGTGACATAAGCCGTTTATTTTTCCCTGACAGACTGAAACATCTCCACAATCAGTAAAAGAAATGCTCCCAAAATAACGCATACATCAGCCAGATTAAACGTCACTTCCTTCAATTTTTTCCAACGAATGCTTACATAGTCCACCACATATCCACGGGTCATGCGGTCGTATAAATTACTGAGACCTCCCCCTATAACCAGAGCCAGTCCAATCTTCTCTGGCATATTTCCTTTTTTGGGGTAAATCCAGGCGAATATTCCCGCCACAGCGGAGACCACAGCCAAAGGAAGCTGTTTTACCAATTCCTTCTTCTGTCTCAGTATGCCGAAAGGAAGTCCATCATTGTGATCTCGATGAAGCATAATCATTCCTCTGGTTCCCTCCAGCTCTTTCGGAAATACAGATGGATCTTCCCTCTCTATGGTATCTTTAATTCCCAAATCAATCAGTAAAACTGCGGCTATTAACAAGAAAAGCCCCATATCTATTGCCTCCTTCTTCTTTTTCTCTATTTTACTATGATTATGTTCTTCCGTCTAGTGGGATATCATTCACTTTTTGCATATATTAGATTAAAAAGAAATTGAGATTCTGCTTATGAATGTTTGTACCTCTCAAGTAGCTGGAGAAGAATATGCTGACTTTATCTTTCGCTCCAGCGGTTTGGGTCTGGAGGAACTTTCCCAAACCTATGGAAATAACTGTATCAGCTATGTTGACGGGGAATATGCCATTGTTCATCAGCTTCTAAAAGACAGCCTCCCCATATCTGTAGAAAATCATTCCTACCTGTCAATCCCCTTCCTTTATGGTCTGCTAGACACTACCAGTATGGAACGTTCTGGAATTTTATCTACCTTCCAGCAGCCTGCCCTAAATTCTCAGGGCGAGCAAACGATTATTGGTTTTATCGACACAGGAATTGATTATCAGAATCCCATGTTTCGATCACCTAGCGGAACAACA
The DNA here is from genome assembly GCA_910579515.1 of uncultured Hungatella sp. Classification (GTDB taxonomy): domain Bacteria; phylum Bacillota; class Clostridia; order Lachnospirales; family Lachnospiraceae; genus UBA3402. Next base: position 61,271 of record CAJTUV010000008.1, read on the forward strand.
CGAATCTTGGGAATCTGGGACCAGACTCTTCCGGGCGGAGGCTTTCAGATGGAAGGCACACATGGAATCCCTTTCTCCTTCCTTTATGGACAGGAATACGTACAAGAAAATATCAATGCCGCCCTGGCAGATCCGAATCCACTTTCTATAGTTCCCTCCGTAGACACTGTGGGACACGGCACCTTTTTGGCAGGAATTGCAGCCGGAGGTCCTACCCCAACTCAAAATTTTACAGGCGCGTCTCCTGCCTGCTACATTGGAGTAGTAAAATTAAAACCTGTCAAGCAATACCTTCGCGACTATTATCTTCTTCCTGAATCCGCTGATGCATATCAGAGTAACGATCTAATGATGGCAGTAGCCTATTTACGCCTTTTAGCCCTTCGCCACCGAATGCCTCTAGTTCTCTGTATCGGCCTGGGAACCAATCAGGGAGGTCACAACGGTTATTCCCCCTTCAGCCAGGTACTGAATAATCTACAGCAGATTTTAGGCATCAGCGCGGTCTGTGCAGGAGGCAATGAAGTAGGATTCCGCCACCATTACTTTGGCCGTGTGACCCAGTCCTCTGCATTTGATGAGGTTGAATTAAAGGTAGGCGATGAAGAACGTGGATTTGTCATGGAGCTTTGGGCCAACCTGCCAGAAATATATACTGTGGGATTCGTTTCTCCTACAGGTGAGGTCATTGACCGCATTCCTTTTCGGGCAGGCGAAGATACTACAGTGCGTTTCTCTTTGGAAAACACCACAGTCACTGTCTCCTATGTGGCCAGCATCGGAGGCCAAAACGATTTCCTTGCTCTTATGCGCTTCTCCGCGCCCACCTCAGGTATCTGGAGGATACGGATCTATCCTACACTATCCATTACCGGAGTATACCACCTATGGCTCCCTCTTCACGGATTTCTGTCAGATGATACCTACTTTTTAAATGCCGACCCATTTACCACTATTACAAGTCCCGGAAACGCTGCTTTCCCCATCACAGTCAGCGCCTATAACCACCTAAATAACAGCCTTTACATCCATTCCAGCCGAGGTTATACCAGAGACGGAAGAGTGAAACCAGACCTTGCGGCTCCGGGTGTCGATGTCTTTGGGCCCGGGCTTTCTTCTGTTCCGGGAGAATATCCTATGACGCGAATGTCCGGCTCCTCTGTATCGGCCGCTCATGTGGCTGGCGCTGTAGCTAATTTGTACTCCTGGGGCTTTGTCCAAGGACATTACCCCCAAATTAATAACAGTTCCATCAAAGCCTTTTTAACCCGTGGAGCCAGTCGTAATCCTAACTTCACCTATCCAAACAGAGAGTGGGGGTATGGTACTTTAAACCTATATGATTCCTATGTGTCTTTACGGGACTGATATTAGGCCAGGGGCAGAAACGCATTTGCGTAACTGCCCCCTGAAAGTATTCTTCTTACCCTCTCATCTCAATTCTGGGCCCACCGTTCTTTTCCAGATATCCTCTCGTAATCACTACAGTCCCGATTCCCGGGTCTTTTGGCACTTCATACATAATGTCAAGCATAAACTCCTCAATAATAGCGCGCAAAGCCCTTGCCCCTGTCTCCCGTTTCAATGCCTCCTCTGCGATCCATAAAAGAGCCTCCTCTTCAAATACCAGCCTTACCTCGTCTAATGCTAGAAGCTTTTGATACTGCTTTAAGATCGCATTTTTAGGCCGTTTTAGTATCTCTACCATCACGTCCCTGGTCAATTTACAGAATGAAACCACAACTGGAAGTCTTCCTAAAAATTCTGGAATCATGCCGAACATCCGCAAATCCCCATTGGTTACATACCTTAAAATGTCAGGGTCATCCTGATACTTATCTTTTAACTCTGCCTGAAAGCCCATGGAAGTCTTCTTGCGCAAACGTTCTTTAATTATATCTTCTAAATCAGGGAATGCTCCACCGCAGATAAATAAAATATTATCTGTATTCACAGTAGCCATAGGAGTGAGAGCATTCTTTTGATTTGAGCCTACAGGCACCTCCACTCTGCTTCCCTCCAAAAGCTTTAAAAGCTCCTGCTGCACCGATTCTCCACTTACATCCCTGGTATTGGTATTCTTTTTTTTGGCAATCTTATCAATTTCGTCAATGAAAATAATTCCTCGCTCCGCTTTTTCCACGTCATTCTCTGCAGCCATCAGCAATTTGGATACCACACTTTCAATATCGTCTCCAATATATCCAGCTTCTGTCAAAGCTGTGGCGTCGGCAATGGCAAGAGGGACCTCTAACAGTCCGGCAAGGGTCTTTACCAGATACGTCTTTCCGCTTCCAGTAGGACCAATCAGAAGAATATTCGACTTTTCAATTTGAACGTCGTCCTCTTCTTCCCCTTCCTTTTTCGCCTCTCCTGTAAGCACTCGCTTGTAGTGATTGTACACAGCTACAGAAATCGCCTTCTTAGCCTGCTCCTGGCCAATCACATACTGATCCAGCTTCTCCTTGATCCTGTGAGGTGCTGGTATGTCCTTAAAATCCAGCGCCGGTTCTTCTGACTTGTCAGACTTTTTCTTTATCTGCTGCTTTTTAGGAATCTCCATCTTAGGCAGATTCTGATTCATCAGATGATTCAGATTCATATTCAGGTAGGGCAGATTTTGAAACTGCGAAAAATCCATTCCATTATTCAATACAGAATCGAATGTCTTTTGCATACAGTCATGGCACATACACAAATTCCCTTGAATCGAAATCATCGTTCCTGCCTTGCTTTCTGGCCTGCGGCATATATAGCAAATCTTCTCATACTCTTCTCTGTCTAAATCTTTTGTGTCTTTCTCTTCCAAAATAAGTTCTCCTGTTCTTTTCTTTCAAAGTATTATAAACAAATTTAGACCATGGCACAAGACCATGGTCCAAATTTATATAGTTTTTCTATTCACTTCATTTTATCTGGGGCTGTTTCTCTGAGTTTCCTGTCCCATTTCTGTCCTTTCCCCAAGAGTAATCTCCACTGTTCTCTCCACATATTTGCCATTTTCCAAGGACTGCACAGTCAGATTCACGGTCTCCCCCGCCCTGTAGTATTGCAATAAGTCCTCAAGCGCCGCCATGCTTCGGATACTCTGGTCATCAAACTTTGTAATCACATCCTTTTCACGCAAGTCAGATTTTGAAGCCGCTCCGCCGTCAATAATCGCATACACAAACACACCTGCCGGCATATCAAGCTGCTTCACCATGCTTTCATCCACAGTCAGAGCCTGGATTCCCAAATATCCCTCCTGGCCTTCCTCTACCGCATGATTTCTGGTTCTCTTTGTCATAAGAGAATCTATAATGTCCTGAACCTGTGAGACAGGAATCGCATAGCCAATGCCCTCTACATCTGTGCTGGAATACTTGGCTGCATTGATTCCAACCACCTCTCCCTTCATATTCAAAAGCGCGCCGCCGCTGTTTCCCGGGTTGATCGCCGCGTCGGTCTGAAGCAGATGCCTGGTAAGGTTTCCTTCTGTCTTAACCTCCCGATTCAGTGCGCTGACATAGCCCACTGTGGTGGACTGCCCATACCCAAGCGCGTTGCCGATAGCGATAACCCCCTGGCCTACTTTCAGTTCATCAGAATTGCCAAGCTTTGCTATGGAGATCTGGCTTAAGGTATCCTCCGAAATATCTTTCAAAGAAACCGCAATAACGGCCAGGTCTGAATCTACATCGGTTCCTTTGATGGTTGCATTTACCGACTGATCGTCAATAAACACCACTGATAAATCATTAGACCCTTCTACCACATGATTATTGGTCACAATCAGAAGTTCTTCCTCGTTTTGCCCTACAATAATACCAGAACCACTGCTGGGCACTTCATAAGTCTGTCTTTGACCAAACCAGCTGCTCTCATATCTCATCGTATTATTAATAGACACTACAGATGGCATGGCCTGTTCTACGATTCCAGAAACATCCAGAGCAGGCGTTATGTTCATTCCTGTGGTAGCGGCCGGCGTCTGGATAACGGTAGGAGTCGTCTCTTCTGTAAGTACTTCCGCCTGACTCACCTGAGCATAGGATTCTGGCTTCAGGTTATTGGCCAACATATTAATTCCCACCATAGTACCGCCGGAAACTGTTCCGAACAGAAGGGCCGCTGCAGTAATCCCTGCCGCCTTTCTCCCAAGACTGCCTGATACTTTCTTTCTTGTACGGTCTTTACCGCCCTGTGCCGAGTGATTGGCAAAAGATTCCTGTCTGCCTTCCTGTTCGTTCTGCCAGTTATAATACCTGGGGCCTTGGTTATAATTTTGATACTGCTGATACTGCGAAGCCCCATATGGCTGGCTGTTATATTGTGGATTCTCATATGGCTGCTGTTGGCTCTGCTGGTTTACTGAACTAAAATTCTGCTGTTCCTGGTTAATTCCTTTTTCTTCAGACGATATGTCTAAAGACGCAGAGGTTTGTTCTGCCTGGTGTTGTCTCTCTTCGCAAGAACCTGCTTCTTCCTTTTGCTCCTTGTTTATGTTCTCATCATACATCATATATCTGTCTCCTTTCTATCATGTTAAGGTTGTTTTCTTATTGACTATGAGCATACTATATCAACCCTTTGTGACCAAATTGTGAAAGAACTATTATAAAAAAGTGAAAAAACGGCCAGGAAGTCAACTGACTCCTGGCCCTATAATTTGATCAGTTCCCGGTCCTGCAGGCTGGTTCATGCCATTGCTGCCATTTTCATTACTAATTCCGGTTCCGCCGGATGTCGGTCCAGAATTATTGTTTGCCCCCGGAATGGTGCCTGGGCTCGTTGTTCCAGGCCCCCATTCTGTTCCTTCTGTCATTCCTGGATCCCGATATCCCGGTCCATAAATAGATTGGGTAGGCCCTTGAGGATTATTCGGACCGCTACTGGGAGAAGAAGGCTGTGTGCCCCCCGGTCTCTGAGCACCTGGCCATGTTCCATGTGCGCCGGACTCTGAAGGATTCGTCGGATAATAATCTCCCGGCAATAACGGATCATCTTGCCAGTCATCTGGATCGTCCGGCTCCGGCCCATCTACCAGATTCCCAAACTCATCTGTCTCCCCTATACTTGGAGCTGCCACCGTGGATTGGCTTTCCGAAGATTCTACAGGATTCCCATCCTCATCTGTCTCTTCCTCGTCATCCTCCGCTTCAGTCGTTTCCTTAGCAGTAGTCTCTTCTTGAGCCTTTGTGGTCTCTTTTGGCAGATACCCTTCTGTAGAAACATGTCCTACGCTTTTTCCCTGGGTATACATCCCTGTGTCAGAAGAAATCTTACTGCTAATCTGCTTTACCGTGTCTGTGGGAACATATTGTTCATCGCCAAACAAAAATGTGTGAAGCTCGCTAACATTCGTTTCCAAAGTCTGAGGAATTACACAATCCCCCTTGGCTCCCATTAAGGCATTTCCTCTGGCAAAAGGAAAACCTGCAGTTTCGCCGATATGGTATTTTCTAATGTTAAAAGCTGCTTCAGTCAAATCCGCTAAATCCAGATTATGAGTCACCTGTGGCAGTATGGTAACTAATATATTATTTAATGTAGAAAGATCTGCATTTTTCGCCTTGGCAAAGGCCAGCTCGATGATTTTCCGCTGACGCTCTGTACGGGCAAAATCCGTGTCCATCAGACGCAGACGGCCATAGGCCACAGCCTGAACGCCGTCCAGGTGGTTCATACCTGCGCTCTTTAGCTGGTAGGAACCGATTCCCGTAGCATTTACTGTCTCTGTTATAAAGGAATTGATAAAACGAAATTCTGCCTTGCTGATCTCCAAATCTACGCCGCCCAGAATGTTGATCCCTTCTGCAACTGCTTTCCAGCTAAAGGTAATATAATCTGTAATATTTAAATCCAGATTTTTATTTAGAAATTTTAGGGCCTGCTCTGGACCGCCTCTGGCATAAGCCTCGTTAAACTTGCTGTAACGCCCCTCGTCATTAATATTTAAATAGGTGTCTCGAAACACTGACACCAGCTTAATCTCCCCAGTATCCTGATTCACACAGCAGATAATGTTTACATCTGACTGATTGCCGGCTCCAACACTTCCGTTACGACTGTCAACGCCAAAAACAGCTATGAGCCAATAGCCTTTCATCTTCTCAATATCTGCAACCTGCAAATCCTCATTCTTTACGTTATTCTTGTCCACATCGGGTCTTGGCATCAGACTGATGCGTCTTGCAAAATATGCATACCCAAAAATGCCTGCCAGCGCAAAACATTCTGCCACAATCATAGCGATGATCCGCCTTCTCAGTCTGGTCCTGCGCTGTTTTTCCATCCTCAGTTTTTCGATCTCATCCCTTCGCTTTTTGATAGCCATTGACCTGGCCATCGCAATCTCCTGCTGACTGCTTCGCTGAGTTCTTTGGCGATATCCCATTGCAGGCTCCTGGCCCGACGACATCCTCCCAGTGCCGCCATAGCCCTGCTCCTGTCTGCCACTCCTATAGTCCATGTATCTACCTCTTTATTCTAAGCTAATAAGCGTTTTTATTCATAAAGCCCTTGAAAAATGTGAGGAATAAAATTTTGAAATCCCATCCCAAAGTCCAATTTTCAATATAATATAAATCATGCTCGATTCTTTTTATAATAGAAGTATCTCCCCGATAGCCATTGACTTGGGCCCACCCAGTCATGCCTGGCCGAATCTGATGTTTTATCATGTATCTCGGGATTTCCTCTTTAAAACGTTCCACAAAAAACGGCCGTTCCGGTCTGGGCCCTACTAAACTCATATCACCTTTCAGCACATTAAAAAATTGCGGCATCTCATCAATACTGGTTTTACGGATAAAACGGCCGAAAGGAGTCACACGTGGATCGTGAGGGGTTGTCCACTTACTTTTCTCTGCAAAAGGCGCCTGTACTTCCATGGAACGAAATTTGTACATCTGAAAAGGACGATTGTGAAGACCAATTCGTTCCTGACAGAAAATCAAAGGCCCCGGTGAAGTCAGTTTTATCACTGCCATGGAAAAAAGCATCACAGGAGAAAACAGGATAATCCCTACCAAAGAGCCAAAAATGTCCACACTCCGCTTGATGAAACGATTTAAAGGGTCATTTAAAGGCACATGGCGAATATTAATCACTGGTAACCCCTGTAAATCTTCTGTATAAGGCCTGGTAGGAATCACATTATTATAATCTGGGATAAACTTGGTGTGTACTCCCGACTTTTCACATGCCGCAACAAGACGCTCCAGTTTGGCATACTCGCCAATACTCAATGTAATCGCTATTTCATCTAATGTATTCTGTGCCAGAATATTCACTAATTTATCTGTTGAACCAATGACTTTGATTCCCCGATATTCTCTTCCCTGGGCAGAACTGTCATCTAAAATACCTTTTATCTGGTATCCCCATCCGGAATTAGCCAGCACCCTGTCAATAAATCCTTCTGCAGCGCGGCTGTAGCCGATTAAAAGAATATGCTTTTGATTATAACCTCTTGCCCGCATGGATCGGAGAACGAACCGTATTAAATTTCGTTCCAGGGTCTCCCCTACAATGTTGATAGAAAAGAAATAAAACACCATCATTGTAGAAAAATTATTAAAAAACGGGTTCTTTTTTAAAATAAAAAAGACCAAAGTGATAATCAAAAGTCCAATCGTATTGGCCTTGCAGATATTGGCAAATTCATACCGCCTTTGCTGAACCCGTTTGGGGGTATACAGATGAAAAAAAGTATACAGAACCAAATACATAGGTACGATCCACACCAGCATGGCAAAATAAAACCTGGGCGACAGCGTGTGAGTGCCGGGCCTAAATAGCCGGTTCCTCAAAACCAGCATAAGCCATGCTAAAAAATACGATACCGAAACGATCACAGCATCTAAAACCACATGTAAGCGGTTGAATTTTTGCTGATTGTCTTTTATCATAACTTTCACCTTAGAATTAATGTGACTCTATATCTCATACATTATACATGAAAAGCATGATTGTGGGATTAAAATTCTCTTAATTTATTGGAAACTTTTCCTAAATGCCTGCTAAAAAACTCATATACATAAACAACTGTACCGATCAGCAGTTCCCACTCAATCGCCAGATAATCTCCCAAGTGCTCCGCCTTAAATTCCACCCGCCTGCACTTTTTTCTGGTGGCAATTCCTTCCTTCACTCCCTCTACATATTCTTTCCCAAACCCAATCTTTTTAAAAAACCCATATTTCAACCCGATTCCTATAACCATAGGCAGGCTGTTGATCAAAAGCTGACCCACAGGCATGTTTTTATAATTCAAATACACCTGATTTCTAGCCGCCAGTTTCACTTTAAATTCATTATATTTCGATCCGCTGGTAGCGCTTCCCACATGATAGAGCACTGCACTTGGACAATACCGGTTATGGTATCCGTAAATCTTGGCCCTGTAGCACACGTCCATATCCTCTAAATAGGCAAAGTGAAGCTCGTCAAAGTATCCGATCTGTTCAAAAACTCTCCTGCGGTAAATGGCCCCTGCTGCACAGGCTGAAAACACCTCCACAGGCCGATTATATTTTTTTGAACTTCTCCCCACTCCTCTCTGATAAGCCCAGCCCAGGACGCTGTACATATCCCCGGCATCATCCATCAGCTCCTTGTGATACATCTGAATCATCTTGCCGCTGACGGCAAAAATCTTCTCAGACCTTCGGATTTCCTTTAAAAGCTCTGCCACAAATCCAGGCTCTGCTTCTGTGTCATTGTTTAAAAGCAGCACAAACTTTGTCTTTGCCGCCTTGATTCCCACATTGACAGCCCCTGTAAATCCTGTGTTTGTCTCAAGGAAAATGGAAGGAATCTGCTGTTCCTTCAGCCAGGACACGCTGCCGTCCGTTGATCCGTTGTCCACTACCAGAACCGAAAAGCTCTGGCAGGTCTGTCTATTCAGGGATTCCATGCAAGTCCCTAAAAATTTCAGCCCGTTGTAATTTGGAATAATCACCGTCACTTCTGCTGCCATAACCTACAATTCCTCCATTATCTTCCCAATAGCCGGATCCAACCGATACGGCTCGCCGACTGCCTCTTTCTTTAAATCCCTCAAAGCGAAGTTCGACTTGCGCAGGGTCAGGTTCGGGTTGTAGTAAGGGTCTCCCTTTTCTAAAATCTCCGGCCACTTTTTGGCAAACCTGGCTACTTCCCGATTAAACCGCTCCACCTTTTGGGGCGTATCCTCCAGTCCTCTGGACTTAGATTCATAGTGGTAAAGCAGAGCATAAGGAGCAAATACCACCAATTTCCCTAATGCCCTCACCTTCATGCAATAATCAATATCATTAAAAGCAACTGCAAACTCTTCGCTGAAACCTCCCACCTGACAAAACACCTGCTTTTTGCTCATCATGCAGGCTGCAGTCACAGCACTGTAATCCTGAGCGCACATTGCTCTATGGAAATAGCTGTTCTCCGCCTTGTGAAGTCCAATAAAGGTATGGCCTGCCACACCACCGAACCCAACTACTACTCCGGCGTGCTGGATGGTATCGTCCTGGTACAAAAGCTTTGCTCCCACAATACCTACGTCCTCTCTCTGACAGAATCCAAGCATCTCTTCCACAAAGTTTTCTGCAATCAGCTCTGTGTCATTGTTCAAAAACAGCAGGTACTCTCCCTTTGCATAGGAGACTCCGAAATTATTGATAGCCGCATAATTAAACTCCCTGGTCCATGTCACCACCCGCACCTGGGGAAATTCCTTTTGAAGCTTCTTATAATAAGAAAACGTCTCCGCCTCTGTACTGTTGTTTTCTACCACTACAAACTCCAGGTTCTCATACGTTCCTTTTGTAATCATGGTTCGGATACATAAATCCAGATCCTTATGATGATCTTTGTTCGGAATGATCACAGACACCAGAGGCTGGCCTTGTATTTGAAAAACCGTGTGGTAAATGCCATAGTCCACTCCTTTTTCCACTCTCTCAGCCGAAATTCCCATCCGCTTGTAATGTTCCATAATAGCTCTGGAACCAGCTTCAAACGCATACAGTTTGCTCTGAGGATTGCTGGCTGTGGAATCCTGATGACATCTCCAATGGTACAGCACCTTGGGAATATGGCAGATTTCCTCTGCCTCTTCTGTGCAGCGGAAAATAAAATCATAATCCTGTGCTCCGTCAAATTCCTTCCGAAGGCCGCCAATGCGCTCAACCAGTTCTCGTTTCACAACAAACTGGTGACAGATATAGTTGACGCTTGTCAGTAAGTCAGGATTAAAGTCCGGCTTAAAGTGGGGGTCAAACAACGCGCCTCCGTCCATATCCAGCTTATCCTCATCTGAATAGAGAACCTCGCACTGAGGATGAGCGTTGATTTTTTTTGCGCATTCATACAGAGCATCGGGCGTCATCACATCATCATGGTCTGCCAGAACGATAAAATCCCCTGCGGCCATGCGAATAGCCTCATTGGTGTTCTCCGAAATCCCCCTGTTATAACCCAAAATCTGATATTTGATTCTGGAATCCTTGTCCAAATACGGTTTTACGATTCGAGAGACGTCTTCTCCGGCCGGGCTTCCGTCTGCTAGACACAATTCCCAGTTTCCATACGTCTGATCCACAATCGAATCCAGCATCTCTTTTAAATAGCGCGCCGGCGTCTTATAGAGAGGAATAACAATCGAAAACACAGGCTCTGCAGAAAACTTCTCTTTTCTTTGCCGTTCTAACTCCTCCCTCACAGGTTTTGTCAGAGAATACCATTCTCCATAATCATAATCATTGTCCAGCCCCTGCAATTTGTGAGTAGATTTCACCAACAAAGCCCTCAGTCCGTTTTCCTTCCAGAAATCGAAAGCCACCCGAACCGTCTCCATGTTCATCAAATCTTTGATTTTCTGCATCCGCTTATGGGCTACACTGGACCGCCTGGTAATCAGCGCTTCATTATACTTGATTCTGGCGTGCTGCCCGTCGCACTGGATCACCAGATAATAATCCTTTCCTCTTTCATAAGGAAACTGGATGTCAAAACCAAAGTCCTTATCATACGTCTTTTTGTAGTAAATCTGGCTCACATCGTCTCTTCTGGTAGAGACATACTGAAATCGCACAGGTTTCTTATTTCCGTCCAGCACCCGAAACTTCGGCCTGGACTCTGGACTTTTGCCGATAACCCAGCCGTTCAACTGAATGGAATTTTCCCTGATTCGGACCACATCTACATTATGCTTCATCCTGTACCTCTTTAAAATTAATACGCTCTTCCTCCACCACCAGAGGCCGTTTCATCACTCTGGAATTGATGGACAAAATATATTCCCCTACCACGCCGATAAAGAAAATTTGGGCAGATCCCAAAAAACACATTCCGATAAGCAACGGGGCCATGCCCGCTACAAAACGGTCCCAGTACATCAATTTCATCACCAGGTAGATAAAAGCTACCAAAATACTGACCGCACAGCAGATGCTTCCAAAAATTGTGGCAAGGCGCAGCCCTACCTTTGTATAAGAAGTAAAGCTTAACATTGCGGCGTCGTAAAGCTTGTAGAAATTGTTGCTGGTCTTTCCTGCCCGCCTAAGCTGCTGCTCATAGGGAATCTCCTTCCTGCGAAAGCCCAGTTCCGCCACGATTCCTCTTAAAAATGGCGTAGGATCGTCCAGTTCTCGCATGACCTGAATAAACCGTTTGTCATAAAGGCCAAAACCAGTAAACTGTTCAATCTGCTCCACATTGGAAAGCTTTTTAATCATCTTGTAATAGCAGCCCCTGAGCCAATACATCAGCTTATTTTCCTGGCTGGACTTTTTGATTCCAATGACAATTTTATAGCCGCCTTCCCACTCCTTCACAAACTTGGGGACCATATCCAGAGGGTCCTGAAAATCCGCCGCCATGAGAATGGTACAGTCTCCAGTGGATTGCAGCATAGCATAGTACGGGGAATTAAACTGCCCAAAATTTTTAGCATTAAAAATCCCCTTAATTCTCTGGTCATCCACACAGAGCTTTCGAATCAAATCTCTGGTGTTGTCATTCGAATCATTATCAATAAAAATAATCTCATATTCATAATTTTGCAAGTCCTTTTTAAACAGATTTCGCAATCCGTCTGCCAGAGCTTCCACATTTTCCTCTTCATTGTAGCAAGGCACTACAACACTAATCGTTTTCATGACAGCTCCTCCACTTTCTCGCTGCGTAGCGCCATAATTCTTACCTTCTGTCCAAATCGGCTTCGAATCACTCCTGCAATTTCTTCTGTATACTCTGGCGCCACAATCAGAATCACCTCCACCGGATGGGAAAGATAATAATCCGGCGACACAATCGGCAGATGAGAAGCAGGCGCATACCGCCCCTGTTTAAACGGTGCAGAATCCATCATATACTTTGCATAATTTCTCAGGCAGGTAGTGGCAACCAGAGTAAATGCCTGATGACTGGCTCCCCAAACTGCCAGAGTTTGTCCTTCTTTTTCCAGACTGGCAACAATCTCCTCTATCTGGCCGCCTAGCTCTTTAAAATTGGCTTTCAGATTAGAAAGCTCTTCCTTCTTTACTTCCCTCTCAGGAACCTTGTTTCCTGCTTTGGAAGGCAGCTTTCTCACAATCATAGCCAGCATATCTTTTTTCGAAGTTTCTTCCAAGACCTCAAAGCCATGATGCTCCATCAAATAACGTAAGGTATCAAGCGTATAGTAAGCCACATGGTCCCGAATCAGTTCATAATACCCGTCATGCTTTAAGCTGTACTCCAGGCTGGGCACTGTCACAAGCCCTACTGCGCCTTCTGTCAAATTGTTCCAGATACAGTCCAGCATAACCCCCGGCTTTGGCTGATGTTCCAGGAAATTAAAGGACAAAAAAGCATCATAAGGTCCCTCTTCTCCCAGAATCGTGTTCTCCATCTCTGGAAATCCCTGAATCAACTGGATTCCCTCCACACAGGCTTCCTCCACCAGCTCCTTCTTATGCTCCATACCAAAGGCTTTTACCGGAAACTCCTTCAACACTTTTAAAAACTCTCCTCTGCCAGAGCCTATCTCCAAAAACTTCTTTCCTTCCAAATGGTAGGCGTCAATCAAATGCTGATACTGACTTCTTCTCAGCTGAGCCATGGTGGTGGAATACCCTACGGAACGAATCACATCCCAATAGTAATCCACAGGCTCATTGTCAAGCTGGACCAGCCCGCAGTGACGGCACTGGTAAAGTTTTAACGTTACCTGTTCATCCTCTTCCAATTCCTCTTTTGTTGGAATATTCTGAGCTGAAGAGGGCATTCCCTCCAGTGTCAAAAGGAGCGTGTCCTCTTTCAAAGGCTGTCCGCATAGAAGACATGTCGGAACGCCTGATTCGTTTTCCCCTGCCTGCTGTATTGCTTCCGCTTTTAGTGTCCTTTTGATTCCCTCTTTAAAGGAAATCTCTGGTTTCCATCCTGTTCTTACCTTTATCTTCTCAATATCCGGAATCAGATTAGCCACTCCCTCTGCGTTAGGCGGGGCTTCTCCGTAGACACACTCTCCCCTGCTGCCGCAAATCTCATACATTTTTTCTACATAATTTTTAAGCGGCCTGGTCTCATCCTGGTCTGCAGCCAGATTATACACCCCGTTTTCCCCAGACGCTCCCGTATACCCCACTGAATCTTGACATGAACCCAATGCAGCCATGCCTGCGATCAAATCTTCAATATAGAGGAAATTCCACTGCTGGGTACATGCCCCCATTTTCATAGTACCGCCTTCCATAAAGGTGTGAAGGCAGCTTTCCACCAGAGAATAGGGATGATCCCCTGGTCCATAGATGCTGAAAATCCTGGTGTGAACATATTCAAATTTAAGGTTGGGATTCTCAGCCTTCCACTCATCAATTTTCGCTGTGGCCTGCTGATAAAAAGCCACCTTGGCCTTTCCATATTCCGATACTGGGCGGCACTCCCTGTCCTCTCTCATAACGGTCTGGCAGATGCCATACTCTGCCTGGGAACCACTGAACAGAAATCTGTGACATCCCAACTGTCTGGCCCCTTCCAGAGCTTTTAATCCGTCAACTGCGTTTTTTTGCTGCACCTGCCCATTTTTCCGGTTATCGCTGCCAGCTCCCTCCCATCCAAAATGATAGAACACCTGACACTCTTCAAAGATATACTGTCCAATCTGGTCCAGTCTGTCTAGTTCCAGCTCAACAATATCAACTCGGCCCGCATCTTCTCCTGCCAGTTCTTTCGCCTTTTCTATGGCAAGATCCAAAACTTTCCTATTTAATGAACCTGGACGAATCACTGCATAGACGTGGCATTTCTCCTTTGACAGCCATTTTACCATAGAAGCGCCTAAAAAACTGGTAGCACCTGTAACAACTGCATTCATTCCTGATTTCTCCTTTCAAACATCCTCTGGCTTTATTCTGGGAATTATCATATTGGCATCCATCTCTTCCTCTGGCAGGAAAGGAGATAAATCTTCCAATGGCGGAGAGGTCAAAGTTCCGTCTGGCATCCTTTTGGCTGAAGATTTCGGTTCAAAATTCTGGTCTGTAGTCACAAATACCTCACAAATCGCTGGTCCTTCCGCAGCAAGCGTTTTCTCTATAGCTTCTGCCAATTCTTTGTTGTGGCAGGCGCTGTAATAAGGATACCCATAAGCCCAGGAAAGTTTCTTCATATCCGGAAAACTTAAGTCCCCGCTATCCACACCAATTCCTACTAACGGCTCCCCAAAAAAGTTTTTCTGAGTCTGACGGATAGAATGGTATCCGCCATTGTTGATCAAAAATATTTTAATAGGCAGGTGATGATGAATAATGGTTTGAAGCTCCTGAAGGTTCATCTGAATGCTTCCGTCCCCAGTTAAAAGAATAATGTCCTTCTTTTCTCCTTCTTGCTCCAGCTGAGCAACACAGGCTCCAATAGCGGCCGGAAGGTCATATCCCATGGAAGCCACCGCAGAATTGGAAATAAATCTCTGTCCCTTCTTTATTATATAGCTGTGTCCCCCAGCTACGCAGGCGGACCCGTTCCCCACTACAGTGATCTGATTCTCCTCTAACCGGCTGCTCAACTCATGTACCAGAGCATAGACATTAGCCTCTCTCCTGTTGTCATCTATCAGATGCTTTGGCTGTATCACCGGATACGTCTCTTTCCACATGCGACAGGTTTCCAGCCATGTTTGCCCCCTAAGGCCTTCTCCACCGTCCCATACTGGGATCGTCTCCCTTTGAAGCACCTGCTCCATGACTTCCAACAGCTCTTTTGCATCTGCATGAACCGCCATATCTACATGTACGCTTGGCTTTTTTAGTTCTTCTATATCTATATCATTGACAATGGTGTAAGCCTCTCTCGCCCATGTTTCATAATTATACCCTACCTGGCGAATACTTAAGCGGCTTCCCACAGAAAATACCAAATCACTGTTCTGAACAGCAAAATTTCCCGGCCTGTCCCCCATGCCTCCGGCCCGTCCCACATAGAGGGGATTTTCTGTAGCCATACAGTCCTGACTGTTCCAACCTGTAGCCACAGGGATCCCCAGCATGGATACCACACGCTGAAATACCGGAAACGCACCTGCAATTCGAATCCCATTTCCTGCATTCAAAACTGGTCTCTTTGCCTGACGGATTTTTTCTATAATGGTTTTTGCCGTTTCTTCTGTGACCTTCTCAAGATGAATTCCTGCCCTGCCATGTTCCCGCTCATAAGCTTCTATATCAAAGCCCTGTAACTCGTCTGTCTCTACAAAAGCCCCCTGTACGTCCAATGGAATATCCAGCCACACAGGTCCCGGCCTTCCGGCAGCGGCCAGATAGACAGCCTTCTCTAAACAATACCGGATCTCTTCAGGGCGAATCACCATCTCACTGTACTTGGTCATGCAGCCAACGGCCTTTGTAATGTCAAATTCCTGATCTCCCATAGCACGAATCCCAACGCCGGACCAACGAGCTGTGGTGTCGTATCGAACCTGGCCTGATAGAACCAGCATAGGAATCGAATCCAGCCATCCACCTAAAACACCTGTGATCGCATTCGTACCCCCTGGTCCTGTGGTCACACACACGCAGCCCATCCTATTATAAATCCTGGCATAGCTTTCCGCCGCTATCGCACACGCCTGTTCATGGTGCTGATACAGACAATGCAGTCTCGGCTCATGTCCCAGTCCGTCATTTAAGTGCATGGCTCCGCCGCCAGTCACTGAAAAGACCTGAGTGATGCCATGTTCCACCAACTTCTTTGCAATATAATCCGAAACTTTTATTCTCATCCTAAACGACTCCTTCTTTTTCTCTTTCCTCTCTGTTCTTCGCCGCAAAATCTATATATTTTTTAAGTATAACACAAATATTTATCCAGTGAAAGCGGTTTTCTTCCTTAACGCTGCCATATTTGCCATCAACCTACACTTTCACCCCTCTCCCTTATGGGTTATAATGCAGAAGTAATGCAAATGCAGCAACTGATTTTCGGCCTTAAGAAAAAGGAGAGAAATAATTTTATGAAAAAACACGTTAAGTTAACGGCTGTATTATCCACCGCGGCAGTGATGGCCGCATTTGTCCCTGCATTTACTTCTACCGCTCTGGCAAAGTCTACGGGCTGGACCCAGGAAGGTGAAGATTGGAAGTACTATGACTCCGACGGTTACTATTTAACTGATTCCTGGAAGAAGCAGGACAAAGACTGGTTCTACTTGGACGAGGACGGAAACATTTCCTTTAACAGCCAGATAGACGAATACTATGTGGGTGCTGACGGAAAACGAGTTTCTAATCAGTGGGTTTCCGTTGAAAATGAAGATTACGATGGTTCTGATGACGAGCCTGAGTTCTACTGGTTCTACTACAGCCATGATGGAAAGTTCTTAAACTCCAGATTCAAAAAGATTGATGATAAAACTTACTACTTCGACAGCGAGGGCCACATGCTTACCGGACTTCAGGAGATTGATGGCGCCACCTACTATTTCGGAAATGAAAAAGACGGCGTTATGCAAACTGGCTGGGTAGATTTAACAGATTACGCAGACGACAACGATGACGAAACTGTTTGGTCTTACTTTAACGGCGATGGCCAGAGGATTGAGAATCAGGTGGATAAAAAAATCGGAACCAGCTTCTACACCTTTGAAAACGGCAAGATGGTAACCGGATGGTATCAGCTGCCTGCCCAGGCAAGCGTAGAAGCTACGCCTGAGGCTGAGAGCGAAAATGCAGACGGTGTACAGGAGGCTGAGGGCGAAAATGTAGATGGTGCACAGGAGGCTGAAGACAGCACCAATGCTGAGGCTGAAAATTCAGATGCTGCACAAAACCCTGTCGCTCGTTATCAGTATTACAACGAAGACGGAACCCGTGCTTCTGGTTGGAAGAATATCACAGGAATCCCAGGCATTAGCCAGGAAGATGAAATTTACAGATTCTACTTCAAAAGCGGTAAACCTTATTTTGCAGAGACAGGTCTTCAGATTTTCCGCATTAATGCTGAACGCTACTGCTTTAATGCCAAAGGCGAGATGCAGACAGGGCTTCAGAACATCACATTAGAAGATGGTGCTGCTTACAACTTCTACTTTGATAAAAATGGTATTATGAAGGTTGGCAAACAGAATATCTATGATGAAGATTCTGGTATTACTCAGACCTGGTTCTTCGAGACTGATAATGAAAAACGTGGTCAGGGCTATCATGGAATTCGTGACAATATTATTTACGAAAATGGATTGCGCAAACAGGCTGATTCCCATATGCGTTATGCTCCTGTAACTTTTGAAGGACAGAATTACCTGGTAAACGCTTCTGGGTCCATTCAGAAAGCGAGCGCTTCCTCTAAGTCTTCTGAGCGTCCTGAATTAGGCGCCGGTTACCGTGACTTAAAGGATGCCTATGAAAACATCTGGACCGTTGATACAAACGGCGTTATTCAGTAACACAGCTTCTATAACAATTTAATCATCCGTTCAAAACTGCCAGAATAAGATATTTTGGCAGTTTTTCTTATTTTTTGTTACATTTTATCTGTTTCTCAGTTTTATTTATATTAGGGGGATTATTTTATGTTAGGAGGAGCTACTATGAGAGATTTATCCGTTTACTATTGTAAGAAGTGCGGCTATTATGCTTACTACCAACTGCCTAAAAATGCCATTTGTCCTACTTGTGATTGCAAAATGACCATCATTGACATGCGCTATCAGGATTTCATGGATTTAAGCTATGAGGAACGAGACCGCCTGATAAGTCGCTTGATTATCGAGGCTTCCTCCTCTCTTGTCCATCGCATTTGTGCTCCAGCTAAATTTTATAATCAAAGGGAGTTAATTGGCCATTTGACCCAAGAACTGTCGGAGCTGGAAAAGGAAAACAAACAATTAAGTGAAACTATTGAATGGATGCACCAGTTAATCTGGGAACAACTACATAAAACAAAAGCGCTGGAACAAGAGTTGAGAGAATTAAAACAGCGGAAAAAGGAATCTGGGGAGCTATGAACTCCCCCAGTTCCATTATCCCTAACCCTTAGGATTAGCTGAAACATACTGGAGAATTAGTCGATTTAATGTTACACGCATTTGTGCCACAATTTCCAGAAGCATGTCATTGTCATTTTTCAATCTCTGATTCTCCGCTTCTAATGCCGATATTCTTTCCTTCTCGCTCATGGATTGACCCTCCTTCTTTTTGACCTGGCTTAAATATACCGTATTTCTTTTTGTTTGAAAAGCGAATTTAAACGCACAATTCGACATAATTCTTTGTTTTTTTCTATAATATTTTTATTTGTCTTTATTTTTGCAGCGTTTATACTATATATGCCATTTCCTTCCAATACCAAACACCATTTGTAGAACCCTGTCTGAATTTCAGACTAAAAGATTGTCGAAATCTTTTTTAACACAAATCAAATTGGATGTTCTTGTCAGACAAGGTTTCTCTTCAAATTAAAAGAGCAACGAAACATTTTCATACATTTCGCTGCCTTCCCCTATCTGTTCCCCTGTATCACCACTTCTATTATGACGATCCTCTTTTTGTGTATGAGGCATACGATCTTATGTCTATTATACCCTGATTTTCCCAAGGAATCAACCAGTATTTTGAAGTTGTTGTTGCGCGGCCTGGCGTCGTCATGCTTTACCTGACACTTGAATGACCTTGTTAAGAATCTCGTCTAAAAATTGTAAGATTTAATAACGCTTTCCTATCTAGGCAATATTTGCTTATTATGATATAATACTATCAAGAAACAGAGAGAAGAGGGAGTCGTGATCATATGAAACAGAAAAGAATCACTACCATCGTACTTTCCTTTCTGATGATGCTTTTTTCTTCTTTTTCAGTTTTCGCTGGAACCTGGACAGAACACACAGACAACACCTGGACGTATGTAAATGATGATGGCGAGAGTGTTACTGGTTGGATCGAAGACAACGGAAGCCATTATTACTTGGATAAAGATGGTTACAAAAAGACTGGCTGGTTTAAATCAAAAGGGTGTTGGTATTATTTTGATGAAGAAGGGGTTATGGCATCAGACACCTGGATAGACAATTATTATGTCAATTCAGACGGCAAATGGAAAGGAACAAGATAGAGACTGTTGCATTTACATTTATGCAACAGTCTCTTTCCTTTTATTTTCTTCTTTTATCCTCTGAATCGGTTCAGACAAGCAAAAAGTTCTTGTTTTCTTGGCTTGGCCAATCCACACGGCACATAAGACCCACAAAAGGGCTCCCATCCCTTCTTTTCTATCAGTTCCCACAGTATCTCTACAATCTGCTGTATCGTTTTTCTTCCATCAATCACCTGCTCCAGGCCATAGCGCAGCAAATGAGCCAACGCGCTTGTCTGTTCACTGTCCGCCAGTTGTTCCACATAGCGCAAATCCACCAATTCCTTATCAATCGAAAAAGCATCCCTCCCCATGGTTTTCACCTTCATCGTGTCACGGCGTCGGCTGTCACCACGGCGTTCCTGACGATCCTGTCCCATTTTTCTGTCCGCCAAAAGCTTTCTCTGCTTAAAATCAGGTAATCCAAAACCTGGAGCCTGAATCCTGGGAGCCATATGGTCCTTACATAGTCCCTTCACCTGTTCTGTAATGTCCATTGGATGGTAACAATCCATCTGCAAAATTTTATCTGCAATATAGAAAAACGCCCCTGAGCTTCCAGCTACCAAAACTGTAGATATTCCTGCCTCCTCAAATAAATCTCTGGCCCTCTCCAGAAACGGAGTAATAGGCTCCTTCTCCCGACTGATCACCTGCTGCATAAAATCGTCCCGTACCATAAAATTCGTGGCAGATGTATCTTCATCAATCAAAAAGAGCCGTGCATTAGCCTCAATCCCTTCCACTACTCCCGCTGCCTGAGAAGTGCTGCCGCTGGCATCTGGAGTAGAAAAACAAGAAGTATCTTTTTTATTAGGCAAGTCATTAATAAACAGAGAAATATCTACATTGCGTATGGAACGTCCATCCTCTGCCCTCAGCTTCACAGCCGTATTATCAGTAATTACAAACTCTCTTCCATCGCCAGAAATATGGTTATACACGCCCATCTGCAAAGCAGACAGCAATGTAGACTTACCATGATACCCGCCGCCGACAATCAAAGTGATACCGGCTGGAACTGCCATTCCCGTTATCTCTCCTTTATGGGGCAGCAAAAAAGTCCTCTCCATAGACTTTGGAGAAACAAATGCCACGCTGTCCTTCATAGGCAGGTCAGACACCCCGCTTTTCCTGGGTAAAATGGCCCCGTTGGCTACAAACCCTATAAGATTTTCTTCTTTCAAAATATTTCTCACCGCTTCCTGGTCCTCTGCCAGAAAAACCGCCTGCTCCACCCGTTTTCCGTCTAATTTTGAAAATAAGAAGCTATTCTCTACACATGGCGGAAGAAACTCAAAAAGAATCTTTTCTAATTCTCCTGCATTGATAGTCCGGCCAAAGGCAGGAAATCCTACATGAAACCGCACAATGATTTTGGAATCTGTAATCTGGCAGGCGCTTCGCTCCAAGACCTCCTGTCCGCATCTGGTAATGGCAATGAGACCGCTTTTTCCTGATCCTTTTGCCTTAAAGTTGTAGTCTTCTACTTTTGAGGCAAATAATCTGGTCAGGTAATCCTGAAGGGCAATTCTGGAGCAGTCCTTTTTAAAATAGGCTTCTGGAAATCCAGCCGCTTTGTGGGGAATCTCAATGTGAAGGCTGGATGGGGAGGCGAATGGATCGCCTTGTACGTGGTCAATGAATAATTGATATTTTGCAAATTGGTATCCGCCGGCTATGGATTTGTAGGCCGGATAACTTTTGTGGTCGATTGAGCGCAGCAGGGTGCGCAGGTCGTTGGATGATTTCATGGTTCGTTATGCCTCCCGAGATGTGGTGAAAAATATATCCCAAATTTGCTTTTTCTCCTGCAAACATTCATAAAAAATGATCATTGCATGAAAACTATTTTAGAACAATATAACAATAAAATCAATGGCTCTTTTGATTTTTTTGACAGCCTGAGTGCAAAGGGGGACGTTCTCCGATTAGGGAATTATATTGAATATTTCATTTAACCGCCCCCAAACTTATTGCCTGATCTGGCAAATAGTTATTATTAGCCTTACTTCCTATTATTAAATCCCAGTACTTAGCAGGAATTCCGCTATCATTACGCTTTACCGTAAGATTATCCTCTGTAAACGGTTGCCCTTTCTCAATAACGCTCTTGGCAACGATCCTTTTAATCACAACACTTGATATTTTTCTCTCTGCATCTGTAGGAGCTTTTTTTGCTGTTCCCATGGCGCACTCTATATTTCTGATTGCTTGAACCATTTTCTTAAATTCACCTGGCTCCATACTTGCAGCATGATCGGGCCCTTTTAACCCCTTATCAAGAGTAAAATGTTTTTCTATTACCACTGCCCCCATAGCAACGGCAGCAACAGGCACTTCAGTACCCAATGTGTGATCTGAATACCCTACTGATAAATGAAACGCATTTTTAAGCGTCTTCATTGCATTCAAATTTACATCTTCATATGGGCATGGATAACTAGTTGTACAATGCAAAATTGTAATATTATCCGTACCTCCCTCTTGTAAAGCATGCAAAGAAATATCAATGTCTGCCAACGTGCTCATTCCAGTACTTAATATTACTGGTAGATGCTTACTTCCAATGTACTTTAAGAAGGGAATATTTCCTATCTCTCCAGAGCCTACTTTTATAAAAGGAACTCCCAAAGTCACAAGAAAATCCAAACTCTCTTTATCATCAACAGTAGACGCAAATAAAATCCCAACAGAATCACAATACTCCTTTATTCTTTTAAAACTTTGGAAAGATAATTCCAGTCTTTTTAACATGTCAAATTGCGACTCTTCTTTTCCTGCGTTTTTTTTCTGATAGTCCGCCTGTTCAACATTGTGGGTTATAATGTTTTCTGTTTTCCACATCTGAAATTTTATAATGTCCGCTCCTGATTCCTTGGCAGCATCACATAATCTAAACGCCATGTCCAAATCGCCATTATGATTTACTCCTGCCTCTGCTATAATTAAGGTTCTCATTATCGCCTCCTAATGACTAATTTAATTTTTCTCCTCAGTAACGGTATTTCATCAGCCTATTCCCATACTTAATAGATTTATCAATATTCTTCCTTTCCCATTCACTGCACAACTCATAGTAGACAGATTTATTAAATACATCCTTCCCTATAAAAAATTCTCTTACATTGCTGCTAAATGCCTTTTTAAACTTAAAAAGAGAATTTTGTGGAGAGGCTTCTGTCCCGCCTCCAAGATGAAATTCTCTTATCCCCATTCTATGCATTTCACATGCTGCCTTCCAGAGCAAATAATTATTTGCTCCCAAACCACAGTAATCATGGTCACTTCCTTCCAAATGATAGTGGCCAAAATAATCAGAATACATAAATAGCGCGCCGCATACTAGCTTACCATCTTTCCTCACTGTCCCTAAAAACGCTTTATCTTTCAAATTATAGATAAATTTTTCAAAATAGGTTGAATCAAAAAAATAAAAGGAATCTGCTTGCAGTCGTTTCATTGTCTCTCTATATAAAACTTTAAATTCCTCCAGCGATTCAAAATCAAACTCTGATTTATAAATAAGTTCGTTTTTTTCTGCTTTTCGTACCATGTTACGATTCTTAGAAGATATCTGACTCATCCAAATATTTTGTTCTGTCTGCGATGTATCAACCACCACCGTCTGTCGGTCATATATCACATTCTCTTCATTCCCTGTATATTCGTATAAAACTGCATTGCCAAGGAGAGGATGAAATCTTGTAAATCCGCAGACATAAGAATGTTCTGCAAAATGCTGTTTCATACCGCCAAATGCTTTTGCCCACCACAGTCGGTCAGAAATATTGGAAATTGGCCCGCCATAGCCATATGCCGTTTCAAAGTCATACCACGCTCCTATCTTTCGCTGCAGAAACGGCATTAAAAGTAGTTTTCTATCTTCCTCACAAACAGCACATAAAGCCATACACTCTTCATTTTCATATAATTTCACATATTCTTCATAAAAATATATGTCTCTCCCTGAAACCGGAAATTCTTCCAGATATTCGTTCCATTTATCCGATATCGTAATGTTCATGTTCCAATATCTCCAAAATCTTTACAATTCGCTCAGATGTATGTCCATCTCCCCAGTACCCTAAGTCTGTTTCAACAATCCTTTTACTTACTGCATAAGCTATCCCCTTCTCTATGCTTTCATAATTAGACTCGCTCTGCACAATATTGTTACATTGGTATCTTCCCTTCTGGCGATCTCCGACATTAACAACCGGTATTTTTAAAAAAGGGGCTTCTATTATTCCACTACTGGAGTTTCCCACCACAAATTCAGCCTGCCTCATAAAACTAAGATAACGAAGTTGTCCCAATGATGGCACAACTATAAATTTGTCCGGTCTCTCTCTGGCTGTATCCTCAAGAATTTCATTTATAAAATTCCCTCCAAAATCTGCATTGGAATAAGTAGCCATGATTTGGTAGTCTTCCATCTTCTTCAATACATCAACACAATTATTCACTGTATCCAAGTTATACTGTAGCTCCCTGGTCGTTTCTGCATGATACGTAAACAGTGCCCACTTCGCAGATAGTTTTAATCCAAAAATCTCTGCCAAAGCCTCTCTGGTCATAAGCTTTTCTCTGTTAAATGCATCCAATCCAGGTTCTCCCACTACCCACACATTGGAACTTGTCCCCCGCATTCTGATAATGTTGTCAGCACTGGCCGCCGTTCCAGGAAAATGATAGGTGGCAAGCATTGTAACTGCATTTCTGATTCCATCATCAATAGCCCCCTCTGTAATATCACCTCCAGATAAGTGAATAATCGGGATTCTCATTACAAATGCTGTATTGCAAATCGGAAGAAGTTCGTACCTGTCTCCCAGTACAACAAGATAATCTGGCTTTAACTTTTCAAAAGCCGTTGCAAACAATGCCGCCATTCTTCCCATAGACGCAGCAATTTGGGAAGCTGATGATAGATCCAACCCCACATCCACGATTTCAGAAATCTGAAAGCCGTCTTCTATAATCTGATCAATCGTATGCCCCTGTTCCTTCATCAAATGGCCACCTGTAGCAATCAGCTGCAACTCAAATACCCCTGACATCTTTATGTCATTCATGATCCATTTTAACGTCCCATACTCTGATCTTGCCGCTGTTACAAAGCAAATCTTTTTCATATCATTCTCCGTATTCGCCAACCCACTCCCAAATATTCAGATAAACTTTATAAAATTTCCTTTACTGTTGCAGCAACATACTTCAGCTCTTTTTCTGTAATATTGGTAGAACATGGCAAAGTTAATATTTTCTCCCACAAACCAGAAGACACTTTCAAAGAACCAGCCTGCAGTGCATTACAATATGGCTTTTGGAGATGAACCGGCTTCCAGAAGCTTCGTGCTTCAATGCCGCTCTCCCTCAATCCCTGACAAATCCGCCGGACTTCCTGCAGATTTCCTTGATTTAATACAATACCTGAAAACCAGCAGCCACTTTCTACTTCATCAGGAATCGGAAACAGGGAAACTCTCTCTACATCTGCAAACGCTTTATTATAGAATTTCCGAATTGCTCGCTTTTTCTCTACAAATTCTTCAGCTCGCTCTAGCTGTGCACACCCAATAGCAGCCTGAACATTTGTCATTCGGTAGTTAAATCCTACCATGTCATGGTCATACTCTGCAGTGACACGAGCCGTTGTAGACAAATGTTTCAGTTTTTTCATAAGTTTTTCATCATTTCCAACAATCATACCGCCACCGCCAGCTGTCACAGTTTTATTACCATTGAAAGAGATAACCGTCAAATCAGCTAATTCCCCAATTTTTTTCGATTTATATTCCGCTCCGATAGAAGCCGCTGCATCCGCAATAACCGGTAACCGGAAGTCTCTTGCAATTTTATTGATTTTATCCATATCAGGAACATTTCCTAAAGTATAGACAGGCATAATCGCAGCAATACGTCTCCCAGTCTTCTTATGAACTACTATCTCGTCTTCCCATACGGTATTCTCTTTCAATTCTTTTTCCAGCTGACTTATATCTAAATTCCAAGAGTCCGCTGAAATATCCAGCAGCCAAGGAACAGCTCCACAATGTGCTACGGCATTTGCTGTAGCAATGAATGTAAATGTAGGGATTATAACCAACTCGTCCCGTTTTACTCCGCATCCTGTAAGAGCTAAATGCAGCCCTGTTGTTCCAGATGATGTTGCAACCCCATATTTCGCTCCACACAGTTTCGCAGTCATTTCTTCAATTCGATTTACAAACTCTCCTACAGAAGAAACAAAAGTAGTATCAATACACTTATTTAGATATTTGCGTTCATTTCCGGTCAAATTTGGCACTGCCAATGGTATCATTTGTTTCTACCTCTATTTATAAATTATAAAGTTCTGTTTTATAGACTCCCATATTATTTCGTATCCAATCTATAGTTTCTGCAATTCCCTGTTCAAACGTATACTTAGGGCTCCAGTTTGTAAGTCGTTTTATCTTTTCATTGGATCCTAATAAACGATTTACCTCACTGTTTTCAGGGCGGATTCTTTGCTCATCACAAACAATTCTAACCTTTGGATTTATTTGCGAAATAATCTCTTTAGCCAGATCCCCGATAGAAATTTCCTGTTGAGTAGCAATGTTTATCTCCTGGCCAACTGTATTTTCAGATTCTGCAATCGCTATAAAACCAGAAACCGTATCCTTCACATAATTAAAATCCCTGGTTGGAGTCAAAGATCCTAGCTCAATTTCCTTTTTACCTGCCAGTAACTGTGTAATAATCGTTGGAATGACCGCCCTTGCAGACTGTCTTGGTCCAAACGTATTAAATGGTCTTGCAATAGAGATCGGAAGTCCAAAGCTCCTATAAAAGCTTTCCGCAAGTCTGTCTGCACCAATCTTTGTCGCAGAATATGGCGATTGTCCCTGAAATGGATGTTTTTCGTCAATCGGGACATATTGAGCAGTTCCATATACCTCAGAGGTGGAAGTAATCACTATTCTATCTAAATTTAAAGTCCTTGCGGCCTGTAAAACGTTCAATGTCCCTTTAATATTAGTATCCACATAGGAATCTGGAGAATGATAACTAAATGGAATTGCAATCAACGCCGCCAGGTGAAATACCATATCTACCCCATCCATCGCTGTCCGCACTCCATTAGGATCTCTTATATCCCCTGAAAATATTTCAATCTGCTTCAGCCTTTCTGGCGTCAAAGAGTCTAACCATCCCCAAGAATTAAATGAATTATAATAAACAAAGGCTTTCACCTCATAACCTCTGTCCAAAAGAGCCTCTGTCAAATGACTGCCGATAAAACCATCTGCACCCGTGACTAAAATTTTTTTCATAATACCGTTCCTCTAAATTTTCTTATTCAGTAACGCTTCTGCTAATCTAAAGTCAACCTCATCATCTATATCAATACTGTTTTCTTTTTCCATAATATACCCATAGCTGCCTTCCCTATAGATATAATCGTCTCTCATAAATTCCTCTATGTCAACAATATAGATTGCACCGTTAAAACGATAATATTTATCCAATGCTTGTCTCGGCTGTTCATTTGCCCTGCTTACAAAGCCATTAAGAGACTTTTCTTCGTTTAACGTATTCGCCCATAGCGGTGAATGCTCCATTTCACAAAGCGATACAACTGCCACTGCTGACTTTTCCTCAAACATCTGATATGCTTCTATAATATTGACTGCTGTTCTCAGTGGACAAGTAGGCTGCAAAAGGCAGACTGTATCAAAATGCCTGCCTACCTTACTATAACAGTCCAAGACTTCTCTAACCATGTCCCAGGAACTGGCATGATCAGAGGCGGTCTCTTCACTCCTTATAAATGGAACACTAGCTCCATACTGTTTTGCTATTTTCATATATTCGAATGAATCTGTAGAAACCATCACCTCGTCAAACCTGCCAGACTGCAATGCAGCCTCTATCGTGTAAGCCATTAGCGGTTTTCCACCCAAAAACCTAATATTTTTATTTGGCAGCCCTTTCGAACCGCTTCTCGCTGGAATAATTGCAAGATCTCTCATTTTACTGATTCCTCCGATGATAATATATCCCACAGCCTCTTATCTCTATGAAATGGTATGGCCTTTTCGTAATTTTCTCTGCATTCTTTCTAGTTCATCGGCTTGTCCCATATCCATCCATGCTTCCTCACCAATAGGATAAACTCCAACTTTCTCGCCCTTGCTTCGGTATCTCTCTATAATCTCAGGGAAATTTATGGGAGTATCCACTTCTAGCTCCTCAATTACTCTAGGTTCAACCAAATAGCAGCCTGTATTTGTAAAAAAAGAGAGCTCTGGCTTTTCTTTCATCGAAGCTATATTTCCATCTTCCCCAATCTCGATCACACCATAGGGTATCGAGATCTTCTTTAAAGAGCAGATCACTGTAATTACATGTTTTTGTTCTTTATGCAATTTATATATTTTGCCAAAATCCTCTTCAATTAAGATATCGCAATTTGTAAGGATAAACGTAGAATCCATTTTCCCCTTCAAAAGCGCCAATCCCCCGCCGGTTCCTAGAGGTGTATTCTCATCCACATAAAAAATATCATAGTCCTTCTCTATTTCATTAAAATAGGCTTTTATCATATTTTTTTTATGATTGACTATAAAATAAAACTTATTACACCCAAATTTACAAAATTGATTGATAATATGTTCTGTTATAGGAATCTCTCCTATAGGAATCAGTGGTTTTGGTAAAATATTCGTATACGGATATAACCTCTTCCCCAATCCCCCCGCCATGATAACCACGGGAATATTCAGCTGCTCCCTGTGTTCAATAAATTCGATATCATTCCATAAAATGATGCTTAATATTGTTTTGTCCTTACGCAAAATTGGCAATGCTTCTATAAAATGCTTTTTCATATACTGCAATGCCTCTTGCTTATTACTTTCAATCAAATACTTAGGTGAATAATTGGCTACTGCTTGAATGTCAGCGTTTAAATCCCCTCCCTTTAATATCCAACGGCGTATATCCCCATCCGTTAGAGCAGCCAATAACCTTTTATCCTCAGCAACAAATAATACCTTTCTGGCAACCGTATCCAATCTCCACATTGCCTCTAAAACAGTTGCATCTTCATTAATAATAAATTCATCAATATTCATGTTTTCTCCAGCATAGCGTGCAAGCCTATACCCCAATCGCCTTTTCGCATTATTCATTCGTCATATTTAAAATGTATCTCACTTTTCTCTTAAACTCCTGATCGTGCTTTATTATATTCTCTGCCTTTATCATATATTTCTTTCCCCAAACTGTTTTGGGTTCATATACTTTATGCAAGCATCTCATTACTTTTTTTATTTCTAACTTCATATCTTTCAATACATTAGAACCAAAATTTTTTATTCTCTGGTTTATGGCCCTTTTTCTGACATAAAGCAGCTCGTCCTCGTTCCATATTGCATCATATGTACTGCATTTATATATCTCTTCAAGCTCGTCTGAAATCCGAATGTAGCTTGGTATATCTGTTATATCATAAAATTTATTAAAAATTGGAATGTTTATCGAATATTCATCATCCAGCACTGCATTTACAAATCGATCATACGTCTCCAAATATTCTACTCCTTCATATAATGCAGTATCCATCACATCTGGCAGTTGATATGGCCGAATAACAATAACTGGTTTACGTGAAACATAACACTCTGAAATCATAGTGCTCACGTTTGTCACTATCTTATCCGCTGCCACAATCCATTGCTGTGCCGACAAATCTGATATAAAAAAGAATCCTTCTGTTTTGTTAGATATTTCAACCGCCTTTGTCCCTTCTTGTACTCCAGGATGAGGTCTGTATATTAGAACCCATTCTTCGCCATAGTCTTTAAGAAATTGAACAAACCATTCTAAAATAGCATTTTGCGTTTTTCTCTCTACTGAAAGTATATTATTTGCAGCTTCTGTACCATAGTGCGTTTCATTCCATATATAATTCTCACTTTGGAAGTCTATTACTGAAAAATTAGAAATAAAAAGCAATATTTTTTTATTGAATGGGATATGATACTTTTCCTTCAGAGTAGGCTGAGAATAGTAAACTTGTTTCAGTTCAGGGCGTAAAAAATCCATGAAAACCGGCCCCACACAATGGATATATTTTTCATCCATACCGATTTTAATCATACGATTATAGTAGTCGTCCCCCCATGCAAATGTATTAAATGTCTTTGACGTTTCTACAATTCTTTTCTCTTCACAGCCCTCACCGTTCTCTCTATCTTCCTTTGTTTCAATTTGCTCCCATCTTAAAGTAACCACCTTCTTCATTTCTCCGGCAATCGTATAAACTGTATGTTCAATACTATTCATGTCAAAACAGGAATTTATCACCAGTACTTTCGGCTGCTTTTTATATCTACGGCCCTCCCACTCTCCACTTAAGAGATACTCAGCACTATATCCTCTTCTTTTTAATTCTTCCGTCAGTAAAATTAAAGATTTCTCTTCACGTGAAGTCACTTCTGCCAAAAAAAGAAAATCGACTTGTTTCGTATTTCTAAATCTCATCTTAATCTCCTTCTTAATTCCCCTAACACTCCTATTACATGTGCTCTATGCAACAGAATATAAATTTTATGCCAAAGATCCAACATAAAAAACCATTGTTTTCCTGTATACATGGGACCATTCGGAGTAAATTGGCGGATTGCCATAAGTACATTAGCACTCCACGCCTCTGCTGTAAAATCCTCATATCTTTTTTCATCTATAAACCGCATATGCGCCTGCAAATAGGCACTGTAATGCCTCTCATCCATTTCCTTGAGATACGAATAAAGCTCTTCCAGCGTTCCAAACTGGTCATAAGGAATGAAACAATCTTGCGGTATGTAATCTGTAATATCCGTAGCCCCCATATAAATCGGTACTATGCCATCCGATATACAATCCATTATTTTCTCCGTGATATATCCAGGTACATTTTTCTCATTCTCCAAGCATAATGCAAATCTATAATTTTGGTAAATTTCTTCCTTGCTCTCGCATCTTCCTTTATAATTCTTATATTTGCGTTTATCCCATCCAATACCATACAAATCAAAATCGTCTGAATGGTTCTTTTCAAAATACTCTATAACTTTGCGCCGCTCTGAATATAATTCATTTGGATGATTAGACTTTTTGTTACCGGAAATATTGCATATTAATTTTCTTTCATCAAATCTTTTTGGCTGATAGATTCCTCTCTTTTCCTCCTGTACCTGCCAGCTGTGAAATAACGTGAAAAAAACAGTTTTCCCATCAATCAGATTCCGGTTCCATGTGATAATACAATCCGTAAACTTTTTAATGAAAGGAATAAATCTCTTTGCATGATAAAAATGTACCGTCTCCGGCTCCATCATGCAGAAAATCACTCTATTCCGCATATGTAATCTGTTAATTTCTTTTAAGATTCCAATCCCCCATGGATAGTAAAAATTGCAAAACACAAAATAGTCAACACTCTTCCAGTCCTGAAACTCCGACAACATTCTCCATTTAATATCCGAATCAGCATAATGTGCCTTTAGTTTTCTATAAAGCGGGCAATGTTCTGGTTCGTCCAATAATTCTTTTTCATAAGGTATTATAGCTATATTCAATGTTTCCTCCTATCAAAAAAGACTTTATAGTAGTATTTCATAAATACAGGCATATACATTTTTATCATGGTTTTTATTTTTTCCTTATTGGAAAAAGAAAGACTATATATCTCTTTCAGAGAAAGTTTACATTTCAAAAGAAATTCTTTAAACCTTTTCTCATACTCCCTATAAGGATTTCTAGTCTCATAAAACAACATCTGTTGATAAAATACTACTTTCGCTATATAAAAAAGCCTTCTTTTCCCGCAGTGTTCAAGATAGTCTATCACTTTTTCTTCCTGATCCATCAAATCTGTAACAATCTTTCTGTCAAATTTACTCCTGATACTTGTGTTGGTTATACTCGTTGCTCTGCACCTGTAATAATAAAGAATCCTATTAACATAAATACATTTTGGAGTATTCATAATTGCTTTCGTACTATAGAGTACGTCTTCAAAGCATTTTCCTTTTTCAAATCGCAGCTCTTTTATCACCGTTGCCTTATATAATCTTACCCAAACACTCCAGTTTGATTCAATCACCCCATTTTCTGTCAATATGCTTTCAAGATATTGTTCAGATCTCACCACTAATCGGCTATCATTTTTAGATTCATGCGAATCATCTATGAAATCATCTTGACATGCCTCCATCGCTACATCTTTATATCTCGCAAAACTGATATCAGCCTCATACATCTTGCAGGATTGATACAAAATCTCATACATCTCTGGAGCAATCCAGTCATCCGAGTCAACAAAGCCAATATATTGACCTTTTGCAGCTTTAAGCCCTGCGTTCCTCGCATCAGATAAACCGCCATTTTTCTTATGGATAACAGTTATTCTATTGTCGCGGTTGCAATACTCATCACATATCATTCCGCTTTTATCTGTAGAGCCGTCATCAACAACAATTATTTCCAAATTCTTGTATGTCTGTCCTATTACTGACTTCAGACAGGCTGAAAGATACTCTTCTACATTATATACAGGAATGATTATGCTTATCAATTCTTCCATAAACACATCCTTTTACTGTAAAATTCTACGAATCTGCACATTTTTCCAACATCTTTAAATACAGTTGATAATATTTTGATGTCATGGTTTTTACTGTATATTTTTCTCTTGCCCTTGATTCAACGGTTTCAGTACATTGCTTTTTCATACCAATCATCTCTGTTATACTTTTCACAAGAGCCTCAACATCTCCGTATTTCACAAACTTACTGTACTCATGTAACGCAATCGTCTCTGTTCCTCCAGACTCAAAAGCGACCACTGGTGTTCCACAGCAAAGGCTCTCTGCACATGACATTCCAAATGTCTCTCTTTTACTCGTCAGCACTGTTAAGTCGGCTATATTATATAAGTCTCCTAATTCTTTCTTATCTGCAATATTTCCAATCATTTTTACATTATGTGGAATTGCAGGAATATCCTTAATATAAAATGGACCTGCCACAATAAATTGGTACTGTGGGCATCGTCTTGCTGCCTCAAATAAATAATAACCACCTTTAGGATCATGGATATTATCAGAAAAATTTGAAGTCACATGTAGGACTATATGTTCATAGCCTGGCAATAAATACTTTTGTTTTTCCAGAACCTCTCTTCTATTAAATATATCTGTATTAACAGCGTTTTCGATTAAATACACTGGTATATTTCCTACAATCGGCGAAGTAGCAATCCTTCTCTTTTGCCACTCTGACACAACAGTAAATGCAAAATGATCCGCATTGTCAAAGGAGAATTTCATCTTTTTCCATTCATATGCCGTACGATTAAAAAGATATCTATGTGTTCTGTCAAATACATGGCTACATTTTTTGCATCCCGTTTGATACCCCTTACAGTCAAAAGCATGTGGGCAATTCCCAGTATAGTAAAATTCCGCATGATTTGTAATCACTGTTGGTATTTGGTATTTCTTCAAATACTCGAAAAGCATATAAATGTTTAAATTATAAAAATTGGGACAATGAACATGAACGATATCTGGATTCACCTTACGAATATAGTTTAGCGTTCCAAGAGTTGGCAAATTTCCTATGCCATATTTTATTCCTACCAGTCTTGCCAAAAGATAATAAAACCTGGTTACATTCCATGATGCGACTCGATACTCGTTCTCTCCTGCAGGACCGCCAACCTGATAGCAATGATAAAATTGGCATTTTGTATTCAATCTTTCTTCAATATTTTTTATAATTTCTGCTATACTTCCACCATCTCTTGACCAGTTAATCGTAAGTACCTTGAGCATCTAATCATCTCTCCCGTTCAATCTTTCCGTCCTTTACCCTATACACCATGTCGCACCCTGCTATTGTCTGAAGCCTATGCGCAATAATCAACATCGTTTTTCTTCCAAATAAGTTATTAATAGACTCCATAATTGCAGCCTCTGTTTCGTTATCCAATGCAGAGGTCGCTTCATCAAAAACCAATAATTCCGGATCATGGTATAATGCCCTTGCAATGCCAATACGTTGTCTCTGGCCACCTGATAAACGAATCCCACGCTCTCCAATCTCTGTATCCAATCCTTTTGGTAAAGAACGAACAAATTCAGCCAGCTGTGCTTCCTCTAATGCGTGCCACACTTTCTCATCCAACTGTTCTTCTCTTCCCAGCCCAAACGCAACATTTGCCCGTATCGTATCATCCAGCATAAAAATAGATTGTGGAATATATCCTATATGTGCCAGCCACTCTTCATAGGCAGACATCACATCCTTCCCGTCAATAGTAACCATCCCCTCTTGTGGTAGTAAAAGGCCTAATAAAATATCTACCGCCGTGGTTTTTCCTGCGCCAGAAGTTCCCACAATCCCAACAGATTTTCCTACTGGAATCACCATTTGCGCTCCGTCTAGTACCTTCTGTGTGGAATTGGGATAACTATATGAAACATTTTTTAATAAAATCTCCTTTTTCAATTCTAAACTTTCTTTACACTCTTCTTGTACACATTTCTCCCTTCTTCCGCCTTCATCCAATAATAGTAAATTCTCCATCAATTTATCTAATGCTGGTTCCTGGTAGGAAATCATATTCAATGCGCCGACGATACGATTTGCACTAGGCATTAGTTTTACTGCTGCCATAGCAAAGGCCCCTAAACTTGGAAATAGCGTTTTTGCTTCCCTGCCACTATAAATCATAATTGCAATTAGGGCTAAGACAGAGCAAACACTAACCATTTCAATTAGAAGCCGCGGAACATTATATAAAACCGTTCTTTTTCGCTCTGCCTGTATTGTAACCCTTCCACTTCTTTCATAATTTTCCTCAAAAAATTCCTCCCTATGTGCAACTTTCACTTCTTTGATACCGTTAATCGCCTGAAGCAGCCACTTATTTGTTAAAGCACTATGTTTCTGTGCTAATAGCCCTTCTCTGCGCAAAACCGGCTTCACTGCCTTTGTTATTAGCAGCATAATAATTAGCATCATTACTGCAACAAAGCTCGTCATAAATGGATCAATTAAAAAAATGGTGATAATCAAAACCAATGCAACAATAGACTCTGTCCAAAAGCCTAATAAAGTAGTCAGCAACTCATAGGTATGAGTCACGTCTTCTTGAATTACACGAATAATCTCTCCTGACTGAGCGTTCAAGTAATATTCATAGGGACGCTGTATATATACACAAAGCAATTTACGCTGTGTTGCAAAACGGTTATTACACACGAAGCGCGCCTGCATATAATATTGAAATATCAGAAATAAGTCCTTCACGATAAAGATCACGATCAAACTCACGATGCATGCTATCGCAAAACTCTTATGTGAATAAATGTTAAACAAATTGCATACCCATATTACCATTTCATTGGAAGCCATAAATTCTGGCTGCATGATTACTGTTATTAGCGGAAGCATCATGGATACCCCCAAAGCTTCTAAGAATGCACCTATCAACATCATGCATAGAAGTATCAATATTTTCTTTTTCTGTTCTTTCTCTAATATACAGTTAAACTTCTTTATCACTGAATACATCAAATATTCTCCTATGATATTCTATGTTAGTCATTTTCATATCTAATAAACCAATCCCACTCTCTCCCTGGCAAAGCCCAATATACCTCCAAGTTAAACGCCTGTTCTACTCCTACCTGTTCTCGATACCCAGCTCTCTCCAAACTTCTTTCCTTGTTTAAAATTGAGATATAAGGATATTCAAATGGACTTATATCACCATATCTTCCTTGATCAATATAAGTTGTAATATTTTTAAAGACCATTAGTGCTAAATATGCTGACATAAACATCATAACACCTTGTTTCAGCAACCTGAAACCAATATTTATAATCAAATTAGCCAACAACACAACTTCCACAAATTTAAAACCACCAAACAACCGCGAACCAAAATATTGGGAAAATGCAATATTTCCAATAAAGCCCATAAAATAAACTTTATATAATAGATCTTGAAAATTATTTTCCTTTTCTTTTGAATTCGTCACATGATAAAGGAAATAGATCAGAGCAAAAAGAACACATCTTTCCAAGGTTCCCCAAATAAAAAAAGATGTATGCTTCGTATAAGCCGCTCCCTGCTTCCCAAATAAGAAAATACACAGTTTTTGAAACCACGGTCCTCTGCTTGCTGCTGCAAATATTCCAGCTAGCGCAAGAATATAGTAATAACTTTTTTCTTTAAATTTGATGCCTATCGGAACCACCAGAAATATCGCTGATGTCTTGTGAAAAGAAATTGCTACAAAAGCCAATAAATAATAAAAAATATATTTCTTTTTTTCAAGGCATTCAAGCATAAGACCCAAAAATAG
Organism: uncultured Hungatella sp.; assembly: GCA_910579515.1. GTDB lineage: Bacteria > Bacillota > Clostridia > Lachnospirales > Lachnospiraceae > UBA3402. Next base: position 97,261 of record CAJTUV010000008.1, read on the forward strand.
GCTAATTGCTATTCCCTGGCGAAGAGCGCTAAAAAAATACGTTAAATACAGAGTAGGGTATGCAATCAACAAACTGAGTATTGTACAGCTGCTATATCTTTTAATAAATCTGTTGAGGCATACCATATTGATCAATCCAATGCACATAACAAATATTGAAAAATCCATATGTGCCAACCGAAAAATTTGAGCCAGTAATTGATAGCCTCGCTCAAACATCCCATGGTCTCCCTGATAATATCTGAATTCATACGTCAGATAATCCGTACCCTGTGCATATCGAAAACATAGCATAACTGTTAATAACAGCCACAACGCATAATAAAGCTTATTGAATTCCTTTTTTGTTCTAAGTTGATAGATAGACGCAAATAATAAACATAAAAAAACAACTAGATACCACATACCTACTCCCACCTTATATTTTACTTAAAAGCTTCTGAACCTGGCTCTCCCACAAAAACGTTTTGGCAAACTCACGGTTTCTCAGATAAATATCCTGATCCTTATATATTCCATCTTCTATAACCGTTTCAATAGCTGTTTTTATGTCCTCAGCACTGCTCCCACAAAAAAACATATATTTCTTGAATCTTTCATAGCCAGCAAATCTTGTAGAGATAATACATTTTCCTGTTGCCAGATACTCCATCGTTTTGGATGGAAAATTATTCTCATTTTCCTGCAAGTTCATATTTCTGGGATTTACTAATATCTGAGCATTCCTTAGCCTATCTAAATACTGATCATAGTCAAGATAACCTGCATTTACAATTCTTTCATCCATACTTACATATTCTTGAACCATTTCAGTCAGGCTTCCCTTTCCTGATACCCATAACTCGATATCACAAGACTTGATTTTGTGAAATGCCTCCAGTAATAAATCAACTCCTGTAACTGGTTCAAGAAGACCCGAATACATTAAGATAACCTTTTTCCCCTGTAATCCCTTTTCATAAAAATAGTCGTAGACAAACTTACTAATTCCGCCTTCCATTCTTATAAAAGTCTGTTTATCCTTCAGAAGCCTTTTCGTATTTACTGACAAACCTATTACAACATCATAATGTCTGATAGAATACAACTGTAATTTTGCATACCACTTCATCTTATGATTTTGAAGAGAAGAGGCTTCTGCATAATCTGCCAGCAGCAATACGGATTTTATATGCTTTCTTTTGGCAAGAAATGGAGCAATCAGCCATACGTGGATCGCATTATAGCTTATCAGCACATCTGCTTTTTTCATATATTTTGTCATTAAACCAGTAAATAAACGGGCGCTTTCCAGAATATTTTTTTTTCGATAAATATAGTCAACTTTTCCATCAGAAAAAACTTGTTCCGACTTAAAATCAGGCAGCCCTCCTTCTATCGGAAAACCAATGTAAGATAAAAACCGAACAGAATTTCCCTGCCTCATAAGCTCTTTACAAAAATTAATCTGAAAACGATTACCTGCTGGGGATAAATATCTTAGCTTTGTATCATACGACTCTGGCACAATCGTACCGCAAAATAATATTCTCATTCATAAACCTCCAACACCTCTTCCACAAACCTTTTTTTAGAAAAAAATTGGGCATACCTTTCAAAATTCTCCTCCTTCTCTCTTTTCGAACACGCCCAAATAGCATCGCGAATTGCTTCCACACTTCTTGGAACAATGCTTCCCTTTCCATGCTCTACCACTTCAGCACATGCCGTTCTCTCATAAACAATCGGCCATGTACCACATGCCATTGCCTCTGCCACAGTTAATCCAAATGTCTCCTCTGTACTTGGTGTTACAAAAACATCAGCGGCACTGTATGCTTGTACCAACTCATCTATGGAATCTGTACGTTCCAACCCAATCATTGTTGACGGAAGCCCCTGAATCTGCTCTTTGTTTAAACCAACCAATACAATCCGATAATTCTCTCCTAGTAGCTTTTCTAATTCTATGAATGTTTTTAATCCCTTTCGTTCATTCCAAACGTTCGCCACACCTAAAACCATTTGATAATTCTCTATACCATATCTGGCCTTAAAGTCACTTTTTACAGGATAATATTTTTCTAAATCAATTCCGTTGTATATGATTTTTAGCTTATAATCCTTCAAAAAACTTTCTTTTACTTTTTCTGCCAGCCATCGAGAGGGAACTACAATCGTCATATGTTGTGCCTTCTGAAAAGCAGTTTTTTTTCTCTGATAATTCTTATAGGCGTTATCCATAACCCAGCTGGCAGGATATTCCCGTGTTAATGGACAATGTCTGCATCCCGTTTTCCACTTGTCACATGAAACGTTTTCAAAATGAACACAGTGTCCTGTTATTGGCCAGCAATCATGTAAAGTCCATACAGTCTTTATATTGTTTCTTTTAATAAAATCAAATAAAAGCTCAATATTTATATAATATCCATGGAGGTTATGAAGGTGTATCACTTCTGGATGAAACCTATCAACCTCTTTTAAAAACTTCTCTGTAGCTCTTTTTGAACCAAATCCCTGTAAATCAAAGACTCTTGTAAGTAATCCATGTATCTGGCAGTCCAAAGAGGAACCAATCGAGATTGTATTTATCTTTCCACCTTGATTCTTAAATTTATGCTCCCCATATGCAGCCACACTTTGATGCCCTCTGGCATTTGCCCCTTCACATAGATCAGTCACAATTCTACCGGTCCCTGTCACCCCGCAAACCGAATTAATATGCAGTATCCTCATATACTCGCCATCTTTCTTACCTCAAAACAAACTTCATCATTTCTGTCAAAAAACATTCAATCAAATACCATCGACTAAACCCATTATTCAAATAAATCCGATACCGCGCCTTTCCTCGTTCTACTGCCTCATAAAAGCTGCGTCTGTGGCTCATTCCGTCTGTCGTAAAATTAGCCAAAACCTCATTCAAAATTTCTATATAGTACCCTTTTTTAGTTACTCTCAGAAACAGATCAAAATCATCATACATACTTTCCAGCTTGTATGGTTCCCTCAAATACAATTCTTTTGTGGCAAACTGTGTTGGGTGGTTCCAATGCCGAGATGTCATATATGTAGATTTTTTCGCTCTTTTTATTTTCCGTCTGCCGCCTGCTAAAACAATATTTAGATCTCCGTACAGAAAATCAAACTGCGTCTCTAAATACTTTTCCACTATCCGTTCGACCGCATCAGGTTCATACCAGTCATCCGAATTAATATTTCCAATCAGTACTCCATTGGCTCTCCTGATCCCCTTGTTTATCGCATCATACATCCCCTTATCCGCTTCAGAAATAATGGTATAAGAAATCCCTCTTTTCTTAAACTGTTCCTCATAGTCTCTGGCAATGGAAATGGTCCTGTCTTTTGAAAGGCCATCCACAATTAGATACTCCAAAGGGGCATAAGTCTGATTCAACACAGACTCTATGGTTCTGGCCAGTGTTTTTTCACTGTTATAAGTCGCTGTCGTTATGGATACCAATGGCTTCATAGTTTATCTCTCCGTCCGCTTAACAGCCTCCCTTAAGCCGCATACTCTATAATCTTCTTTATACTCGCTCATGTCCATTTCATAATAACAATTTCCAAAAGCCTTCTGGCACATTCTTCCAATTTTTCCAGGGAAATGATTTCCTAACCAAATTGCCGGAGCAAGAGCCTTTGTAAACCAGACCGTATGCTTCCAAACATTAGCAATCTCCCATACCATACGGCTGGTATTCATCCACTCTTTGTCTTGCGGAAAAAAGGTTCCCGACTCTTCATGGTCTATCATCAATTTAATAAATTCACACAAATTTTCCACATAAATCATGGATCTTCGATTCTCTACATTAGGAAAAATCATGGTCTTTCTTGCTATGTTGGACAGTTTAGGATAATTTCCTTTTGCCTCTTTCCCATACACCATAGGAGGACGCAATAGTACAATCTTAAACGCAGGTCCAGATAGCTTTCTTAGTCCCTGTTCTGCTTTCCATTTCGATGCTCCATAGAAACTTTCAGGTTTTGGTTTCGTGTCAGATGTAATACGTTCCACATTTCCGTACACGCTCATAGAAGACATAAAAATAAATTGTTCCACGCCTGCATTTTTGGCCCTTTCAGCCACATGAAGAGCCAACTGAGTATTTATTCTATCATACTCTTCCCAAATCTCTTGTTTTTTACCTGTACTTCTATGAACAATTCCAGCAACATGAAATACCACCTGATAGGCAGAAAAATCATAATCCTGCCAAGTATCTCCTCTCACATCAAGAGTGTCAATTTGATATTGCTCTGGAAACCGCTGCAGCCATTGTTCCAAACTCAGCCCAATATAACTATCTGCGCCAGTTATCAATATACGCCTCATTATTTATCTCTTCCTCTTTTTTAGTTTTCCGGTCCCGCCTTCCACCACGCCTTCATGGTTCAGTACACTGGAAATCGTTCCCAAAAAACACCTTACATCAAACCTAAAAGACAATTTTCTCACATACTCTCCATCCAGCTTTGCTTTAATGGGAATCTCTAATTCATCTCTTCCATTAATCTGGGCCCATCCCGTAAGTCCCGGCATAACATCATTTGCCCCATACTTATCTCTCTCTGCGATTAAATCTGCCTGATTCCAAAGAGCAGGTCTTGGCCCAATAATACTCATCTCACCTCGAATGATATTAAAAATCTGCGGCAATTCATCCAGGGAGGTCTTTCTAAGAAATCCGCCAACCTTGGTAATATATTGTTCTGGATTTTCCAAAAGATGGGTGGGTGTATCTTTAGGAGTATCTATTCGCATGGTGCGAAATTTTAATATGTAAAAGTAGCTCTTTTTTAGTCCGATCCTCTTTTGTCTAAAAAATATGGGGCCTGGAGAATCTAGTTTTATTGCGATTATGATTAGAAGAAAAATGGGACTGAGTGCAACAAGTCCCACATAAGATATGATAAGGTCAAGGATGCGCTTTATATAATTTCGATACATAAATCAATTCACTCCCTATCAATTATTCCTGCTGTTGGTACGTCGGAACCAGCTTTTTAACCATGATGCCAATCTGATCGGTATCCATATTTGCCAGTTCATAAAGATCTTTGAGCTGCTGCTGAAAAAGTTCTATATCAAATTCAATCGGTTTCCCTATATGAATCAGCTTATTAGGGGTATCTTGAAGCCCCTCTTCTTTCATCAACAACTCTTCATATAGTTTTTCTCCAGGACGCAATCCAGTAAATTGTATCTCAATATCTGCACCTGGCGTATATCCAGAAAGCCGAATCAAATTTTGGGCCAATTCCAAAATTTTCACTGGTTCTCCCATATCCAGGATAAAAATTTCCCCGCCTTTGGCATAGGCGCCTGCCTGAAGGACCAAAGAAACCGCTTCAGGAATCGTCATAAAATATCTTATAATTTGGGGATCTGTTACTGTCACAGGTCCGCCCTGTTCAATTTGCTTTTTAAACAGAGGAATCACTGAGCCATTACTCCCCAACACATTTCCAAAGCGCACTGCAACAAAATCTGTCTTCGACTGGGCGTTCATCATTTGAATCACCATCTCACAGAGGCGCTTAGAGGCTCCCATAATGTTTGTAGGATTCACCGCTTTGTCTGTAGATATCAGCACAAATCGTTTTGTCCCATATTTGTCAGCCGCCTTTGCGGTCTTATAAGTTCCGAATACATTATTTTTAATGGCCTCATTGGGACTGTCCTCCATAAGCGGCACATGCTTATGAGCCGCTGCATGATAAACAATATCAGGGCGATATTGCTCAAAAATGGTCTCTATCCGGTGAGTATTTCTGACCGATCCAATAAGCACCTTTAAATTCAGCTCTGGATATCGCTCTTTTAATTCCATTTGGATATCATATGCATTGTTCTCATAAATATCCAAAATAATTAACTGTTTTGGTTTATGTCCGGCAATCTGTCTGCACAACTCACTTCCGATTGAGCCGCCGCCGCCAGTTACCAGAACAATTTTCCCACTAACATATTCCATAATTTCATCCAGATTCACCTGGATGGGCTCCCGCCCCAAAAGGTCTTCAATCTCCACCTCTCGAAGCCTTGCCATGCTGACCTCACCATTGAGCATTTGGTAGATTCCAGGAAGAATTTTGATTCCGCAATTCGTCTCTCTGCAGATCTCAATAATCTCTTTTCGCTGTTTTGCAGAAGCGGCAGGCATGGCAATATAGATTTCATTAATTTCATATTTTTTTACTAACTCAGGGATATTTTTCCGTCCGCCGGCAATAGGTACCCCCATTAAATACTTTCCAACTTTGTTTACATCGTCATCTACAAAGCAAAATACTTTACCTTCTGTCAGTCTGCTGCTTAACAGCTCTTTCAGGATAATGCTTCCAGAACTGCCAGCTCCAGCAATCATAATCCGCTTATTCCCTTTCTGTCCTACGCCAAACAGAGAAAGCGTCACAAATATACGATATGATAACCGAATTACAACCTCTTCAGCGCTCAGAGCCACAAAACAAAGTATATAGTAACTTCTTGGCACTTTAAATTCTAAAATCACCATTCCTGCCGTCTGTACCAAAGCCGCTGTCCCACAGGCGCCTAAGATATGCATCACATCTCTGATTCCAGCTACGCTCCACATGGTAGAATACATTCGAAACAGAAAGAAAATAATGATGGTAATCATTATATAATATGGCAGATAACCTTGTGCAGCTTGCGTATATTCTTTGGGAACTTTTTCAACATTTAAATCAAAGCGAAGCAGCAATCCCAAAAAAGATGCAAACCAAATAGCAAAAATATCAATTATCAGAATAATAAACATTCTTACCCGCTTATTCTTTGGCAGATATCGTTCTAAAAAATTTTCACTTTTCATAGCTCCTCATCCGTATATCTATCAATATTCTGTTCTTAAAGTATATCAGCCTTTTCACAAGAAAACCAGCGGAAAATTTTACAAAAGAGAGCATTATTCTCCTTTATTATTCTCATTTCTACAGCCAGCCATTCCCATGCTTAATAAAGTCCACATAATCGGTGTTACAATAGGCTGACTGATATTAATTACCGCCTGAACCGCATAACAAAAGACTCCCATCATCACTGCCATAAGATATAGTCTATCAGCTCCTTTTCTTACAGCCGTAACAAACGAGCTACCTAAAAGCACTAGATACCCCAACATTCCCATTAACCCTATGGTCATCAAATACTGTAAATATTCGTTATGCACATTTTCAAAAAATAATCCATAAGCTTCATTCATTTCATGTGCATTGTTATAGTAAGCTATGATGCTAAATGTTTCTGGTCCATATCCAAAAATTTTCCGTATGAGAGGAAATCTCTTATAATTTTCTACAGCAGTTCTCCAAACAAATCCTCGTGCACTTCCCCAGTTATCATCAAACTTTAAATATCCTTGCAGCGAACCATACGCGCTTCCATGCCCAGCAATATTAACATCATATAAGATATAGCAGACTCCCAACACAGCCGCTATAAATGCCGTCAGCCAGCTGCGCCATAACCATGGAGAAAGCGTTTCATCTTTTTTCTTACCCATATAATCATACAAATAAACTACCGCAATTACCACCCAAAGACTAATAATTATGAGGGTTAGTTTTTCATATCCCGTCAAAACATTGTACATACTGTCAAGGTGTATCACCTTCTCCCAATATTTGCCGCTTACCCACTCCACTATCTTCAAGCAAGTCAAAAAAGTAGCTATCAGGACAAAGTATCTTTTTAATCCTCTCCTGGTACGAAATGCGTATAATGGAAGAATGCTAAATAGTGCTGCCATTGCCAAATACACGTTATCACTTTGTCCCATAATAGCAGCTAAAAAAATAATCCACAGACATATAAAATACCAGACACTTCTAATCTTATTCTGAGTCCCAATCCACATAACAGCAGCAATTCCCATATAAATTGCCACCAATTCCGTATAAAAATTAACATTGCCAATAAAAGAAGTAAACATATAGATCTCAACGGAACCGAGATGTTTCTCAAATCCCAATAAATCCAAATTAAAAAAGTCTGTGATCCCAAACAAGCACACTACAAGTCCCGCCGCCAGAAATATATCCACATACCATCGCCGCATCTGAAACCACCTGGTGATACAAAAATATGATACGGTATAGAGCGTAATCAAAAAGAAACCGCAGAGCCGTCCCTCATTTCCCCAAAACGCCTCATATTTGAATGGCGACAGCAACGTAGAAATCGCTGCCAAAAGCCAAAATACCATATGTGCCCAGTCAACAACAGTAAAGGATTTCCCTATGATCTTTCCATTTAATCTGAGACATGACTTTTTTAAAATTCCTGTATAAAGGGTGTAAAAAAAAACAGCTATCAGCATCGCAGCCACACATCCGCAGTAGTAGTAATACTTCACTTGCAAAATATCATAATAGTAATCATGGTAAATAATTGGCAGCCCTACTAATATTGCTGTTACATAGAATGCCATGATCACCGAAAGCTTTGTCTTTTTTTCCTTCATATTTTACTAGAACCTCCAAAATCTTTGTGCATTTCCAATCTTTATATTCCATATAATATACCATTAAATCAGCTTTTCTACAACTAAAATCAAAAAGTATCCTACAATTTTGTAATACAAAAAAGGCGTTGCCGCCTAGCTAGAAATTCTAACTAAACAGCAACACCCTTTTAACGTTAATTTGTTTGTGATTCTTAATTAGTCAACAGCATTAACTGACCATGGAGTTGTAATAGCGCCATCTACCTTTGTACCCTGTACAACTTCGAACTTGTCGCCCTCAATCTTAATGGTACCGCTGGTTCTTAACTTACCTGCAGAAGTTACGATGATTTCACTTCCAGCTGGAACTAAAACTTTACCAGTCTTGTAATCATACAGATTAACATCAACAGACTTAATCTGGTTGGAGTTGCCATCATCTGCGTTCATTCTCTTACCGTCTGTACCATAAATGATACCATCTTTAACGGTATTGATCAGAGCTGCGCCGCCTCTCTTGCTATCGAAGTAGTAGTAATCGGTGTCGCCATCCTCTGTAACTGCAGTCTTACCAGTTACCATCTGACCAGCTGTTGTTGCGCCATCTTTTCTGAAGTAGTAGATACCTGGATCGATAGCCTTAGACTTAGCACCACCTGCCTCATCTACTTTACCCTTACCATCTGCACCTACTGGAACGTTCTTAGTAGAAGATGTTCTCAAATCTATAAGACCGGTCTTCATGATACCTTTCTCGTCAAAGAGATAGGTCTTACCTTTAATCTGTTTTGCTCTGTAATAGTTGTCATCTGCCATAAGGTTGAATGGCACGTTTCTTGTAATGGTCTTGCCATCATTGATGCTTACCAGATAATACCAATGATAATCATCCTCTTCTGGATCTAAGCTGTATACCCAGCCTGTTCCTGCTGCTGGATACTCTCCGGCATAACCAGCCTCATCTGCTGTTGCCATAATACCCTTAGTTCCAGCATAGGTAGCATTGATGCTGGAAACTTCATACCAGTCTGTCAACAAAACACCATTCTCATCGAAAGCATAGTACTGACCATTGCTATACCATGTAACGGTTCCTTTGCCTTCTTCTGCTTTACGAAGCTTACCGCTGTCCTTAAAGTTAAAGCGCTCTGTATCCTCGTAATCGCTAGCATGGCTGTTAACCATATCATCGTCTGGCTCAAGCTCCTGCCAGCCTTTTACAGCATTACCGTACTCTGTACAGTAGTAAATATCTTTGTCATGCTCAATCCATCCGGTAACCATATGGCCTTCTGAATCGAAGAAGAAAGTATCTGTTCCCTGTGACCACTCAACAGAAGTTTTCTTATAGTCATATTTGTTATCTGTATCTGTCTTTCTGGTAGCTCTTCCGTTAGCACCAAAGTAGTACCACAGCTCATCTGGTG
>CAJTUV010000009.1 GCA_910579515.1 uncultured Hungatella sp.
CCGGGTGGAGGACGAGATCGAGAAGCTATTGAACACCCTGACCGGGGCCAATGCGGTTCTGCTGTCCTATGCCAATGGGAAAATCGAGGAACTGGACGCAAACCGCCAACGGCTGATAAAGGAAATCGCGGCACTGAACGCGGAAACAATCTCTCCACAGAAAATCGAGTTTCTGTCTGCCCATCTGGAGAACTGGAACACGATTGACTTTGACGACCGACGGCAGGTGACGGACATTATTCTCTCCCAGGTCCAGGCCACCAGCGACCGCGTTTCGTTTGAGTGGAAAATCTGAAACTTTTTCTCTTTGCGCTTTATACTATGGCCTGTGTGCCCTTGTTAAGCGTTGCTAATATATTATAAGCACAAGGCAGGGAATCCATCAACACCCTGCCTTTGCTACTCTTTTACTTTAGGTAACGGTCTTTCTTATACTTTTATTTTGTGTGCTCTCTCATATGTGCTACCTGTGTGTTACTTGTGTGCTGCGTGGCAAAGTTAAGGGCTTCCGTTGACATGTGATATCAACGGAAGCCCTTAAAAAATACGCTATTTCTTAGAACTTGCCTTCCTTCGCCGCTTCTTCAATGGAAACAGCTACAGCCACAGTCATACCAACCATAGGGTTGTTGCCAGCGCCGATCAGTCCCATCATCTCAACGTGAGCAGGAACAGAAGAAGAACCTGCAAACTGTGCGTCAGAGTGCATACGTCCTAAAGTATCAGTCATACCATAGGAAGCTGGACCAGCAGCCATATTATCTGGATGGAGAGTACGTCCTGTGCCGCCGCCGGAAGCTACGGAGAAGTACTTTTTGCCTGCTTCCAGACGTTCTTTCTTATAAGTACCTGCTACTGGATGCTGGAAACGTGTTGGGTTGGTGGAGTTACCAGTGATGGAAACATCAACGCTTTCCTTCCACATAATGGCAACGCCTTCTGGAACGCTGTTTGCACCATAGCAGTTAACTTTCGCACGAAGCCCCTCGGAATAGGACTTGCGAGAAACCTCTTTAACCTCATTGGTATAAGGGTCATATTCTGTCTCTACGAAGGTAAAGCCATTGATACGGGAAATGATCTGTGCGGCATCTTTTCCAAGACCGTTTAAGATAACCCGAAGAGGTTTCTGGCGGACCTTGTTTGCCTTCTCTGCAATACCGATAGCACCTTCTGCTGCTGCAAAAGACTCATGGCCTGCCAAAAATGCAAAGCACTCAGTCTCTTCTTCCAGAAGCATTTTGCCTAAATTGCCATGTCCTAAACCAACCTTACGGGTATCTGCAACAGAACCTGGAATACAGAAGGACTGAAGTCCCTCGCCGATAGCGGCCGCTGCATCTGCTGCTTTTCTGCACCCTTTTTTGATTGCAATAGCTGCGCCTACGGTGTATGCCCAGCATGCATTTTCAAAACAGATTGGCTGAATGCCTTTGATCATGTTGTATACATCAAGGCCGGCATCCTTCGTAATCTTTTCCGCTTCTTCAATGGAAGCAATGCCATAATTTTTCAGTACGCTATTGATATTATCAATACGTCTCTCATATGATTCAAATAATGCCATGATATGTAATTCCTCCTCAAAAATTCTGGTTATGACACAAAATTTCCCGCTTTGCTTTTAACGGGAACCGCAAACTCCATTGCATTTCGTTTGCGTAGCGCAAAATTTCCCGCTTTGCGTGAAATTTTGCTTTATTCTTGACGTGGGTCTATAATTTTTACTGCGTCGGCTACACGGCCATACTGACCTTTTGCTTTTTCCCATGCAGTATTGGGATCGTCGCCTTTTTTGATGAAATCAGTCATCTTGCCAAGGGATACGAACTGATAACCAATAATCTGGTCGTCTGCATCTAAAGCGATACCGGTAACATAACCTTCCGCCATCTCCAGATAACGAGGTCCTTTTTTCAATGTTCCATACATGGTTCCTACCTGAGAGCGAAGTCCCTTACCCAAATCCTCAAGTCCTGCTCCTACAGCCAGTCCGTCTTCAGAAAATGCAGACTGAGAACGGCCATAAACGATCTGTAAGAATAATTCTCTCATAGCAGTATTGATTGCATCACATACCAAGTCTGTGTTTAACGCTTCCATTACAGTCAGGCCAGGAAGAATTTCTGCTGCCATAGCTGCTGAATGGGTCATACCAGAGCATCCGATGGTCTCAACCAAAGCTTCCTGGATAATTCCCTCTTTTACATTCAGGGAAAGCTTACATGCACCCTGCTGTGGAGCACACCAGCCAATACCGTGGGTAAAACCGGAGATGTCCTTTACTTCTTTTACCTGCACCCACTTTGCTTCCTCCGGAATGGGAGCCGCACCATGATGCACACCCTGCGCTACTGGGCACATTGTTTCTACTTCATGTGAATAAATCATTGTAAAACTCCTTTCAATAAAGTAATAAGTGTGAAGTATTTTGGTGGTATCGTTAAATTTATCACATCATACTTGTCTATTATTTTCTCACAAAATCTGGTATTCGTCCAGTGATTTTTTTAAAATCCGTCTGTCAAAGTTAACAAAAATTTTTTCTAAATTTCCATCAAAAAGTTGTTGACATTTAGGACAACTTGGATTATACTAATAGAGCAGTTTGACATGGGGTCTTAGCTCAGCTGGGAGAGCATCTGCCTTACAAGCAGAGGGTCACAGGTTCGAGCCCTGTAGGCCCCATTGAAAACCAAATATGGCGGAATAGCTCAGTTGGCTAGAGCACACGGTTCATACCCGTGGTGTCGAGAGTTCAAATCTCCCTTCCGCTATTTAAGACAAACATCTGTCGGATTGGCAGATGTTTTTTTACGCGCTTATTCAAGATGATATGGTGTTTTTCTTTTGCTTTCAAATCTTTTTCAACAAAAACAGGATATTTGATTTGTCTTTGTATTTATGATATACTGTCAATAAAATATTAGGGCCTTTGACTCCAACATTTCAATAAAATCAAGATTAGATTGGAGGAATATCTATGAACTGTCCATATTGTCAAAATGAAATGCAGTTAGGAAATATACCCAACTGGTCGCAGCCAGTCCAATGGCTGCCAGACGGCAAAAGACCATCTATGTTCGCTTTCTCAGTTGCGGCAGACGGAGTTTTGCTCATGAATCAGTACAGGATCTTAAAAGAAGGGTATCAAGCAAAAGCGTATTATTGTCAAAAATGTAAAATCGTGATTGCACATACACAAGAGTAATCACTGCATGAGTATTGTGTAAGTAAGAATGGAACAATTTAAAAGAACGCTTTCAGGTATCAGTCTGAAGGCGTTCTTTTTCAACGCGCCTTTTACAAAAGCGCTTTTACAAAGTCTGCTATGGCCTGGTCCTTACAGCCTGCAAAGAACAGTTCCTCAAAATGTTCGCCTGCCACAGCTCCCTTCAACAGCTCCTGGTCTAAGTCCTTTAGACCCTCAAGAAGAGGACGCAGGGTTTTGGAACGGACCTCATCTAAAATATGCTTATTGCGCATCTCAGGCTCTACCCGCTCTGGAGGATATCCTTGGCCGTGGCCAAATCCAAACAACTTTTCAAAAACGTATTCCAGATTCAGCTCGCCGCCCCAGCCAAAGCCTTTGGCGAAGGGCATAGCCACGGCATTGCCGTCATTAACATGGGCAAAGGTATATGCATCCACCGGATCTTCCACATGGCCGCAGATTACGCCCGGAAAACTGTTCATGGCCAGCATAGCTCCTTCGCCGGTTCCACAGCCAGTGACGACAAAATCCGCCGCCCCGCTGTTAAGAAGAATGGTGCCCACAATGCCGCACTGGACATAGGTGAGCTGAGCTTTATCATCTGCGGCGTACATTCCATAATTGTCAACGACGTGGCCCATAGGTTCCACAACTTTTTTAAGCGCTGTAAAAATGATGCTATTTTTTCCAGCCTGACTGTTCTCGTTGATAAGTGCGATTTTCATAGTATTCCTCCTACCTATGGCTGCTTTCCAATATAGGCCAGAATGCCGCCGTCTACATACAGGATATGGCCGTTAACAAAATTGGAGGCGTCAGATGCTAAGAACACAGCGGGTCCTGCCAGATCGGACGCTTCCCCCCAACGGTTTGCCGGAGTCTTGGCCAGAATGAATTGGTCAAAGGGGTGGCGACTACCATCCGGCAGAACCTCACGGAGAGGCGCGGTCTGCGGCGTGGCGATGTAGCCAGGTCCAATACCGTTACACTGGATGTTGTATTGGCCGTACTCGCTGGCAATATTTTTGGTCAGCATCTTCAGACCTCCCTTGGCGGCGGCATAGGCGGATACGGTTTCTCTGCCAAGCTCGCTCATCATGGAACAGATATTGATGATCTTTCCGCCTCCCTTTTGGATCATGGAAGGAATAACGGCTTTGGCCATGATGAAAGGACCGTTTAAGTCAATATCTACCACCTGCCTGAAATCCGCGGCGGACATCTCCAACATGGGAATACGTTTGATGATGCCTGCATTGTTTACCAAAATGTCAATAATACCCACTTCTTTTTCGATTTGAGCTACCATGTTCTGGACAGCCTGTTCGTCTGTCACGTCACAGATATATCCATGTGCTTCAATGCCAAGGTCCTTATAGGCAGTGATGCCTTTTTCGATGAGATCAGGATTCCGGTCATTAAACACGATTTTGGCCCCTGCTTCACCAAGAGCGCCGGCAATAGCAAAACCGATACCATAAGAAGCGCCGGTGACCAGGGCCACCTTCCCTTCTAAGCTGAAATTAACCATTTGATTACCTCCCTAAATTTAAATGGATTTATTTTGCCGTACCATGAGATTTTATATCAGCAATTTTAGCCTGAACTTCGATCATCTTCTCCTTATCCAGCGGATAGAATTTCATAGCAATCAAGCTGGCAATCCAGCCTAAAATCGGCATACCGATGAACAGGAAAATGGTGACCCAGAAGACTCCGGAAGTCAGAGGATCTTCTTGCGTGGGGAAACGCTCTGAATAGCCGATCAGTACACAGAACCAGCCCACGATTGTGGCCGCAAAAGAGGAGATCACCTTGTCAAAAAATCCAAACACAGTGCCCATAAGGGCGGGGGCATAGTTGCCGGACTGATACAGCTCATAGTCAGCACAGTCTGCAATCATAGGAGTAGCCAGGCCGACATTGATGCTGGCAAAACCATAGACCAGCGTATAAAGGCCGATAAAGGCGATAGTCATAAAGCCGATATGCTCCAGTGAGATTTGAGTAGGATCGCCAAAGATCAGGATTGCACCCAAAAGTAATGAGGAGGCGATACTGCACCAGGTAAAAAGAACCGTGGCTTTCTTGGAAGAGAAACGGGCGGCAACGCTGGTGCCGATGATGATTAAAATCATGCTGGGGATCATCGTGATCATGGACATTC
Source organism: uncultured Hungatella sp. (assembly GCA_910579515.1). Taxonomy (GTDB): domain Bacteria; phylum Bacillota; class Clostridia; order Lachnospirales; family Lachnospiraceae; genus UBA3402. The sequence continues at coordinate 5,382 of CAJTUV010000009.1, forward strand.
GGCTGAGCATCTTGTAGTTACCAATGATAATGCCGTACAGCATGATACCTACTACAGAATTGCTTCTGACCTGGGTAGCCAGTTTGTCAGTGGAGGCCGCTACCACCAGCATCTGAATCGCCTTATTGTTTTTGATAATTCTGAAAATGTCTTTGAAGCCGTAACGTGCCTGTTCACCTAGTTTGGCATAGGTTTCAGGCTGGTCTTTTTCCTGTATGCCGATCATAGCCAGGACGGTAAGCACCAACGAAATGGGACCGAAGGTGAAGATCACTTCTCTGAACAATTCAGCAGTAAATCCTTGATGCTTGCCAACCAGAGTGTCGGTAATATACACAGCCATGCCGGTAAACAAAAGTGCATTGATGATGCTGTCAATTCGTGCGAACATAGGACGCTGCTTGGGGTCGTTGGTCAATACGCTCTGCCCGCCGCGGGTGGCAGCATTCTGGAAGGTGTAGCCAATAATGTACACCAGATAAATCACAGTCCAGTAAAGCACTTTGGGAAACCCGTCCGGCATCAGATGGGTGGTAGTGAACATCAAAATTACAGTACCCAGCATGATAAGATTACCTATTAGCATAAAGGGCCGGAACTTGCCGAATTTTCCATTGGTTTTATCCACCACGAAGCCGACGATCGGGTCGGTGACGCCATCCCAGAATCGAGCAGCCATCATAATGTTAGAGACGAGCAGCACAGCCATCCCCGCCACATTACCTGCGTAGAGGTTGACGAATCCCATCAGAGACAAATAAATATTAGAAGCCGTATTGTTAAACACGAAAAACAAAAGCTGCCACGTTTTCGCACGATTATACTGTTATTCCATAAGTTTGTTCCTTTCACGGTCAGATTACCACTCAAACAAATCTTTCCCTTTCAGGCGAAGAATCGCCTCTATGAAAAAGTAGTCGCCGTAGATAATAGGAACTTCTGTATTGGTGCCGTCAGGGTCATGATAGAAGAAGGTGCCGCCGGTGGTAATGGCGTCCTTCTCAGGATCCCAGTTGGCAAACTTCTCATCACAAGCCCTTAAGATACGGTATGCCGCTTCTGTGTAGAATCGGGCTTCATTTTCCTCCACATGTCTGGCAATCTCTAAAAGTCCACATGCAGTACACATGGCGGCAGTGGAATCGTACTTCAACGGTTCGGCTGGCTGGCGGTAGTCTACCAAAGGGAGCCAGTCGGTGACAGCCATGTTCGAGATGCAGTAGTGGGCACACTGCTTTGCGGTATTAAGGAAAGATTCATCTTTCGTATGACGGTAGCTGAGGGCAAAACCATATACTGCCCAAGACTGACCTCTGCTCCAGGAAGAACCCTGTCTGTAGCCCTGCCCGCCGGGGTTGGTGAGGTACTGGCCGCTGTCTGGATCAAAGGCTGCAATATGATTGCAGCTTCCGTCAGACCGGACAACGTATTGCTGGGCAGTCTTGGCGTGATTGAACGCGATTTTTTTGAAACGCGGATCATTGGTTTCCTCGGAAGCCCAATATAACAGAGGGATATTCATCATACAGTCAATGATCATCCAGCCCCGGATGTCGCCGCCTCCAAAGTTTTTAGCCATTTTCGACATAGAATCAGGCCATGCACGGATGAATTTTCCGTCCAGATTGTAACGAGAGGATAAAAGGCTGGCCGCCAAAAGCCCTCTGCGCCGTGCTTCTGTGTCTCCAGTCTTTCGGTAGTTAGCCACAGAAGACAGGAGGAACAAAAATCCCAGGTCGTGATCCACAGTCTCCGCGCTTTTCAGTAACACTTCCAGCCGCTCCTCAACACCTACGGCCGCCTTTTTATAATCCTCGTCCCCAGTGGCCTCATACATCTGCCACAACATTCCCGGCCAAAAGCCGTTGGTCCAGAATCCCACATGAGTGCCGCCGTCTGGCCGTTTGCCCCAGGGAGTCTCTGTGATGTCGTGGTATTTGCCGTCTTTTCCGGTAGTGTAGGGGATGTTTGTGCCCACTCTGCCACACTCCGCCTTCATTTTAAGAAGCAGCTTGTCATAAGTTGCATTCAGCCATTGCTGATTGGAACGTCTAGCGTTTTTTTCTTCCACCCTAAACCCCTCCTCATCTTATAATGTTAAATAAAAATCTTGACCATGATTTTATTTGGTGATGGTATTATAGCATGAGAAAAAGATACTTTATAGTCATATTGTTGCAGAAATATTGCAAATCTTATACTTTTTTGTCGAAAATTCCGTTGGTTTTTACGGCTATCTCTGTGTGAAGGAGGCATATTTTTTAGGAGAGATTCCAACCACTTTCGTAAATGACTTAAAAAAATTACTGTAATCACCAAAACCGCACAGACTGCCAGTCTCTGCTACGGAATATCCCTCCGCCAGCATCGCTTTAGCCTGTGAGATTCGCTTTGCGGTGATATAGCGGTTTATGGTGGTGCCGGTGGCAGTTTTAAAAATCTTGCACAAATAGGAATTGCTGAGATAAAAATGAGCGGCCAACATGGAGATGCTAAGATTTTCTGCCAGATTCTGGTTGATATAGTCTAAAATCTCGTCGATTTGAGAGTGGAGAGGCCCCGTTCTGATTTGTGCCTCACTGTGAAGGACAGGGGCCAAAGCCTTGATACAGTGTAAACGAAAAATACAGTTCAAAAAGGTCATCAACTCCAAAAAGACTGCCTGGTCCAGAACGTCCTGCCCAAAGCCTCGTTCCTCCGACAGCTTATGAATGAAATACAGAAACCGCTTACGTTCCTCTTCAGACAGGCTGAGTTTGTGTCCTAAGACAGGATTTCTATAGGTAAAACAGTAATTTAAATCCGTAAACTCTGTGGAGAATCGCTTCAGATATTCTGGGCAGATAGAAATAACCACGCGCATATGGTTTAACTGGTCGATTTTGGACAGATAATGGCTTTCAAATTGGTTAATGAAAAAAATATCCCCTGGTTCAAACTCATATACTCGGTTGTCAATGAGGAACTGCTTTCCTCCACAGATAGAAAAATAGACCTCATAGCAGTCATGGATATGGATACTCATGGTTTTTTCATTGTTATACAGACGTGCGATGGCAAATGTTTTGGTATCCACACAGGATTGAATCGCCGATTGACAGGAATCATGAATTAACATAGCGGTGTCTTTTCACACTTTCTTCATAATTTGCCCCGTTTGTTCTTGGCGTCGATTTCTGGGGCTTTGGTAATAGTTTAACAAAAAAAACCACTGTCCGTTAGAAAAAACAGACAGTAGTTAGAAAAAATAAGTTTCTTTTTTATATCTATTCTAGGATGGAGGAGGTTTTGCGGACAGACCGATACGTTTGGGGGGACACTCCCAAATTAGCCTTGAAAACTTTAGAGAAATAGTTGTTGTCTGGATACCCCACATAGGCGGCGATCTCCTGGATATTGGCCTCGCTGTTTGTCAGAAGCTGTGCGGCGACGTCGCAGCGTATCTTTGCCAAATATTCCTTTACTGTCATTCCTGTTTCCTGGAAGAAACGGTTTACAAAGCTCCGTTTTTTCTCTCCTGCGGCTCTGGCAATCTCCGCAGTAGTCATGGATTTGCTTAAATTGACTTCCATATAGTCGGCGGCCCGTCGGACAACGGGAGACCAGCCACAACGGCGTCGCTTTCGCACTTCGTCACAGAGCCGCCCGCTCATCTCGGCGATCAGACCTTCCATCTCTGCCTTGGAGGCAGTGTGTTTCATTTGCTGGGCATACTCCTGACTGATAGAGTCGATCAGTACCGGACTGAGTCCGCCAAGTTTGCTTCCGATTCGGATCAGCGTTCTCGCAATCGTAGCCCCCATCAACTGGTCTTGTATGCTGTTTGACATAAAACGGATGCCAGACCCAACTTTGCCAATCTCTTTCCACGTCCGGTGGGCTCTCCCTGCGTCGCCCTGGCTTACGGCTTCTATGAACCGATCCTCCAGCTGATAGCGTCGGTTCACTTCTTCGGCGTTGGTGTACAGATCGGAAAAGGTCGGGGCAGAGTGTTCCCCCTCCGGCTCCAGCCAGACATTTTCCATCGCCCGCATACCGCTTCCCAGATTTTCTGTCAAAAGGAACGTCGTCTTGACAGCAAATTCCTGTCTGATAATGGGCAGTTTACAGCGGTACGCTTTATACATCGGCAAAAAAGCTTCTGAAGCGCCCAGTTTGGCAAGAAGGAGCCGGCTGGCCCGCTCGCTCCAGCCCGTTTCTACATAAGGCCCTAAGAGTACCCATAGTTCTCCAATCTTAAATGCAGTCAGGCGCGTGCCCAAGGGTTCCGCCAGGTCATAAATCTTTTCTTCTGCCCCGTCTTGGAAAAACGACTTCAGCCCCTGAGCAGTGTAAATTTTTTGCAGCTGAGGAGAAAAACAGTATTGATGTTCAAACTGATATAAGGTGTTTTGGTCTCCATGATACAAAGTCAACGCCATTCCCGTCAGGGCGGGAATCAAGGCAGAAGACGATTCTAAAAAATTCATATGGTAATACCTTCTAGTTTTCTCGCCTCGATGTACGAGTTCGTTAATCTATTTTAAAAATACCATAAAGGAACCAAAAGTTCAATTCTGTATCAATACTTTCACTTTGATTTTTTGATGTGAATACGATATAATCTTTATAAAAATAAAATAGCGCAGTATCTAAAAACAGACAGGAGGCGGGGTATGGCGGTAAAGGAAAGCGTAAGAGGACAGACAAACAGCCGGATTAAGATTCCCAAACAGTATCAGGTGTTGATTTATAATGATGATTTTACCCCTATGGATTTTGTGGTAAGAGTATTGGTTCAGATATTTAATAAGGATGAATCTGGAGCGGTTGCTTTGATGCTTACCATCCACAAAGGGAATTACGCGGTAGCAGGAGTTTATCCCAGGGATATTGCCCAGACCAAGGCCATGGAAGCAGTTCAGTGGGCCAGAAAGGAAGGATATCCCTTAAAAGTGGAAGCAGTCTGCCAACCTTAATTAGGAGAAGCGCTATTTGGATGATTTAAAAGGCAAGGGACAGAGGACTATGAATTACACAGAAAGTATGCAGGGCGTGATGGAACACGCAGTGGAGCTTGCCAAAAAAAGGCGCCACCGCTATTTCATGCCGGAGCACGTGATATACGGCTTGACGTTTGATGAGGAGTTTTCCAGAGAATACGAGGCAAAGGGAGGAAGCATTGAGAAGCTGCGGCAGGATATTCTGGAATTTTTAGAGGAGCATGCAGGTGTTGCAGAGGAGGAAAATGCAATGCTGACCTCGGATGCACAGGAAGTTTTCTGCATGGCGGAAGGACAGGCCAGAGTCAGCGGCAGAGAAAAGATTGAGGTCAGTCACTTTCTGGCCGCTCTTTTGCAGCTGGAGGATTGTTATGGAGTTTACTATCTGGCTGTGCAGGGAGTGGATCTTATTGAACTGATGGGAGAATTATCCAGAGAAAGTCTGGCCAGGGAGAGGGGAGATAGGACACAAATCCTGGAGGAAGAAGAGATGGCCCCAGAGCGTCAGGGCTGGAAATCCTTTTTAGAAGACATGAATGAAACGTGTAAGAAGCAGAATCCTCTGATTGGACGGGAAGAGGAGATGGAGCGGACCATTCAGATTCTTTGCAGGAAAGAGAAAAACAATGTGCTCTTTTTGGGAGAACCGGGTGTCGGAAAAACCATGCTTGCCTATGGTCTGGCCCAGAAGATCTTAAAAGACCAGATTCCAGAGCCGTTAAGAAATGCCAGGCTGTATGGACTGGACCTGGGGGGAGTTTTGGCCGGAACCCAGTATCGGGGAGATTTTGAGAAGCGGTTTAAGGAGATTATGGAGGGGCTCTCAGGAGAGGACAATCCCATTTTATATCTGGATGAGATCCACAATATTGTAGGGGCCGGAGCCGTAAACGGAGGAAGCCTGGATGTGGCGAATCTCTTGAAACCTTACCTGGCGGCAGGGCATATTCGTTTTATGGGGGCCACGACTTTTGAAGAATACAAGAAGCACTTTTCGGGAAGTAAAAGCCTGGTCCGCCGATTTTTGCAGGTTGAAATTTTAGAGCCTTCCAAAGAGGAAGCGATTCGGATTTTAAAAGGTCTGAAATCAGGATATGAGCGGTATCATGGAGTAAAATATACCTCTGGAGTTTTAGAATATGCAGTGGAACTAAGCAGCCGTTATATGAACGAACGGTTTCTGCCAGACAAGGCGATTGACCTGATAGACGAGGCGGGGGCATACCGGAGGCTTCATCCTCTGGAACAAAAAAAGCAGACGGTAAACAAGGCGCTGATTGACCAGGTACTTTCCAAGGTGTGCAGCATTCCTCTTCAGACTGTGGAAAAGGGGGAGATCCAGAAGCTGGCTGTTTTGGAGGAGAATTTAAAACAGACTTTGTTCGGACAGGACGAGGCGGTCAGTCAGGTGGTCAACGCAGTGAAATTTTCCAGAGCCGGATTAAATGAGGAAAACAAGCCCATTGCCTCCTTTTTGTTTGTGGGTCCTACGGGAGTGGGAAAGACAGAGCTTGCAAAGGCTTTGGCTGCAGAGCTGGGAATCTCTTTTATCCGGTTTGATATGAGCGAGTATGCGGAAAAGCATACGGTGGCAAAACTGATTGGAGCGCCGGCCGGATATGTAGGCTATGAGGAAGGCGGCCTTTTGACCGAGGAGGTCCGCCGCCATCCCCATGGAATTTTGCTTTTGGACGAGTTGGAAAAGGCTCACGAAGATATTTACAATGTGCTGCTTCAGGTGATGGATTACGCCACCCTGACAGATAATCAGGGCAGGAAAGCGGATTTTCGCAATATTATTTTAATTATGACCTCCAACGCAGGAGCCAGTAAGATGGGGAAAAGCAGGATTGGGTTTGGAAGTGAGGAGGTAAACCTGGAGGGGTTGTCCGAAGCGGTAAAAAAGACGTTTCAGCCGGAATTTCGAAACCGCTTAAGCCGGATTGTGCTGTTTCGCGCCATGGACCAGGAGATGGCCAAGAGAATCACCAGGAAGAAGCTGGGAGAGCTTTCTCACAAATTGGCGTCAAGGCAGGTAGAGCTTACTGTAACAGAAGCGGCAGAATACTATATCAGGGAGATGGGAATCACCAGGGAATATGGGGCAAGAGAGATTGATCGGGTAATTGCCGGCGAGGTCAAGCCGCTGCTGGCAGAACTATTGCTGTTTGGAAGGCTGAAACGAGGCGGAAGCTGCGTTCTTGACAGGGAGGATGGAAAACTGCTGATTAGGTAGTCTGGAGTGTTTGCCATGAGAGAGTACAGAATAAAAAACTGGAATGATTTTAATGACAAGGTGTTTTACAATTCCTGGGACAATCACATTATGAGATACCGATCCAATCTGATTTTCAGAGGCGTGTCTCATGCGGAATATGATTTGCTTCCCAGCCTAAACCGGATCTGCGGCAATAAGGTGGAGCTGGAAAAGCCGCTTTTGCGGAACTTTAAAAAGTACGCTTCCATGGAAGTGTCAGATAAAGACAATTTTTGGGAGATTGTGTCCCTGGCCCAGCATCACGGGCTGCCTACCAGACTGCTGGACTGGACCTTTTCCCCCTATGTAGCCGCTCATTTTGCAACGGCAAATATTGAATACAATCACTGCGACTGCGCAATCTGGTGTCTGGACTGCATTGAGGTCCATAGATACCTTCCTTCCTCTGTTCAGAAAATGCTTAAGGATAACATGGCAAATGGATTCAGCGCCCAGATGCTGAAACATAGGATAAAAGATTTTGACGCTTTAAAGGATATGGAAGAAAACAAAAAGGCGTTTCCCTTGTTTTTTGAACCTTCCTCGATCGACGCCAGAATAGTGAATCAATACGCTCTGTTTTCCGTAATGTCAGATCCCGGCGTGCTGATTTCCCAATGGCTGAACCAGTATCCCAAACTTGGCTTTAAGGTGATCATTCCTTCGGATGTGCGGATGGAAATCAGGGATAAACTTGATCAGATTAATATGACGGAGCGGATTATCTATCCGGGGTTGGATGGACTGTGTAAATGGCTTTCCAGACATTATACTCCAAAGGAGCGGATTTATAGAGAGGATATTGTCAGAAAACGGACAAAACGCCTGCACCAGTACATTTTAAATTTCAGCGCTATCTATAAAATTAAACTGGATGGTGTCAAGCTTCACAAGGAAATTATGGTCAGGCAGATCTTAAGTGGAATGGTGATTCAATACGTTTCGGAATCCGCGATTTTAGGGGAAATCCGGCTTTTGATCAATTATGCCATTATGCCGTTTCAAAAACTGGAACAGGCAGAGGAGGAGCCGGACAAGGCTCTGGGAAATCACAATGTGCTGATGGGATTTTTTAATGTCATGGAAAAGAAACGGTATGAGAGAATAGAATGCCAATATCTTTATGAGGAAGACATTAAGCTGGAAGCTATCGACATCAATTCCCTTGCCTATTGGGGCGGGAAAGGAAGTAAGGCGGCAACGTATACGGAACTTTGCCCTTTGGCGGAGTTAAAAGTCCAACTAAGGCGGTAGACAGATGGAATATGTGATGGGAATTGATTTGGGGACCTCGTCGGTGAAAGCCATTTTAATGGACCGTCAGGGAAGAACAGCGGCTGTGGCCCAAAAGGAATACAAAGTGGAGACGCCAAAGACAGGCTATGCCCAGCAGAGGCCGCAAAAGTGGTGGCAGCAGACAAAACTTGCCATTTTGGAGGTCATGGAGAGAGGAAAGGTTATGGCCTGTCAGGTGAAAGGGATTGGATTCTCTGGCCAGATGCATGGTCTTGTCATATTGGATAAGGAGAAAAACGTTCTCATGCCTGCTGTTATCTGGATGGACCAGAGAACGAGACAGGAGCAGGAAAAAATTTTACAGATTGTTAAAGAGGAGCGGTTAGAGTCTCAGCTGATGAACCGGCCTATGGCCGGCATGATGATTTGTTCCCTTCTCTGGGTGAAGGAACATCGGCCTGAAATCTATGAAAAGGCCGCGCATGTGATGCTGCCCAAAGACTACATCCGGTTTTGCCTGGGAGGAACCATAGAGACGGACGAGACAGACGCAGGGGGAAGCATTGCGTTTTCGGTCAGAGACAGACAGTGGTGCACAAGGCTTTTAAAGCGGCTTGAGATATCCAAAGCTTTATTTCCGCCGGTGGCAAAACCGTATGAGATTGTTGGAACCGTGACAAAAAAAGCGGAGGAGGAGACAGGGCTTTTAAAAGGGACCCTTCTTGTAGCCGGAGGAGCGGATTCTGCCATGCAGCTTACGGGAAACGGCGTGGCGTCAGAAGGGACTTTGTGTGTGAACATCGGAACTGCCTCTCAGATTCTTACGGTTATGTCCAAACCCTGCTATGACGAAAAACTCAGGACTCAGACTTTATGCCACAGCGCGCCGGATTTGTGGTATGGACAGTGTGGCTCTTTAAATGGAGGAAACACTTTAAGCTGGCTGAGAAACAACGTGTTAAAGACAACAGACAATTACCAGAAACTGGACAAAGAGGCTGGGATGGTTTTAGCAGGGAGCGAGGGGCTTTTCTTTCTCCCCTATCTGGCAGGCGAGAGGGTTCCCTATGAGAATCCGGATGCCAGAGGCATGTTTTTCGGCCTGTCTATGCGTCATGAGCGCGCCCACATCGTCCGCAGCGTGATGGAAGGAGTGGCCCTCAATCTGAGAATGTGTCTGGACGTCTTTAAAGAGGCAGGGATTCAGGCGGACTGGCAGTCGATTCTTGCATCTGGCGGCGGCGCAAAAGGAGAGACGTGGAGACAGATTCAGGCGGATGTGTTCGGTCTGCCTGTTTACGAGACAGAAGGAGAAGAGGAAGCCTGCGCCGGAGCCGCTATGATGGCCAGCGTGGGTCTGGGATGGTATTCCTCTGTAGAAGAGGCCGCCAAAGCCATTGTAAAACGAAAACCAGAACCAACAGAGCCGGTCTGGGAACATAGAACAGTATATGAAGAAACCCTGGCTCGTTTTCGATTTCTTACCAGGACTTGCCAAAATTCATAATTTATGTGTATAATAAGAAAACATGACAAAAAACTGGATATGGAGGACGATCATGGCAAAAGCGCAGTACAATGCGGACAGCATCACGGTCTTAGAGGGCCTGGAGGCTGTCAGAAAAAGGCCGGGCATGTACATAGGAGGGGTGGGGACTAAGGGATTAAACCACCTGATATATGAAATATTGGACAATGCGGTGGACGAGCATTTGGCAGGCTTCTGTAACCAGGTATGGGTCACTCTGGAGGCAGACGGTTCTTGTACAGTAAAAGACAGCGGCCGCGGTATTCCTGTGGGAATGCACAAAAAAGGCGTTTCGGCGGAGCGGGTGGTTTTGTCCACCTTACATGCCGGAGGAAAATTTGACAATCAGGCATATAAAACCAGCGGCGGTCTTCACGGAGTCGGATCATCTGTAGTGAACGCCCTGTCAGAATATTTGGAAGTGAAGATTTACCAGAACGGCTTTATTCATCACGACGCCTATGAAAGAGGGATTCCTGTGGTGGAGTTACAGGACGGTCTTCTTCCTGTTTTGGGAAAGACAAAAGAGACTGGCACGGAGATTCATTTTCTTCCAGACGATACCATTTTTGAAAAGACCAGATTTAAGGCAGAGTGGCTGAAAAGCAGGATTCATGAGACTGCCTACTTAAACCCCGGACTGACCATTACTTACAGCAATAAGCGTCAGGGAGAGGAAGAGACCATTATCTATTCAGAGCCGGAAGGTATTGTGGCTTATGTAAAGAAATTAAACGAAGGAAAAACCATCATTCATGAACCGATTTATGTAAGGGGACAGGTGGACCAGATCGAGGTGGAGGCTGCATTCCAGTTTGTAGATACCTTTGAAGAAAATATTTTAGGTTTCTGCAACAACATTTTCACCCAGGAAGGCGGCGCTCATCTGGTAGGATTTAAAACGAAATTTACCTCCATGATTAACAGCTATGCCAGGGAGCTGGGAATCTTAAAAGAGAAGGATACTAATTTTACCGGAGCCGATACCAGAAACGGCATGACTGCGATTGTGGCAGTAAAGCATCCGGATCCGATTTTTGAGGGTCAGACCAAGACGAAGCTTGCCAGCGCAGATGCGACAAAAGCGGTGTTTGCCGTGATTGGAGACGAGCTGGAGTTATATTTTGACAGAAATTTAGAGGTCTTGAAAGGCATCATTTCCTGCGCAGAAAAGTCTGCCAAGATTCGAAAGGCAGAGGAAAAGGCCAAGACCAACATGCTGAGCAAATCCAAGTTTTCCTTTGACAGCAACGGAAAGCTGGCCAACTGTGAAAGCAGGGATCCAGAAAAATGCGAGATTTTCATTGTGGAAGGAGATTCCGCCGGAGGCTCGGCAAAAACTGCCAGAAACCGGATGTATCAGGCGATTCTGCCTATTCGGGGAAAAATCTTAAATGTGGAAAAGGCTTCCATGGACAAGGTGCTGGCTAACGCAGAGATAAAAACCATGATTAATGCCTTCGGATGCGGGTTTTCAGAAGGGTATGGGAATGATTTTGACATCACCAGGCTTCGCTACCACAAAATTATTCTCATGACCGATGCCGACGTGGACGGAAGCCACATTGACACGCTGCTTCTCACTTTTTTATATCGGTTTATGCCGGATTTGATTTATAATGGACATGTGTATATCGCCATGCCGCCGTTGTTTAAGGTGATTCCCAAGAAAGGGCAGGAACAGTATCTTTATGATGAAAAGGAACTGGAAAAATATCGAAAAAGCCATACCGGAGATTTTATTTTACAGAGGTATAAAGGCTTAGGAGAAATGGACGCCCAGCAGTTATGGGAGACCACTTTGGACCCGGAAAACCGGGTGTTGAAGCGGGTGGAAATCGAGGACGCCAGGCTTGCGTCAGAGATTACGGAGATGCTGATGGGCAGCGATGTTCCGCCCAGAAGGAAGTTTATTTACGACCACGCGGATGAGGCAAATATCGACGCATAAGGGAGGAGACATGGCAGAAAAGATTTTGACAACCGAATATTCGGAGGAAATGCAGCGCAGTTACATGAACTACTCCATGAGCGTCATTACGGCCAGAGCCATACCCGACGCCAGGGACGGCTTAAAACCGGTACAGAGAAGAGTGCTTTATGATATGAGCGAACTGAGGCTGGGTTATGACAAGCCCCATCGGAAATCCGCCCGTATCGTAGGCGATACCATGGGTAAGTATCATCCCCACGGCGATAGTTCTATTTATGAAACTCTGGTGGTTTTGTCTCAGAGTTTTAAAAAGGGCATGGCTTTGGTAGATGGTCATGGAAACTTCGGCTCCATTGAAGGAGACGGAGCGGCAGCAATGCGATACACGGAGGCAAGACTGGAAAAATTTGCTCAAGAGGTGTATTTAAAAGATTTAGACAAGACGGTAGCTTTTGTCCCGAACTATGATGAGACGGAAAAAGAACCGGAGGTTCTTCCAGTCAGAGTGCCCAATCTTTTGATTAACGGCGCGGAAGGGATCGCTGTGGGAATGAGCACCAGCATCCCGCCTCACAATTTAGGAGAGGTTATCGATGCAGTAAAAGCATACATTGCCGATCCTGATATTTCCACACAGGAACTTCTCCTTCTGATGCCCGGACCTGATTTTCCTACAGGGGGAATTATTGCCAATAAGAAGGATTTGCTGGAAATCTATGAGACGGGAACCGGAAAAATCAAGCTGCGGGGAAGAATCGAGGTAGAGTTAGGAAAGCGAAAAAGCGATAAGGATAAATTGATTATCACGGAAATCCCCTACACCATGGTGGGGGCGGGAATCAATAAATTTCTGATGGACGTGGCGGATTTGGTGGAGTCCAAAAAGCTTCCCGACGTGACGGACATTTCCAACCAATCCAATAAAGAGGGAATCCGCATTGTGCTGGAGCTGAAAAAAGATGCAGATGTGGAGCGAATCAAAAACATCTTATATAAGAAGACTAAGTTAGAGGATACCTTTGGCGTCAACATGCTGGCCATCGCAAAGGGGCGGCCGGAAACCTTAAATTTAAGGGGAATTCTTAAGAACTATCTGGAGTTTCAGTATGAGAACAATGAACGAAAATACAGAGTTTTACTTGATAAGGAGCTGGAGAAAAAGGAAATCAAGGAGGGCCTCATTCAGGCCTGTGACGTCATTGATCTGATTATCGCTATTTTAAGAGGCTCAAAAAGTTTAAAAGATGCCAAGCTCTGCCTTACCACAGGGGATACCAGTAAAATCAAATTTAAGGTCCCCGGATTTGAGGATGACGCCAAAAAGCTTCACTTTACAGAAAGGCAGGCAGACGCCATTCTGGAAATGCGGTTATATAAATTAATCGGCCTGGAAATCCTGGCCCTTGAAAAAGAGTATAAAGAAACTCTGCGAAAAATCAAGGAGTATACAAAGATTTTAGAGAGCAAGGCCACGATGGATCAGGTGATTATCCAGGATTTGGACGCTATCAAAGAGGAATTTGCCCTTCTTCGCCGAACAGATATTGAGGATGGCAAAGAGGCGGTGTATGAAGAAGCGCCTGTGGAGATTCAGGAGGTCGCCTTTATTATGGATCGGTTTGGCTACTGCAAGCTTCTGGACAGAAACAGCTTTGAGCGGAATCAGGAAACGGTCATGTCAGAGCACCCTTACGTTTTGCGTTGCATGAGCACAGACAAGATCTGTCTGTTTACAGACGCAGGCAATCTTCACCAGGTGAAGGTGGCGGATATTCCTATGGGAAAGCTTCGGGAAAAGGGAACCCCCATTGACAATTTGAGCAAATTTGACGGGGCGAAGGAGCAAATCCTTTACTTAACCAGCCTGGATCAGATGATGGGAAAGCGGTTAATTTTTGCCACGAAGATGGCTCTTTTAAAAGTGGTTTGTGCAGAAGAATTTATCACCAATAATCGAACGGTGGCTTCCACCAAGTTTCAGGACGAGGACAGACTGGTCACAGTTCGCCTGGCTTCGGAAGGAGACGTGGTCTTACAGACTGTAAAAGGATATTTCTTGCGGTTCCCTCTCACAGAGATTTCTGAGATGAAAAAAAATTCCAAGGGTGTGAGGGGTATGAAGCTGGAGGTGGAGGACGAGCTGGAGCATTTGTATCTGGTAAACGAAGACCCAGTAATCAGCTACAAAAAGAAAGAGATTCAACTAAATCGGTTAAAAACAGCCAAACGAGACGGGAAAGGGACAAAGGTGAGGCTGTCATAAGCAATTTATAAAAAATGAAAGGGGATTACAACAATGGCAAATTCAAAGGTACCAACTCCACACATTCAGGCTTTAGAAGGGGAAATTGCAGAGACCATACTTCTTCCCGGAGATCCTCTGCGGGCGAAATTTATTGCAGACAATTTTTTAACAGAGGTAAAGCAGTTTAACGCCACCAGAAACATGTTAGGATTTACAGGGCTTTATGAGGGAAAACCAGTGTCTGTGATGGGGACTGGTATGGGATGTCCTTCTATCGGAATCTATTCTTATGAGTTGATTCACTTTTATGGCTGTAAAAATTTGATTCGCGTAGGCACAGCCGGAGCTCTGAATCCGAAATGCAAGGTGAGAGACATGGTTTTTGGCATGGGAGCCTGCACCACCTCTAACTATGTGCGTCTGTTTGGCCTTCCAGGGGATTATTCCTGCATTGCAAGCTATGAATTGCTGTCAAAAGCCGTGGAAAGCGCCAAAGCCCTGGGATTGGAATACCATGTTGGAAACATCTTAAGCTCCGACATGTTCTACGCTCCTGACAAGAAAGTGGAAGGCGGCATGACCTGGACGGATATGGGGGTTTTGGCTGTGGAGATGGAGGCGGCCGCTCTCTATAGCAATGCGGCTGCAGCAGGAGCCAATGCTTTATGTATTGTCACCATTTCCGATTCCGAGGTGACCGGAGAAGTCACCACAGCTCAGGAAAGACAGACAACGTTTACGAATATGATGAAGGTGGCGCTGTCACTGGCTTAAACATGAAATTCCCTTGCTTTTTTTCAAACTTTGTTATAGGATAATTACGACACATTATGAAAGAGGAGAAAGACCATGGAAAGAAAATTGAAAGTCGGCGTTTTGGGCGCAACAGGTATGGTAGGGCAGCGTTTTCTTGCGCTTTTGGAGAACCATCCCTGGTATGAGGTGACCACAGTAGCCGCCAGTCCCCGTTCCGCTGGGAAAACTTACGAAGAGGCTGTAGGCAGCCGTTGGAAAATGACAACTCCTATACCAGAAGCTGTAAAGAATCTGGTAGTGATGAATGTAAATGATGTAGAAACTGTTGCCGCGTCTGTAGATTTTGTGTTCAGCGCAGTGGATATGACCAAAGAAGAAATCAAGGCGATTGAGGAGGCGTATGCCAAGACAGAGACTCCGGTAGTCTCCAATAACAGCGCCCACAGATGGACCCAAGATGTGCCCATGGTGGTTCCGGAGATCAATCCAGAGCATTTTCAGGTGATTGAAGCTCAGAAAAAGCGTCTGGGAACAGAAAAAGGATTTATCGCGGTAAAACCAAATTGCTCAATCCAGAGCTATGCTCCGGTTCTGACAGCGTGGAAAGAATTTGAACCGTATGAAGTGGTGGCTACCACATACCAGGCGATTTCCGGAGCGGGAAAGACCTTTCAGGACTGGCCGGAGATGGAGGGAAATCTGATTCCTTATATCGGAGGAGAGGAAGAAAAGAGCGAGCAGGAGCCGCTTCGCCTTTGGGGAAAGGTGGAAGGAGGCGTCATTGTAAAGGCCCAGGAGCCTGTGATTACCTGCCAGTGCCTTAGAGTTCCGGTATTGGATGGCCATACGGCGGCAGTATTTGTGAATTTTAGAAAGAAACCTTCCAAAGAGCAGTTGATTGAAAAACTGGAAAGTTTTAAAGGGCTTCCTCAAGAGTTAAAACTTCCCAGCGCTCCAAAGCAGTTTATCCAGTATCTGTCAGAAGACAATCGTCCACAGGTGTCTCTGGATGTGAACTTTGAAAACGGCATGGGAATTTCTATCGGACGTTTGAGGGAAGACAAGCTGTATGATTATAAATTTGTGGGATTGTCCCATAATACTATCCGCGGCGCGGCAGGCGGGTCTATTTTGTGTGCTGAACTTTTGACTGCCCAGGGGTATATTAAGGCAAAACAGTAGGAGTTTTAACAAGAGGAGGTTGTGATTGATGGGTTATACAAAAACAGAATTTGGTAAACTGGATAATGGAGACAAGGTGTATCGTTACACCTTGACCAACAGCCAGGGAGTATCTGCTTCCTTTACGGATTTAGGCGGAATCTGGCTCACTATGATGGTGCCTGACAGAGAAGGAAAACTGGCAGATGTGGTGCTGGGTTATGACAGTGTGGACGGAATTTTAAAAGGCCCCGGCCATCCGGGAGAGCCGGTGGGACGGAATGCCAACCGGATCGGAGGCGCAGAATTTACCTTAAACGGCGTGAAATATGAACTGGAAAAGAACAGCGGCGGCAAACATAACCTGCACAGCGGGCCAAACTACTATCGTGACCGGATTTGGGAGACTCAGGTAGAAGAGGAGGAGCTGGGAACGAGGATTTCCTTCTCCCTGTTTAGTCCAGACAAAGATCAGGGATACCCGGGAAATGCCGATATTACCGTGTCTTATACCTTAACAGAGGACAACAGCCTGAAACTGGACTATCATATGGTCTGCGATGCAGATACGGTTGCTAATTTTACCAATCACGCATATTTTAACCTGGCAGGTCATGATTCAGGCTGCGCCATGAATCAGAAGGTATGGATCGATGCCGATGCATTTACGCTTACGGATGCGGATTCTATTCCTACAGGAAAGCTGGAGTCTGTGAAAGGCACGCCTTTGGACTTTACGGAAATGAAACCGATTGTCAGAGACATTGAAGAGGATTATGACCAGTTAAAGTGGGCCGGCGGCTTTGATCACAACTGGGCCTTAAATCATCCGGCGAAAGAACTGGCTTTGTGCGCTAAGGCTGTGGATGAAACCAGCGGACGGGGAATGGAAGTGTATACAGATCTTCCGGGCGTTCAGTTTTATACTGCCAATTCCATGTCTACAGATATGGGAAAAGGCGGATGCGTCTATCATAAGAGGGACGGATACTGTTTTGAAACCCAGTATTTTCCAAACGCTGTGAACAGACCGGAATTTGCCTCTTCTGTGTTAAAGGCAGGACAGGAGTATAAAACCACCACAATCTATAAATTTACTGTGGAGTAATACATGACAAAATCTTTATACATAGCAGAAAAGCCAAGCGTTGCCCAGGAATTTGCCAATGCGCTGAAAAAGAACTGGGCAAGGCGAGACGGCTATCTGGAGGCGGAGGACGCCGTCGTCACCTGGTGCGTGGGTCATTTGATCACCATGAGCTATCCGGAAAGCTATGACCCAAAACTAAAGCGATGGAGTCTGGAGACTCTGCCATTTTTACCAAAGGAATTTAAATATCAGGTAATTGAAAATGTTTCAAAACAATTTCGGATTGTCAGCGGTCTTTTGAATCGGGAAGATATAAAGACCATTTATATCTGCACAGACTCTGGCCGGGAGGGAGAATACATCTATCGCCTGGTGGACCAGATGTCAGGAGTAAAAGAAAAAAAACGAAAACGGGTTTGGATTGATTCCCAGACAGAGGAAGAAATTCTGCGCGGCATTCGAGAAGCGAAGGATTGGAGCGTGTATAACAATCTGTCGGCTTCCGCGTATTTACGTGCCAAAGAGGATTATCTGATGGGAATCAATTTTTCTCGCCTTTTGACGTTAAAATATGGAAACGCAGTGTCGAATTATTTGAAAAAAGATCGGACTGTGGTGTCTGTGGGCAGGGTTATGACCTGCGTATTGGGAATGGTGGTCCGCAGGGAGCGGGAGATTCGAAATTTTGTAAAAACTCCGTTTTACCGTGTTATCGGGACTTTTACTTGTCAGGAACTGGAATTTGAGGGAGAATGGAAAGCCGTAAAGGGCTCTCGTTACTTTGAAACCCCATTTTTATATAAAGACAATGGATTTAAGGAGAGAAAGACAGCTCAGGAACTGATTGATTTTTTATCACAGAATCCGCCTCTTAAGGCGCTTGTAGTCTGTGTGGAGAGAAAAAAGGAGACGAAGAATCCGCCTCTTCTTTATAATTTAGCAGAATTACAGAACGATTGCTCTAAAATGTTTAAGATTAGCCCAGACGAGACCTTGCGGGTGGTTCAGGAGTTATATGAGAAGAAACTGGTAACGTATCCGAGAACGGACGCCAGAGTGTTATCCACAGCGGTCGCCAAAGAGATTTCTAAAAATATCACAGGATTGAAACAGCATGGAACGGTTGGAGGATTTGCCGACGAGGTTCTTCGGACAGGGACGTATCAGACCATTGCAAAGACAAGATATGTGAATGATAAGCAGATTACAGACCATTATGCCATAATTCCTACGGGCCAGGGACTTGGCGCTTTAAAGAGCCTGCCTCCTCTGTCGGCCAAGGTGTACGAGGTGATAGCGAGGCGCTTTTTGAGTATCTTTTATCCGCCTGCAGTTTATCAGAAGACTACAGTGGAGCTGGTAAAGCAGAATGAGCACTTTTTCGCCAGTTTTAAGGTGTTGGCAGAACAGGGGTATCTGAAAGTTTCCGGTAGTTTGACTGGAAAGAAAAAAACAGAATCTCAGGAGGATGAGGAGTCGGAAAAAAACAAAAAAGACTTAGAAAATCCGGAGTTTTTGAAAATGCTGGCGTCGCTGAAAAAGGGAATGGAACTGAATATTCAGGGATTTGCCATCAGGGAAGGAGAGACTTCTCCGCCAAAACGCTATACATCAGGGTCCATGATACTTGCCATGGAAAACGCAGGGCAGTTGATAGAAGACGAAGAACTCAGGGCTCAGATTAAGGGAAGCGGAATCGGCACCAGCGCCACAAGAGCGGAGATACTGAAAAAACTGGTCAACATTCAGTATCTGGCATTAAACAACAAAACCCAGGTGATCACCCCTACTCTGTTAGGAGAATTAATTTTTGAAGTGGTCAACAGTTCGATCAAGCAGCTTTTGAATCCAGATTTGACCGCCAGCTGGGAAAAAGGGCTTACTTATGTGGCAGAGGGCAGCATCACATCCGACGAATATATGACAAAATTAGAAAACTTTGTAGCCGGCAGAACATATAATGTGTTAAGGCTGAATAATCAGGTCCAGTTGAGGGATAATTTTGATATAGCGGCTGTTTATTACAAAAAATAGGGAAGAGCTAATAAGGAGGACATATGAATAAGGAACAGATGACAATCAATCAGTTATACGATCTTACTAAGACCATCGCGGGAAGTATGATGGAACAGTACACATACCCATGGGAGGTATTGCCTCATATTGGAGAGATGATAGCGGCGATCTCTGCGATTCTTCCGAAAGACGATTATAACTGTATTAGCGGAAACATCTGGATTCATAAATCCGTTCAGATGCCTCCTATTGCGACAGTCAAAGGTCCGGCCATTATCTGTGCTAATACAGAAGTCCGGCCCGGAGCTTTTATCAGGGGAAATGTAATTGTTGGGGAAGGGGCTGTGGTGGGAAACTCCACAGAGCTAAAGAACGTTATTCTATTTGACGGGGTTCAGGTTCCCCATTACAATTATGTGGGAGACTCTATTTTAGGGTACAAGTCCCACATGGGAGCCAGTTCTTTGACTTCCAATGTAAAGTCTGACAAGACTTTGGTAAAGGTTCACGGAGAGGATGGAGACATTGATACCGGACTTAAAAAGTTTGGGGCGATGGTAGGAGACTTTGTGGAAGTAGGATGCGGTTCTGTGTTAAATCCAGGCACGATAGTAGGTTCCCATTCTAATATTTATCCCCTTTCCAGCGTGAGAGGGACTGTGAATAGCAATTCCATTTACAAACGTGAGGACGTAATTGTAGAAAAACAGTAAAAACTTTATCTAGGTATCTGCGAGGGGCTCATGGAATAGAAAAGCATGAGCCTTTTTTGAAAATTTTCCATGTTGACTCACTTTTTAGCCCTTGAATATATAGAAAAAATAGTACAATCAAAAAGACAGAGTACACGGTTGGAGGAAGAAGAAGTGAGAACGGCGGTTTGTGACGATGATAGAAAATTCTGTCACAGGATGAAGGGGATTTTGGAGCAGTATGAAGAAAAAAGAGAGATTTATATGGGGGTAGAACTGTTTTATGACGGAAATGAATTGTGTGAAAGTATGGCAAGGGGAGAGCGGTACGACCTGATCTTTCTGGATGTTCTTATGTCTGGAGTGAATGGAATCGAGACAGGGAAATATATTCGAAAGGCCATAGAGGATGAGGAAGCCAAAATTATCTATGTTTCTTTTGATGAAGGCCATGCCGTGGATTTATTCCAGAATCAGCCTACCAATTTTCTGAAAAAGCCTGTGAAAACGGAACAGGTTTTTCACACACTGGACGAGCTATCCAGAGCTGCAGAGAGAAGACGCACTCATTTTGTCTATAAACGTGGCAATTTAACTTACCGGATTCCTTATAGGGACATTTTTTATTATCAGAGTGCAGGAAGAAAGGTACAAATTCATACCAGAAACCGAGTATGGGAGTATAATGGGAAATTATCACATCTTCTGAAAGATGGGCTTCCTTCTGATTTTATTTCTATCCATAAATCTTATATTGTAAATCGCAATTATATCTCTGAAAAAAGATATGATAAAATCTATATAGCAGCGGAAAGAATCTGGCTGTCTATTAGTCAGGCTCACAGAAAAGAGGTGCGAAAAAGGCTGAAGGACCAGATCTCGAAACTTGGGACTGGGAGAAAATTTTCGACGAATTTTGACAGAATAACCGATGAATTTTGTCAAAAGACAAGGAAATAGAAAGAAGTATGGTAAAATTTTTTCAACGGCCATTGTTCTGACATGCCGCAGGATTCTCACCTGTTTCTGCATAGATGCCGTTTGGGAACTTTAAAAGGCGGACATGTTGCCACAATATCATTGGGGAGATATTGGGAACATACCCGCCGCTTCTTTATGCTTATCCGTGAATAATGATGCTGATTCGTTTATAAACCAGGGTGGTGATGAGAGAAACCAGGGCTCCCTTTACCAAATTAAAAGGAGCTACACATGCAAAAGCAAAGGTCCACACATTGGAGACAACGGGATTTATGGCTGCTCCGGCTGCAATAATCGATTCCAGAGGCATAAAATTTGAGTAAAAGGGAATCATAACCAGAGCGTTTAGGACTGCTCCTATAACAGCCATGGAGACCGTTCCAATAATCATTCCTATAAGGGCGCCTTTTTTTGTTTTGTTCCGCTTATAGAGAAAGCCGGCAGGCAGAACTAAAGAGCAGCCGATGCAAAAATTGGCAAACTCGCCTACAAATCCGGTGGTAGTGGGTTTTAAGACTAATTTTACCAGGATTTTTACCAGCTCAATGACCAATCCGGCCAAAGGCCCCATGGAAAAGGTTCCCACCAAAACCGGAATCTCGCTTAAATCTAATCCATAGAAAGGCGGAGCGATAAAGGGAATGGGAAATTCAAACAGCATGAGCACGGCTCCCAGCGCACCGAACATGCCCATAAGCACAAGATGTTTCAGGGTAAATAATTTGTTTTCTTTCAAAATAATATCCTCCTTTAAAATAAAAAAGACCCTGAGATTTCCCAGGGCATTAAAAATCTGCATAAATAATATACAAGTTCTTCTCTCATCCAGACTATACTGTCGGTTTTGGAATTTCACCAAATCAGCCACAAAGTGGGTCGCGGACTATACCGCCGGTAGGGAATTACACCCCGCCCCGAAGAATTTATTCATTTACAGACAATATTATAATACGTTATGTCAGGAATTGCAATTAATTTTTTCGAAACGTCTGAACCGTTACGTTTTTGCTTAATTCAGAGCCTGCTTTAGATCTGTCAGAATATCGTCGATCTGTTCGATTCCAACACTGAGACGGATCATGGAAGGATCGACTCCGGCTTCAACCAACTGCTCGTCGCTTAACTGACGGTGGGTATGGCTGGCGGGGTGAAGGACGCAGGTACGGGCATCGGCCACATGAGTGACGATGGCTGCCAGCTTTAACTTATCCATAAACTCAGAGGCGGCCTTTCTTCCTCCTTTTAATCCAAAAGAAATCACGCCGCAGGAACCGTGAGGCAGATATTTCTGGGCAAGGTCGTAGTATCGATCTCCTTTTAACCCCGGATACTTAACCCATGCCACGTCCCCTCTGGACTGTAAAAACTGGGCTACGGCCAGGGCGTTCTCACAGTGGCGGGGAACCCGAAGATGAAGGGTTTCCAGACCGATATTCAGCAAAAAGGCGTTTTGCGGGGCCTGAATTGAGCCCATATCCCGCATAAGCTGGGCTGTGGCCTTGGTGATATAAGCTCCTTTGCCGAATTTTTTCGTATAGGTGACGCCGTGATAGGAGTTGTCAGGCGTGGTAAGGCCCGGATATTTTTGGGCGCAGGCTTCCCAGTCAAAGTTGCCGCTGTCCACGATGCAGCCGCCTACGGTCATGGCATGGCCGTCCATATATTTCGTGGTGGAATGCGTTACAATGTCCGCCCCCCACTCAAAGGGACGACAGTTAATGGGCGTTGCAAAGGTATTGTCTATGATAAGAGGAACCTGATGGCTGTGGGCCAGTCTGGCAAATTTTTCAATATCCAGAACCACAAGGGCAGGATTTGCGATCGTCTCTCCAAAAACCGCTTTCGTATTTGGAGTGAAAGCTTTATCAAGCTCTTCTTCGGAAGCGTCAGGGTCTACCAGAGTACACTGAATGCCAAAGCGCTTTAACGTGACGGTAAACAGGTTAGAGGTTCCTCCGTAGATCGTGGCTGCGCAGACAATGTGATCTCCCTCAGAGCAGATGTTTAAAATGGCGTACATATTCGCCGCCTGACCTGAGGAGGTCAGCATGGCGGCGGCGCCTCCTTCCAGCTTACAGATTTTATCTGCCACAGCGTCATTGGTAGGATTGGAAAGCCTGGTGTAGAAGTATCCGTTTTCCTCTAAGTCAAACAGACGTCCCATCTGCTCGCTGGTCTCATATTTGAAAGTGGTGCTTTGATAAATCGGCAGAATCCGAGGTTCTCCGTTTTTTGGCTGCCATCCGC
This sequence comes from uncultured Hungatella sp., assembly GCA_910579515.1. Taxonomy (GTDB): domain Bacteria; phylum Bacillota; class Clostridia; order Lachnospirales; family Lachnospiraceae; genus UBA3402. Next base: position 28,506 of record CAJTUV010000009.1, read on the forward strand.
CTTGAATACAGATGGTTTCAAGGGATTGTTTCTGGCTCATGTAAATTCCTCCTATTGTTTGTTTTTCAACATTATGTTCTTAGTCTAACACAAATACGGATCTGAAATCAATGTGAAATCCTACAAATATTTTTTTGTCATTTTACAGGAACTATGCTATACTGTAAGATAACAAAAGACAGGAGGCTGCCATGTACAATTTTATTGTAAATCCCAACGCCAAAGGCGGGCAGGGGGAGAAGTTGTGGCGACGATTGGAAAAACGATTGGCCTATCTGGGAATAGAATATGAAGCTTTCCTGACAACGAAGGCAGGAGATGCCAGCGTATTTGCGGCGAATTTGACAAAAAAGTGCAGAGAGCCAAGGATTATTGTGATTGTAGGCGGAGACGGGATTGTCAATGAAGTTGTGGACGGTCTGTGTTTTGGAGGTCCGGTAACTCTTGGATATATTCCCACAGGCTCTGGAAACGACCTGGCGAGAAGTCTGCGCCTTCCCTTAAGCCCTCTGCGATGCCTGAAAAAGATAATTAACCCGAAATATTATAAACTGCTGGATTACGGAGTGATTTCCTACGGGGAGCAGCTGAATCACCGCCGCTTTATGGTAAGCGCCGGAATCGGTCTGGATGCGGCGGTTTGCCAGGATATTTTGAAATCTAAAACAAAGCGGCTGTTAAGTAAAGTTCATCTGGAAAAACTAAGCTATGCCCTGGTTGGAATAAAACGGCTTTTATTTACCTGGCCGGTAAAAGGATATTTGATTCTGGACGGTATTCAACGAGTGGAGTTTAATCATATTTATTTTGTATCAGCCCATATTCACCCTTATGAGGGAGGAGGATTCCGATTTGCCCCCAGCGCAGACCCATGCGACGGGAAACTGACTGTCTGTGTGGTTCATAACGGTAAAAAGCGAAAGATTTTACCGGTTCTGGCAGGAGCATTTTTTGGACGGCTCAATAAACGGCATGGAATACGCAATTATACCTGTCATGAAGTGGAAATTCATGTAGACAGACCTTTGGCGGTTCACGCAGACGGAGAGGACTGTTTGTGCCAGAAAGACATCCATATTCGCTGCATTCCCCAGAAGGTGCGGATGACAATGTGAAGAATTTTTAAATTTGGAGGAACGAGACTATGAGAATCGGACAGGGATACGACGTCCACCGGCTGGTGGAGGGCAGAGACCTGATTTTGGGAGGCGTAAAGATTCCCTATGAAAAGGGACTTTTGGGACATTCTGATGCGGATGTGCTGATCCATGCGGTGATGGACGCTCTTTTAGGCGCGGCAGCGCTGGGAGATATCGGACAGCATTTTCCAGATACAGATCCTGCATATAAGGGGATTTCCAGCATAGAGCTGTTAAAGCAGGTAGGAGGGCTTTTGGAGGAGCGTGGATTCGTGGTTGAAAATATTGACGCCACCATTATTGCTCAGAGACCGAAGCTGGCCACGTACCGGCCTTTGATGGCGGAAAACATCGGAAAGGCTTTAAAACTGTCAACAGACAGAGTCAGCGTAAAGGCCACCACAGAAGAGGGGCTTGGATTTACCGGAACCGGAGAGGGGATTTCGGCTCAGGCGATTACCCTGTTGACATCCTTAAAGGATTACTGCTATGATGACAGGAGCTCTAATCAGGGCTGTGCAGCCTGTCGGAGTCGTGTTTGAATTTCATAAACACCTAAAAATAAGAAAGGGGAAGAATATGAAAATTTTCAATACATTGTCAAGAAGGAAAGAGGAGTTTGTGCCCTTAGAGCCCGGAAAGGTGAAAATGTATGTCTGCGGGCCGACGGTTTACAATTTCATTCACATTGGCAATGCCAGACCTATGATTGTGTTTGACACCGTAAGGCGTTATTTTGAATACAAGGGCTATGAGGTAAATTACGTATCCAATTTTACAGATGTAGACGACAAAATCATCAAAGCGGCCCTGGAGGAAGGGGTGACGGCTGAGACCATTTCCAAACGGTATATTGAGGAATGTAAAAAGGACATGGCGGCTATGAATGTAAAGGAGGCCACCACCCATCCTCTGGCGACGGAAGAGATTGGCGGAATGCTGGAGATGATCCACACTTTGATAAAGTCCGGCCACGCCTATCAAGCAGAGGACGGAACGGTTTATTTCAGAACCGGCTCTTTTAAAGACTATGGTAAGCTTTCTCACAAAAATTTGGAGGAACTTCAGTCTGGATTTCGGGAGATCAAGGTGACGGGAGAGGAGGGAAAGGAGGATTCTTCTGATTTTGTGCTGTGGAAGCCAAAGAAGGAAGGGGAGCCTTTCTGGGAGTCTCCCTGGTGCCAGGGACGTCCGGGATGGCATATCGAGTGTTCTGTCATGTCCAAAAAATATTTGGGCGACCAGATTGACATCCATGCAGGCGGCGAGGATCTGATCTTTCCTCATCATGAAAATGAAATTGCTCAGAGCGAGGCTGCTAATGGCAGGGAGTTTGCAAAATATTGGATGCACAACGCATTCTTAAATATAGACAATCGGAAAATGTCCAAGTCCTTAGGTAACTTTTTTACAGTCCGTGAAATCAGCGAGAAGTACGATCTGCAGGTGCTTCGGTTTTTTATGTTAAGCGCTCATTACCGCAGTCCCCTAAACTTCAGCGCAGATTTAATGGAAGCTTCCAAAAACGGCCTGGAGCGGATTTTAACAGGAATGGAGAAGCTAAAGGATCTGGAAAAAGGAGCGGCTCATACTGGAGGAAAGGCAGAGGAGGAAGAGAAAATTTCCGAAGCAAAAGCTCTGGTAGAAAAGTATGAGGCGGCTATGGAGGATGATTTTAATACTGCAGATGCCATTTCTGCTGTGTTCGAGCTGGTGAAGTTAAGTAATTCCACAACCGATGCAGACAGCAGCAGAGAATACGTGACTTTTCTTAAAGAGACCTTAGAGAAACTGTGCGACGTCTTAGGCATAATCACGGAAAAAAAGGCGGAGGTCCTGGACAGTGAGGTTGAGGAAATGATTAAGGCCCGCAAACAGGCGCGAAAAGAGAAAAATTTTGCCCTGGCAGATGAAATCAGAGCAAACCTTCTTAACATGGGCATCGTACTGGAGGATACCAGGGAAGGCGTGAAATGGAAGAGGGTATGATGGAGTTTTTAGACTACTTTAGACAGTCCCTTCACTTAAAGCCAGTGGACGCCAATACCTATTCGCCTCTTGTCTTGGCCTATCTGGGCGATTCTGTATACGAATTGATGATTCGGACCAGAGTGACGAACCGTGGAAGTATGCAGGTCAATAAAATGCACAAAAAGAGCGCCAGTCTTGTAAAGGCTCAAACCCAGGCCCAGATTTTGAAATTACTGGAGCCGGAACTTACGCCGGAGGAGGAGGCTGTTTATAAAAGGGGCAGGAATGCAAAATCTGCTTCTATGGCCAAACATGCCACCATGATTGACTACCGGATGGCTACGGGATTTGAGGCTTTGATTGGTTATCTGTTTTTGACAGAACAGTATTCCCGTATGGTGGAGCTTGTGGGCAAGGGTTTAGAATTCATAGGAGAGTTTGAGTCAGAATGAATGAGGAAAAATTTATAGAGGGAAGAAACGCGGTTTTAGAGGCATTTCGCTCAGGAAAAACCATTGATAAGCTGTATGTTTTGGACGGCTGTAAGGACGGACCAGTTCAAAGCATCTTAAGAGAGGCAAAAAAGCAGGATACCATCGTCAATTTTGTGAATAAGGAAAGGCTGGATCAGTTGTCTCAGACAGGCCGCCATCAGGGGGTTCTTGCTCAGGCAGCCGCCTATGAGTACTGTGAAGTAGAGGATATTTTAAACCGTGCCAGAGAAAAGAACGAACCGCCGTTTCTCTTTCTTTTGGACGGAATCGAGGATCCGCACAATTTAGGGGCCATTATCCGCACTGCCAATCTGGCGGGGGCTCATGGAGTTATTATTCCAAAGCGCAGGGCTGTGGGACTGACGGCAATCGTTGCCAGAACCTCTGCGGGAGCGCTGAATTATACGCCTGTGGCTAAGGTGACCAATCTTGCCGCTACCATTGATCAGTTGAAAAAAGAGGGGCTGTGGTTTGTCTGTGCAGACATGAAAGGAGAGAGCATGTACCGCCAGAACCTGACGGGCCCTATTGGACTGGTGATTGGAAATGAAGGGGAAGGCGTGGGGAAGCTGGTAAAAGAAAAGTGCGACCTGACTGCTTCCATCCCTATGAAAGGAGAGATTGATTCTCTGAATGCCTCCGTGGCGGCAGGCGTTCTGGCCTACGAGATTGTGAGACAAAGAATGGAACTTACATAGGAGATTCATAGATTTCCCAAAATCAGGAATACTATAATCAGAAATCAAAAAATGTAAAACAGGAAAGAGGTCTGATTATGGTAAATGACAAACGAAAAGTAGTTTTGGTAGGCACTGGCATGGTGGGCATGAGTTATGCTTATTCTTTGCTGAATCAGAATGCATGCGACGAGCTGGTGCTGGTTGATATTGATAAGAAGCGGGCAGAGGGCGAGGCTATGGATTTGAATCATGGCCTGGCCTTTTCTGGCGCAAACATGAGAATCTATGCAGGAGAATATGAGGATTGCCGAGACGCGGATATTGTGGCGATCGCAGCAGGAGTGGCTCAAAAACCTGGGGAGAGCAGGCTGGATTTGTTAAAACGCAATACGCAGGTCTTCCGTTCCATAATTGAGCCGGTGACTGCCTCTGGATTTAACGGAATTTTTCTGGTTGCGGCTAACCCGGTTGATATTATGACCAGAATTACCTACGCCTTGTCCGGCTTTAATCCCAGACGGGTATTGGGAAGCGGTACGGCGCTGGACACAGCCAGACTTCGGTATCTTTTGGGAGAATACCTCCATGTGGACCCCAGAAATATTCATGCCTATGTTATGGGAGAACATGGAGACAGCGAGTTCGTTCCCTGGAGCCAGGCTCTTTTGGCTACCAAACCTATTTTAGAGCTGTGTGGAGAGGAAGCCGTGTGCCAGGAGAAGCTGACTGAAATCGCCAAAGAGGTCCAGGGAGCGGCTTACAAGATTATTGATGCCAAGAGGGCCACCTATTATGGAATCGGTATGGCAATGACCAGAATCACCAGAGCGATTTTTGGAGACGAAAACAGCGTGGTGACGGTTTCTGCTATGTTAAGAGGAGAGTATGGACAGTCGGACGTGTTTGCAGGAGTTCCCTGCATCATCAACCAAAACGGGGTCCAGAGAGTGCTTCAGCTTTCTTTAACCAAAGAGGAGTCCGATGAGTTTGGCCGTTCCTGCCAGGTGCTTAAGGAGAGTTATGAGGAAATAAAACAGGAGATGATATAAAAGCTTAAAACTGCCGCCCATTTCCTGCAGCATGGCTCTGTAAGATGGGCGGCATGATAGTTAATCTTCCACAGTAAGAACGCGGAAATTGTTATTCGACCAGCTGTTTCCAATCAGGTAGGAGGTATATTTGGATCTTGCGCAGATGTCAATCTGGTAGGATACTAAAGGCTCGTTGGAGAAGCTGCCTGTGGTGACGGCGCCTATGACGAGAACGGGAAGTTCCCGAATTACTGTGAAATTGCTGGAATTTGTGATGTAGAATTGATAGGAGCCTGCCATTGCCTGTTTGTAGGCAGTAACTTCCTGGAATCCGATATTGCGGAAAACGGCATCATGGCTGTAGAGCATCACGTCAAAGCTGGAGCCGCTGTAAGCCATGTTCGCAACACGATAGCATCCGGTGTTGGCGTTTAAGGTATTGCAGCTTGTGCTGGCAACCTGAACCATATTAAGACCGCCCTGGGCAGAGTCTACTAAAACCATGGTATATTTTTCATTTGCTGAGAATGGGAAAGTCTGCTGGAGCAGAACCGCCCGCATTCCTGTGGAACGCCTTACCGTTATGGTATGGAAACCATCCGAAATCCTGCTGTAATTCGTGATAGTACCAAAACCAACATTAGATGCATAACTTGTATTATCAACAGTAATATTGATGGTGTAATTGTTGGTGGCGGCATTTAAGAATCTTACCTGGCCGTAATTGGCTGGAGAAGGACAGCTGGGGCAGGAAGGAAAAGAAGGGAAGACCGGAAACGTGGGGAACGTAGGGGTAGTATTCCCAGGATAAGCCGGAATGCCGCCTTCTGGAGCGATGGGGAGAGAGATGCCATAGTCGTTGTTATTGCTGTCATTTCCAGGATAAGCCGGAATGCCGCCTTCTGGAGCAATCGGAAGGGAAATGCCGTAATCGTTGTTTTGAGCGTTCTCTCCATTGCCGGAACACGTAGGAACCGTTTCATCAGCTGCGGCCGGAGTTGTAATCCCATAATCAATATCAGATAAATGGGTGGTGGAAATATTGCCGTTTGTCTGTGCGGCGGTCATATCTGGAGTACTGTTTTGAGGTGCAGGGCGTTGGTTCGAATTATTAGCAGCCATATAAAAAGCCTCTTTGTTTTTTACTTTACATTATGAGAGGGAAAGTGGGGGTGTTACGTTTTCCTGCATTTTTGACAGAAAATAAATTTTTTGTTGACAAAACCTATATCTCGTGATAATATAACTAAGGCTTAAGCGACAGCTTGGCCGATAGAGAGGTTGCTGATGTGGCACAGGTGGTAGCGCACCTCATTGGTAATGAGGAGGTCACGGGTCCGAGTCCCGTCATCAGCTCTACTAAAAACCCCTTGAAAATAGTTGAATTCATTAGAGATTCAATTATTTTCAAGGGGTTTTTAGCGTTTTTACCTGTTCCCTATTGACTTCTCAGGTAACATTCAGTAGAATGCTTGTAAGCGCTTACATTTCTGACAATCCATAAAATTATAGAAAAAAAGGAGAAGACATTATGCAGAATCTCATCAGAATCAACCAGAAAGACAATGTGGCAGTGGCTCTTTTGCCCATAGCCAAAGGGGAGACCATGACCATTTCCCAGCTTTTGGTCACTGCCTCAGAGGACATTCCCCAGGGGCATAAGATGGCCATAAAACCGATAAAGAGTGGAGAGAGCGTGGTAAAGTACGGATTTCCCATTGGCAATGCTAAGGAGGATATTCAGGCGGGCCAGTGGGTTCATGTTCACAACCTGAAAACCGGACTGGGAGACCTTTTGACTTATCACTATGAGCCTGTGGACGGGCAGCTTAAACAGACAGAGCACGCATATTTTCAGGGATTTCGCCGTACAGACGGCAAAGCGGGAGTGCGCAATGAGATCTGGATTATTCCTACGGTTGGCTGTGTCAACTCCATTGCCCAGGCATTGGAAAAGAAGGCAAAGAGACTGATTGGCGGCAGTCTGGAAGATGTGGCGGCATTTCCTCATCCTTACGGCTGTTCCCAGATGGGAGACGATCAGGAGTACACAAGGACTGTCCTGGCAGATATGATTCACCACCCCAATGCAGGAGGCGTTCTGGTTTTAGGACTGGGATGTGAAAACAGCAATATTCCTGTTTTGAAGGAGTACATAGGGGAGTATGATGAGGATCGAGTGAAGTTTCTTCAGTGCCAGGATGTGGAAGATGAAATGGAAACAGCCATGGAGCTTTTAGAAGAGCTGGCCCAGTATGCAAAAGGATTTCAGAGAGAGAGCATCGACGCCAGCGAACTGATCGTCGGAATGAAATGCGGCGGCTCTGACGGGCTTTCTGGCATTACGGCGAATCCCGTTGTAGGCGCATTTTCCGACCTTCTGATTTCAAAAGGCGGGACCACCATTTTAACAGAGGTGCCGGAGATGTTTGGAGCTGAGACGATTTTGATGAATCGCTGCGAGACGCCAAAACTTTTTGAACAGACCGTAGAGTTGATCAATAACTTTAAAAACTATTTTACCAGCCACAATCAGACCATTTATGAGAATCCTTCTCCAGGAAATAAAAAAGGAGGCATTTCTACTCTGGAGGACAAGTCCTTGGGATGTACGCAGAAATCTGGAAATGCGCCGGTGAAAGGAGTGCTGGCTTATGGAGAGCAGGTAAAGACCAAAGGACTGAACCTGCTAAGCGCTCCCGGAAATGATCTGGTGGCCTCTACTGCGTTAGCCGTATCGGGCGCTCAGATTGTGTTGTTTACCACCGGAAGGGGAACTCCCTTTGCATCTCCTGTTCCTACGGTGAAAATTTCAAGTAATTCAGCCCTGGCAGATAAAAAACAAACCTGGATTGATTTTAATGCAGGGCGCATGGTGGAGGATAAGACGAAAGAAGAGCTGGCCGGAGAGCTTTTTGATTATGTGCTGTCAGTTGCCTCAGGAAGGAAAGTAAAGGCGGAAGAAGCCGGCTTTCATGATATGGCGATTTTCAAACAGGGAGTTACGTTGTAAAAATACGATTTGAATATCGGTAATTTGCATAAAAAAGGGTTTGCCAGAGAAAATAGAAGGTACGATTTTTAGAACAAATTGCTGAATTGCAGAAATTGTCCTTTTCAAGTATGAAAAATACTTGCACTGAGAACTATTGGGTGATAAAATTTTTTCTGTTACAGGAAATAAAAAGGAGGAAGAGACATGAAAAAATTAGTCGCCAAGAGACTGGTTCCAGTGATGCTGGCAACCTCTATGGTGGTAGTGTCTGGATGTTCTTCATCTACCAGCACGACCGGCACAGAAGGCAGCACTGCTGAGACGACGACAGCTGCAGCCGCTGGTGGAAAGTACACAGCGGGCACTTATACGGGAGAGGGCGCAGGTTTTGGTGGAATCGTATCCGTAACCATTACAACAGATGCTGACAACATCACAGACGTAAAGATTGAGGGCGCAGATGAGACGCCTAACATCGGCGGAGCTGCTTTTGAGGAATTGACAGAGCAGATCAAAACCGCTCAGAGCGCTGAGATTGACGGAGTTTCCGGCGCAACCCTTACATCAAACGGTGTAAAAGAAGCAACAGCTATGGCGATCGCTCTTGCCAGCGGAGAGGAAGTTGGCGGAAGCGGAGAGTTAAGTTATACCCCAGGTACCTATACTGGCGTTGGAGCAGGGTATAACGGAGATTTAAAACTTGATGTTACATTCAGCGAGAACGCGATTACAGACATTCAGGTGAATGAGTCTGCAGAGACCAATCATGTAGGAACACCCGCCTATGATATCATGTTCGCGGATGCGATTGAGGCAAATGGTTCCGGAATCGACAGCGTATCCGGTGCTACCTTTACAAGCCGTGCAGTAAAAGATGCATTAAACGATGCTGCAGAACAGGCAAAAGCCACAGACATGACAACCTTTAAGAAGAATACGGTTGTTCATGAGGCGGGCGAAGATATCGAAGTGACCTTCGATGTGGTTGTCGTAGGCGCCGGCGGAGCCGGTATGGCAGCGGCAGCAGAGGCGGCGTTAGGTGGAAAGACAGTGCTGATTATTGAGTCCAATGCGGAAATCGGCGGCAACACCCTGGTATCCGGCGGCGCATATCAGTCTGTTATGCCTTACTTGGTATGGGATCCCAAGGACCCAGACGCCAAGACCGGCACATGGGAATACAATGGAGAAACCTTTGATAAGGTAATGTCCACTCAGGGCTGTATCGACACCTTAAAGACAATCTTAGAGTGGTCTGAAGAGCCTTTTGACGGAGACTACTACAAGACCCATGAATATGATATCGGTGAGATTGATGATTTAAGCCAGCGCGGCGTTCATGCAGAATATTTAGACACCTTAAAGGCATTAAAGGCAGAGATCAAAGAATATCTGGCTTGGGCGCAGCCTAAATTAGACGCCGGTACTCCAGAGAATGAGATTACCTTATTCTCTACGGTAAATCTTCATATTTTCCAGACTTATTATGGCGGCTTAAGACAGAGCAGCGACAAGTCCGAGTGGATTTATGGCGATTTTGAGCTGGTTTCTCAGTTTATCAATGAGGCTCAGGGCTTAAAAGAGTGGTTAAGGGATCAGGGTTCTTACTTTAATGATGGAGAGCAGTCCACTTTGATCGGCGCTCTGTGGTACAGAGAGAACGGATTTGCAGGCGGCGACTTGGACGGCGACGGCGTTCCGGAAGTACCGGCTCAGTGGGGAACCTATTTTGCAACCACAAAGAATACGGTTTTAAACACTGCTCCTACAGCAAAGGACAACCAGATTATGCTTCGCACAACAGCAGAGCATCTGATTGTAGAGGACGGCAAAGTGACTGGCGTAGAGGCTACTCAGTATGACGGCACCAAAGTAATTGCACATGCAAACAACGGCGTTGTTCTTGCAACTGGCGGCTTTGCAGCCAACATCCAGAGAGTTATGGATACCAACCAGTATTGGGATAAAGCGTTCATCACCTCCAGCACAAAGACGACCAACCGTTCTTCTCTGGACGGAAGCGGTATTGCCATGGGCGAGGAGATTAAAGCCGCCACCACAGGCGAGGGCTGGACACAGATGATGCCAATCTCCTGGATTGACAACGGAAACCTGTCCTTTGGTGCAGGTACTTATGCAGCATATATCAACCCAACCACAGGCAAGAGATTCGTAAATGAGTCTGCAGAGCGTGATGTTCTGTCTCTGGGCGAGTTTGAAAACGGCGTGGAGTACAGCGGTTCTCAGGGCGTGTTCCTGGAATTCTCCAATGCAGACGTAATGGTAGGACGTCCTTATCCATACGATGATTATACAAACAATGTATCTGGTAAGGATGAGGTTGACGGCAGAGTATACTTTGTATCAAGTCCGTCTGAGCTTCAGGGAGTTCTTGATAAATTTGGCATGACAGCAGATCCAGAAACCATCTATGCTACTCTTGAGGCATATGACAAGGCGATTATGGAAGGCAAACAGCCAGAAGATGCAGGCAAGAGCCAGGCAAGCGATCTGATTGGTAAGGCAGACAAGGATTCTAAGGACAATTATGATGCAAGCACTTATAAGTTAGACGGCGAACTGCTTCGTGTAAGAATCATGGCTCCTTCTACCCACCATACCATGGGCGGATTGGCTGTTGATGTTGACCGTCACGTATTAGATGAAAGCGGCAATATCATCAAAGGTTTGTATGCAGCAGGCGAGGTTACCGGCGGTATCCACGGCGGAAACCGTTTAGGCGGAAATGCGATTGTAGAAATCTTTGTTTCCGGCCGTACCGCTGCTCAGGCGATTATGGAAGATAATAAGTAAGAAAGATAAGCTGTTTTGAAAGAGGGAAAGGCGCGTTTCCGCAAAAAGGTGCGGTGGCGCGCCTTTTCTTCCTGTATAAAGCAGGGAGGTGAAGGCGGATGGGAAAGAGTTTATATTTGGAATGTTATGCCGGAGTCAGCGGGCGCATGATCGTAGAGGCATTGCTGGAATTAGGTGCAGACAGAGCGGTTTTGGATCAAGCGCTGAACCGTTTTTTACAGGGAGAAAATAGGAGCTTTTTGGAAGTTCTTTCTATTATAGAAGAAACAGATATGACAAGAGCGGCGAAAGAGACAGCGAAACGCATTTTTAGTATTTGGGCTGAGTCAACAAAGCGGGTAAAGGGGACAGAGCCATGCCAGAAAGAGTTTGACAAAGAGACAGATGGAAATGTCATAAGAGAGATCGTGGGAGCGGCTGTGTGTCTGGATCAGCTGGGAATCACTCAGGTGGTGGTTCCAAGACTGTACGAGGGGTATGGCATGGTTTCCTGTGACGAGGAGGTTCTTCCGGTTCCGGTTCCTGTGGTTGCCGATATTTTGTCTGTTCATGATCTGCCTGTGGAGATTACTTCTGTTCAGGGACAGCTCATCACACCTGTGGGAGCGGCGATTGTGGCTGGGGTGAGAACCGGAAAAGATCTGCCTCAGGGAATGAGGATCCAGAAGATTGGCGTAGGGAGAAGAGAGGAAGGTTCTGACAAAAAAGGCGTTCTCAGGGCCATGGTGATTGAGTCCGATCAGTTAGACAGGGATATGATTGTAAAGCTTGAGACGAATATTGACGACTGTACAGGGGAAGGGCTTGGGTATGTGATGGAGCGTCTGATGGAAGCTGGAGCCAGAGACGTCCATTTTATTCCGGTTTTTATGAAGAAGAACCGTCCAGCTTACCAGTTAAATGTGCTCTGTACAGAGGAAGACGTATCTGAGATGGAGCGTATTATGTTTGAGGAAACGACCACCATTGGCGTCCGCCGTGTAAAGATGGAGAGGACGGTGCTGAAAAGACAGGCCAGAATCATGGAAACCTCTTTAGGACCAGTGAAGGTGAAAGTGTGTCAATTATCCTCCGGAATCCGGCTTTATCCAGAATTTGAGAGTGTAAAAAAAATATGTGAGAAAAACTGCTTGTCGTTTCAGGAAGTTTATGAGAGAATAAGGGGTGAATGTCAAACAGACACAAGAATTTAGAAGAGGAGATTTTTTATGGAACGGGAACATTTTTCATCGCGGCTGGGATTTATTTTAATCACTGCAGCCTGCTCAATCGGTTTGGGGAATGTGTGGAGATTTCCATACATTACAGGAAAATATGGAGGCGCTTCCTTTGTGCTTTTGTATGTGGCTTTTCTGATTGTGGTCAGTATGCCCATTGTGGTTATGGAGTTTGCAGTAGGAAGAGGCAGCCAGCGCAGCTCCGCCATGTCTTTTGACGTGCTGGAGCCAAAGGGGACTAAATGGCATTGGTATAAGTACATGGCGATTACCGGAAATTATTTGCTGATGATGTTTTACACAGTTATCACCGGATGGCTGCTTTGGTATTTTGTTCAGATGACCAAGGGACGTTTTCAGGGACTTTCCACAGAAGAGGTGTCAGGAGTTTTTGGCGGTCTTTTGGAGCAGCCGGTCACCATGACTGTCTATATGGTAATTGCTGTGGCTCTCTCGTTTGGCGTATGTGCCTTGGGACTGCGAAAGGGCGTGGAGCGAGTCACCAAAATCATGATGCTCTGCCTGTTTTCTCTTTTAATCGTTTTGGCAGTAAAGGCAGTGCTCCTTCCCGGGGCGGAGACAGGACTTCGCTACTATCTTGTACCTGATTTTGGGAAAATGAAGGAGATTGGTCTGGGAGAATGTATTTTTGCTGCGATGGGACAGGCGTTTTTTACCTTGAGTCTGGGAATCGGCGCTCTGTCTGTGTATGGAAGCCGTATTGACAAGACCAGCTCCCTGACAGAAAACGCTTTGTATATGGGAGTTTTGGACACTCTTGTAGCCTTGCTTTCCGGTTTGATTATTTTTCCGGCCTGCTTTAGCTTTGGGGTGCAGCCGGACAGCGGTCCCAACCTTTTGTTTGTCACTCTGCCCAATATTTTTAACGCCATGGGCGGCGGGAGAATCTGGGGGAGTTTATTTTTCCTGTTTATGTGTTTTGCGGCTCTCACTACGGTGATTGCAGTGATTGAAAATATTATCACCTATTTTATGGATTTAACAGGATGCAGCCGGAAAAAGGCAGCCATTGGAAATTTTGTGGGAATCTTGGTATTGTCTTTGCCCTGTATTTTCGGATTTAATATCTGGAAGGGATTCCAGCCTCTGGGCCCCGGAACCAATGTCCTGGATTTGGAAGATTTTATTCTGAGTGAGAATATTCTTCCTCTTGGAAGTCTTGTCTTTCTTCTGTTCTGTACCTGCCGCTATGGATGGGGATGGAAGAATTTCTATGAGGAGGCATGCGCAGGGAAGGGACTGGCATATCCGAAGTTTGTACGCGGGTATGTGACCTATGTGCTTCCCCTTATTGTGTTGGTAGTGCTGATAAGTGGATATCTGTCCTGAAGAAGTTGACAGCGAAAGAAATCACGGATGTGGAAAAATAAAAACCGCCCTGTGTCAGAATGTGAAGATCTGGCACAGGGCGGTTTTTATGAGGTCAATCGCCTAAAACATTCATAATCTTTACAGGATCTCTATAATACATATTGGACTGTATAATGCCCACCCTCTCGTTGGAAGCGTGGACAACCTGTCCGTCTCCGATATAGATGGCTACATGATTGATGGAACTGCCATTGCTGTAGAACACCAAATCTCCGGGGCGCGCATCCTGGGCAGAAACGGCATGTCCCTGTGTGGACTGAGCAGCCGCCGTGCGGTTTAAATACACGCCAGCCGAGTGACTTAAGATGTATCTGGTAAAACCAGAGCAGTCAACACCGGTGTTAGGATCTGTTCCGCCGTATACATAGGCATTGCCGATATACTTTTGGGCGTTGCTTACAATGGAACTTCGGATGGCTTCTCTTCGTGCTTTTTCTGCAGCGGCCGCCTCTTTTCTTGACTCAATAATATTGATGTAGTCTTCATATTGGCCGGTTTTTTCAGAAAGATTGTTTTGAAGAAGACTGAGCTTTTCCTGGATTGCCTGGAAATCTGCAGTATTCTTTGCCATGGCGGCAGGAAGTTCCCTGGAGGTGACTCTTACGGTCTTGTTGGCAGAAAGCTGGGCGCTGCCTGGCTCCTGAGCTTCGGCGCTGCTTTCTGACTCTGGCAAATCCTCCTGGCTTTCTCCCTCTGTTCCAGCTAAAACCTGCTGTAAACCAAGTTCCTGACGGATTTGATCCTCTCTGGCTACCAGCTCTTCCAGCTCGCTTAAGGTGTCTCTGGTTTTCTGCTCCAGTTCTTTTAACGCCAGTTCCTGCTCCTGTCTGGCCTGCTTTAATAGTTCGTTCTCCTGGTCTTCCAACTGCTTTTGGGCAGCCAATAATTCCCACTCTTTTTCCAGCTGTTCCTTTTCTTTACGGACAACATTGAGCTGGTGACGAGAGCCTGCAAAAAAAAGACAGGCGCCTGAAAGGACAAAAAGAGCAAGAATGATAAGGCCAAAAGTCCATACAGGAGTCTTAAAATGAATGGGCTTTTTCTGAGAATGAGGAAGCAGCATAACCGTATAATTCAAAGAAATGCGTTCCTTTTTAAATTGTTTCCACTTCATTATGTAAGTCGCTCTTCCTTTCTATGATAAGTTCAGAACTATAGTTCCATAGAAGAAGGGTTATGATTTGGAGTCCTCGGATTCAGAATTTTCTTCCTGATGGCGTTTGGACTGCTTGGATTTTTTTTCTGGTTCTGGAATTGGCTCTGGCTCTGGAACAGGCTCTGGCTCCGATGCTGGTTCGGGCTCTGCAATCGCCGCTTCAGGAACACTTGCAAAATTCTGGGAGTTTCCTGCTTCGTCTGCTACGTCCATGCTACAATTTCCTCTAAAGGAAGCGCCTTCGTCAATGACAAGAGTTTTGGTAAACAGATCGCCAAGAACTCGGCCGGTACCGGTAATCTCAATTCGGGCGTCTGCTTTTAAGTTGCCGTATACTGTTCCTGCCACCAGGATATCCACTGCTTTAATGTCTCCTTTAATCACGCCATGTTCTCCGATGATCACAGAACTTTCTGATAAAATTTTTCCCTGCAGCAGTCCATCTACTCTGGTAGAGTCTGAGGTTAACAACAAACCTTCAATTTTTGAATTATTGCCAATGATAGTGCTGATCATACTGCTGCTGGCAGCTACTTTGTTTTTCTTCGAATTAAACATAAGTCCTCCTTGTATATCAATGCTTTAATCTGAATTGCAAATTTAAATTTATAGACTATCTCTATATTAATACTTTTAGGAGGAAAATTCAATATTAATTAACAAATTTGTAACAAAAATATTTTACGCATTTTCATGGAGAAATTGAGAAATTTGTCGAATGGTTAACATAAAATCAGGGAGACAAAAGGCGACAAAATTTTTCCTTCTCCATATTTAACAAAAACGAAATATTTACGTAATTTAAAGTAACAAAATATAAATAAAATGAAACATAATAATAACAAAAATTAGTGAAAATTAAATATAAAATTCAAATATGTAAAAAAATCCAGTATTAAATTTGCCGAATTACAGGCGAATCCATTGACTTTTTAAGGTCCGTTCCCATATAATTACCACCGTCACCAGGCAATCGGGGGCAAAGGTGGGAGAAAATCCCCATTTTCCCTCTGTAAAAGAGAAAAAGAAGAAGAGAGGAGTATTTATGCTGACATTATACTCATTTCTTCAGAAGAGCTCTCTGTCTGTAAGGACTATGACTGGGCAGGTTTTCGGAAGAATCCACAGACAGTCAACAGTATTTGTATCATTTCTATCGGTTCTTACAATCGTGGCGCTGACGTCCAGTGGGTTTGGAAGCGACGGGGGGAACGCCCTCACCGCATTTGCCGAAACGCAGACAGACGTCAGGCAGGAGATGGAGGAAACATCTGAAGAAATCGAAGCAATTACGGAAGCAAATATTCAGGCTGATCTTACTGACTCCAGGCGACAAGGACAGTTACTGGTTGGAGAACTGATGACTCAGGATATCCAGCAAAAACAAGAGGAACGTTTGCAGGCTCAAGCGAAGCTGGAAGACACAATAGAAAAAGCCAACGGGACTTTGGCTTACAGCGAAGAAGATTATCAAATACTTTTAAGGATTGTTCAGGCAGAAGCCGGAATCTGTGACGACAAGGGGAAGATTCTGGTTGCCAATGTGATTTTGAACAGAGTTCAGAGCGAGGAGTTTCCCAATACCATAAAAAATGTGGTTTATCAACGGTCTCAGTTTTCTCCTGTTGCTAACGGAAGCATTAATACGTGCAAAGTAACGCCCCAGACCATAGAATGTGTTAACAGGGCGTTAAGCGGAGAAGATTATTCTCAGGGAGCCCTTTATTTTATGAACCGCAGTGGAGCGCGCTCCAGGGCAGCCAGCTGGTTTGACGGTCATTTGACCTTTTTGTTTCGACATGAAAAACATGAATTTTTTAAATAGACAAAGGCCGGAAATTTTTAACAGATTTCCGGCCTGCTGATTTTTAGCGGTCTGTTTTCGCCAGCCATCCATCCTCTCCAGAGAGAACGGCCTGTCTGGTATAATGGGGAAGATCTTTTTTGGAAAGACGTTTTATCCATTCTGGGCGGCGTTCTATGACAGCCCCAGGCCCCATGCTGTTATATTCTCCAAAAAATACGGTCTTTCTGGCCTGGGTTTTGTCCCAGTCATGCCAGCCTTCTGGACAGATGTGGTCATCCATCCAGCAGTTTAAAAGGACTGTTTTTGCAAAATCCCGCCAGGGACGTCCAAGATAAGCGGTGTGGGGAGGACAGTTTCCGGTAAAACGGCAGCTCTCCATTACATAGCCATAGGCCTGACCTTGCGGCGTGGAGGCGGCGGTCACATAACTGTTTACTGGACTTTGGGTGTCTTTTGAATAAAATTCGCACCCTTCAAAGTAGGCTGTGGCGCTTCCGAATATAAAATCAATATCCCCTGCTATGTAACAGTCATGGTAATAATGGCGCCCGTTTAACCTGGGACTGTTCTGTTTTGGCCCGATAAAGCCGTTGGGTTCTATTTCTTTTGGCGGAAGAGGGCCGGTAAAGAGGGTATCCTGATTTCCTAAAAGACGGCAATGGTCAAACTGAATCCGGTCTCCGTCCACATACAAAGCCAGAGCCTGTCCCACCTTCGTCCCAGGCCCGGCGCTGTTTTCAAAGGTCATATTGCGGGCTGTGAAATCATGGGTGTCAACGATACAGGAATACGTGCGGAAAGTGCCCAGTTTTCCCACGTCCACAGAAGGCATTTGGGCATACAAATCATACGTAAGACACGTATTCTCCATGGATTCTCCTAGAAATGTGACATAGGGAACTGTAACTGTAACCCGTTCCCGATAGGTTCCATTGTGAAGGAACAAAATGACTTCAGAGTCGTTATCTGGAGGCAGCGAGTTTAAGGCTTCCTGAATCGAAGTAAAATCACCGGAGCCGTCTTGTGAGATATGAATCATAAAGAGTCCTTTCTAAAAAAGTTTTGTTTGGGTGCGAAAGTTTTGAAGTTGAGGAGATTACTGATAAGCTTTTGCAGCCAAAGTCAGATGCGCCAAACATTGCGCTAAGCCCAGTAAAGCAAAAAACACTCGGGCGAGGCCCTCGCGTTTTTTCTGGTCTTAGCTCCATGGCGCAAATGCCTCTGGCTGCAAAAGCTTATCAATAATCTCCAGCCAAGTTTTTTAGTTTCGCATACGTTTGTTTTTTAGTATACACGTGGAAAGAAAGGATGTCTATATGCTATTTATTTTTAAGGGGATTGCAACTACAGCTCATTTATTGCCAGAACAACAGCTTCGGAGTGACTGCAAAATTTTTGAGGACCGTTTTCCACGTCAGTATTTTGGCGGCGTTCTTTGCCGCCTTAATACTGCTACGTGGAAACCCGAGCGAAAGCGTGTCCGAAAAGGTTTTGCAGTCACTCCGAAGCGGACCTCCTGGACAAACTTAAAGCGGGTCTTTTGCCATCCCCCGCAATCTTTTTGTTCTCTGACTTGAACTTTTTCCTTTTGGCCATTATAATACAGTGAGGAAGGGAGTTTCAAAATGGCGAAAGGGAACAAGAAACTTATCAGATACCGAAGACCGCTGAATCTAAATATCGGCATGTTGATTTTTGCAGTCATATTTGTTTATATGGTGTTCAGCGTCTATACTTATATCAGAAAAGAAAAGATTCAGCCATATGAAGTGACAGAAGGAGCCATTGTAAATAATAAAAGCTACACTGGCATTATTCTGCGCAAGGAAACCACAGAATATTTAGAGAGCACAGGATATATTAACTATTACATACGGGAAGGGAAGCGGGCTTCGGCTGGGACCAGTATCTATTCTATCGACGAATCAGGGACGCTGGCCTCCATTTTAAAGGAGAACGGGCTGGATCAGTCTTCTCTGGCAGATGAGGATTTGGTTGATGTGAAAAAGCAGTTGTCCAATTACAGTCTGTCTTATTCAGATGAGCGGTTTGACGATGTGTATGATATCAAGTACTCTCTGGAGGCTATGGTTCTGGAATACGCCAATTTTTATGCGTTGGAGAACCAGGAGCAGCTGATAGAACAGTTAGGCGGCAATTTTAAACAGGTGCGGACCTCGGTCAGCGGAGTGATTTCCTATGCGGTGGATTCTTATGAGAATCTGGACGTCTCTCAGATTTCTGAGGAGGTATTTGACAGAAGTAATTATTCCAGAGGAATCACAAAGGCAGGACAGCTTATGGAACAGGGAACTCCGGTCTATAAAGTGGTGACAGATGATGCCTGGTCTTTGGTGTTTCCGATGTCGGAAGAGGATGTGGCTGCTTTTGGAGCAGAGCCAAATTTAAAAGTGACTTTTGACAGACATGACCTGACTACGACAGGACAGTTGTCTTTGATTGCCGGTGCAGACGGAAAAACTTATGGGAAGCTGGATTTTACAAAATACATGGTGCAGTTTGTTTCAGAGCGGTATCTGGATTTTGAGGTGATTACCAGCGCAGCCGAAGGATTGAAAATACCAATCAGCTCTGTAGCCAACAAAAACTTTTACCTGGTTCCGGCCAGTTTTCGGACTACAGGAGGAGACAGCGTGGTGGAAGGGTTTTATAAAGAAGTGTACTCGGAAAAAGGCACATCCATTGTGTTTGTGCCTGCTACCATTTATTATTCTACAGAGGAATATTGTTATATTGACATAGAGGAAGGAAAAGAGATTAATGCGGGGGATTATCTGGTAAAACCGGATTCTTCAGAACGGTATCAGGTAGGGCCTTCGGCGTCTCTTCAGGGAGTTTACAACATTAATAAAGGGTATTCTGTGTTTAAACAGATTGAGATTCTGGCCCAAAGTGATGAATTTTATACAGTGAAAAAGGGTACAAGTTATGGTTTGAATGTATATGACCATATTGTGCTGGATGCCTCCGCCGTTGAAAAGGAGGGTATGTTAATCTATCAATAAGGAGGGATAACCATGGTTGCAGAACAATTCCATGAGGTACAAAAACGGATTTTGACTGCGTGTGAGAGGGCAGGGAGAAAGAGAGAAGAAGTCACGCTGATTGCAGTCAGTAAGACCAAGCCTGTGGCGATGCTGAAAGAGGCTTACGAGGCTGGAGCGAGAGATTTTGGAGAGAATAAGGTACAGGAAATTGTGGAAAAATATTTGCAGCTTCCGGATTCTGTCCGTTGGCATATGATAGGACACCTTCAGACTAATAAAGTGCGTCAGGTGGTGGGAAAGGCAGCTCTCATTCATTCAGTGGACTCTTTCCATCTGGCTAAAGAGATTGACAAAGAGTCTGGAAAAAAGAATATAATCACGGATATTCTGCTTGAGGTGAATGTGGCAGGGGAGGAAAGTAAGTTTGGATTTTGCCTGGAAGAGACTGAAAACGCTTTAAAGGAGATTTGTCAATTTCAGAATATCAGGGTACGGGGACTGATGACAGTCGCTCCGTTTGTAGACTATGCTGAAGAAAATCGGCAAATTTTTAGAAAATTACATGAATTTTATGTTGACATGAAAAGTAAAAACATTGATAATGGTACTATGGGTGTGCTTTCTATGGGAATGACGGGCGATTTTGAAGTGGCCATTGAAGAGGGGGCTACCATGGTAAGAGTAGGAACGGGCATTTTTGGCGCCCGATAAATGATGGGAGAGTGGCGATGAGTCTGTTTGGAAGATTTATGGATAGCATGCGGTTGAGTGACGACGATGATGACGATTACTTCTTAGATGACGATTACGAGGATGAAAGACCGCCCAGAAAAAGTCTTTTCGCAAAGAAAGAGGATGACTATTATGATGATTATGAGGAGGACGAGCCTCCAAAGTCCAGATTTTTAGGAAAATCATCTGCAAAAGTAGTTCCTATGAAACAGCAGCAGCGCTCCTCTTCTATGGAAGTGGCGATGATCAAGCCTACCTCCATTGAGGACTCGAAGGAGATCAGTGATTATCTGCTGGCCGGAAAGGCTGTGGTTTTGAATATGGAAGGACTTCATATGGAGGTGGCTCAGAGAATCATTGATTTCACCTCCGGAGCGACTTATTCAATCAACGGCAATCTACAGAAGATATCAAACTATATATTTATTGCTACGCCGGAGTCGGTAGGGCTTTCCGGTGATTTTCAGGATTTGCTAGGCGGAGGAGGAATGGATATTTCTAATATGTCAGGGATGAATATGCGATTATAAGATGGACGAAAGGAAGCAGACGGTTTCTGAAAGCCGTCTGTTTTCCTGCTTAGAAAGAGGAAGAGATTGACATGGAGAAACGGATTACGGTATACGGCTATGGAAGGCCGATTTATGATATTGTACTGTCCACTGCCTTTGAAGGGCTGAAAGAGGAGATAAAGAAGCTGGATGTACAGGACAGAAGAGTTTGTATTGTCACAGATTCGATTGTAGGTCCGCTGTATTTAGAAGAGGTGGAAACGATTTTTTCTGCCTGCTGTAAGCAGGTGATTTCATTCCAGTTTCATGAGGGAGAGAGTCATAAAAACTTAAAAACAGTAGAGAATTTGTATGAAACCCTGATTCTTCATCACTTTGACCGAAAGGACATGCTGGTAGCTTTAGGCGGCGGAGTGGTAGGGGACTTGTGCGGTTATGGAGCCGCCACATATTTGAGAGGGATTTCTTTTATTCAGATCCCTACGACTCTGTTGTCTCAGGTGGACAGCAGTATCGGAGGGAAGACGGGAGTGGATTTTGCCTCCTACAAGAACATGGTAGGGGCGTTTCATATGCCAAAACTGGTTTATACTAATGTAAGCACTCTGCTTACCCTCCCTGATAAGCAGTTTAGTTCTGGGATGGGAGAAATTATTAAACATGGACTGATTAAAGACGTCGTTTACTATCAGTGGCTGAGAGACCATTCACAGCAAATCAGAAACAGGGATTTGGATATCTGCATGGAGATGATTTGGGGAAGCGATGAGATTAAGAGAAAAACCGTGGAAGCAGACCCGTTGGAGCGTGGAGAGCGGGCTCTTTTAAATTTTGGTCATACCTTAGGCCATGCTATAGAAAAGTGGAAGGATTTTCAGATGCTTCATGGACATTGTGTGGCGGTGGGGGCGTTAGCAGCTGCCTGGATGTCGCATGACAGAGGAATGATATCCGAAGAAGAGGTGCTGGGCTTAAAGCAGATGATGGAGGAGTTTCAAATGCCCACGGCGGTTTTGGGGCTTGATATGGAGCAGATCATAAAGGCAACAAAAAACGATAAAAAGATGGATGGCGGAACGATTCGGTTTATTTTATTGCAGGCTATGGGCCAGGCGGTGATTGACAGCCAGGTGACAGAGGAAGAGATGAGACGGGGACTTTTGAGGGTCCTGGAATAAGGAGCGGATAAGATGGGGCAGAAACGAAACTCAATTTTGGGATTTCTGGCAGGTGCGGCGATCCTTACCGGCCTGGATCAGTGGACAAAAAAACTGGTGGCAACCAATCTCAAGGGAAGAGATCCCGTGATTTTATGGGAAGGCGTATTTGAATTTTTATATTCCGAAAATCGGGGAGCCGCCTTTGGAATGCTTCAGGGAAGGCAGTTTTTCTTCTTTTTTGTAGCTCTTTTGGTATTCGGGGCAGCGTTCTATGTGATGTGGAAACTTCCGCAAGAGAAAAAATATGTGCCTTTAAAGGTCTGTCTTACATTGATTTGCGCAGGTGCGGCCGGGAATTTTATTGACAGAGTGGCAATGGGGTATGTGGTAGACTTTTTGTATTTTAAGCTTATTGACTTCCCTATCTTTAATGTGGCGGATTGCTATGTTACTGTTTCTACGATCGCCTTGGCTTTTTTGCTGTTCCGATACTATTCCGATGAAGATTTGGAAGTGCTGAAGCTGACAAGAAAGGAGTCTTAAGTGAGACAGTGTTTTCGGGTATTGGAAGATCAGGAAGGTATGCGGATAGATTCCTATGTGGCGGAGGTTTGTGAGAATTTATCCCGTTCCTATGTGCAAAAGCTTTTAAAAGACGGTGAGATTCTTGTAAACGGCAAGACTGTGAAATCCAGCGTTAAGGTTTGTGTGAAAGATGAGATTGAAGTGGAGATCCCAGAAGCAGTAAAGCCGGAGATTGTGGCTGAGGATATGGAGCTTTCGATTCTCTATGAAGACCAGGATGTGATTTTAGTTAATAAGCCAAAGGGGATGGTGGTTCATCCTGCCCCAGGACATTTAAGCGGCACATTGGTAAACGGTCTGATGGCCCATTGTCAGGATCAGCTTTCCGGAATCAACGGAAGTCTGCGCCCGGGGATTGTTCACCGGATTGACAAAGACACCACAGGACTTTTGATTGTGTGCAAAAATGATGTTTCCCACAATGTCATAGCAGCCCAGCTGAAGGAGCACTCGATTACGAGAAAATATCTGGCGATTGTTCATGGCGTTATCAAGGAAGAACAGGGAACCATAGATGCTCCCATTGGGAGACATCCCACAGAACGGAAGAAGATGAGTATCAACGAAAAAAACGGCAGACATGCAATAACCCATTATCGGGTTTTGGAGCGGTTTCAGAAGTATACGTATATTGAATGTCAGCTGGAGACAGGAAGGACCCATCAGATTCGGGTTCACATGGCAAGTATCCATCATCCGCTTTTGGGCGATATGGTATATGGACCGCAAAAATGTCCCTATTCTTTGGAGGGTCAGACATTACATGCAGCGGTATTTGGGTTTGTCCATCCAAGAACAGGAGAATATCTGGAATTGACGGCTCCTTTGCCAGAATATTTTCAAACGCTTTTACAAAAATTAAGGCAATAGGCGGAGGCAGAAGATGAATCTATTTGATATTCTGGGTCCTATCATGGTAGGACCTTCCAGCTCCCATACTGCGGGAGCGGTAAGAATTGGATTGGTTACCAAAAAGCTGCTTGGTTCAATTCCCAAAAAGGCAGATATCATCTTATCTGGTTCTTTTGCCGCCACAGGCATAGGGCATGGCACGGATAAGGCTCTGGTAGCCGGGCTTTTGGGTATGGATACAGATAATATTCAGATTCCGCAAAGCTTTGAGATTGCGAAAAAAGAGCAGCTGGAGTTTACATTTTCCAGACAAAATATTCGGGATGCTCATCCCAATACGGCTCTTTTGGCGGTTGAGGATGGAAAGGGAAGGACCATAGAAGTCCAGGCCTCTTCTTTAGGCGGAGGCCGGATCATGATCAATAAGCTGGATGGCATTGAGATCAATGTGACAGGAGAACGTCCGGCCTTAATCGTTCACAACTTGGATCAGCCCGGTCATGTGGCGGAGGTGACATCTTTGATGGCCCACAAGTCCATTAATATTGCTACCATGAACGTGTACCGCGACAAACGGGGAGGCTATGCGGTAATGGTGCTGGAGACAGACCAGAATATTCCAGCGTCTGCTCTTGAATGGTTAAAGCGGGTAGAGGGAATCATAAAAGTGACTTGTTTGAATCTGGGAGACGAATAGGTACGGAGGAAATTATGGCATACCATTCTTTGAAGGAAATATTAGATTACTGTGAAAAAAATGGAAAGCCATTTTTTGAAGCGGTTTTAGATGACGATATGGCGGAGCGGACCGTGACCAGAGAGGAATCTATGAATCAGATGTATCGGATGTGGGACGCTATGCTTTTAGCCTCGGCCACGTACGACGGGAGCCTCAAATCAGCAAGCCGTCTGGTAGGCGGACAGGGAGCCGCTATGGAGGAATATGGAAAAACGGGACAGACCTTATGCGGAGATTTTATAAACCAGGTCATGACCCAGGCGCTGCAGATGGGAGAATCCAATGCGTGTATGAAGCGGATTGTGGCGGCTCCTACAGCAGGCTCCTGTGGAGTACTTCCTGCGGTTCTCATTCCTTACTACAGGCTTTATCAGGAAGAGAGGGAAAAAATCCATACAGCTATGATTGAAAGTCTGTATGTGGCTGCTGGAATTGGTCAGGTCATTGCCTCCAGAGCCTTTATCGCTGGAGCGGCAGGAGGCTGTCAGGCAGAAATTGGCGCGGCGTCTTCCATGGCAGCCGGGGCATTGGTTGCCTTAAAAGGCGGCAGCAATCAGCAGATTTGTCATGCCAGCGCCATCGCCATGAAATGTCTCTTAGGACTTGTCTGCGACCCTGTGGCAGGGCTGGTGGAAGTTCCCTGTGTGAAACGGAATGTGACGGGCGCGGTGAATGCTCTGACAGCTGCAGATATGGCTTTGGCAGGAATCACCAGCGCGATTCCTGCGGATCAGGTGTTTGACGCCATGCGGGAAGTGGGAGAAAAAATGCACGACGCATTAAAAGAAACAGGAGAAGGCGGTCTGGCAGCGACGCCGGAAGGAATTCGGATTACAAAGTCTATCATTATGTAAATATTTCTATACATTTTTCCGGTTTTGTTGTATAATTTCTATAAAGCAACTGATGTGACAATATAGAGGGGTTCGAAAGGAGAGGTTGTATGAACGGGAATTTGGTGATTACCATAGGAAGACAGTGCGGCAGCAAGGGAATGCTGGTTGGACAGAAGCTGGCAGAAGCCATGGGGGTAAAGTGCTATGACAAGGAGCTTTTGACCGAGGCTGCCAAGCACAGTGGATTGAGCGAGGAATTGTTTGAGACCCATGATGAGAAACCGACCAACAGTTTTTTGTATTCTCTTGTGATGGACACATATTCTATGGGATATAACTCATCTGCCTATATGGATATGCCCATTAATCATAAGATTTTCCTGGCCCAGTTTGATACAATTAAAAAACTGGCAAACGAGACTTCCTGTGTCATTGTAGGCCGTTGTGCAGATTATGCTCTGGCAGATTATCCCAACACGGTGACAGTATATATTACCGGCGACGAAGAGGATAAGATTGCCTATATTCAAGAGCTGTACAACGTCAATGAGGCCAAAGCCAAGGACATCATGATTAAGACAGACAAAAAGAGAGCCAGCTATTATAATTATTATGCCAGCAAGCGCTGGGGCGAAGCCAAAGGATACGATTTGTGTCTGAACTGCAGTTCCGTAGGTGTGGACGGAGCGGTGAAGATTATTCAGGAATTTGCCAAAGTGAAGATTGAGAAAAATAAAGAGAAGAAGTAGTCTGCAAGATGAGAAAGAGGCAGGCGCAGAAATGTCCGTGAAGGAAACATGCTGCGCCTTTTTGTTTTATTCTACGGTTACAGATTTTGCAAGATTGCGGGGCTGATCCACATCCAGATTCTTTCCAAGAGAGGCATAATACGCAATCAGCTGGAGAATTACTGCGATGGGGAAGACCGTAAAAACATCTTCCACATCAGGGATTCGAATATGGAAATCTGCCAGAGATTCGTCCATGACGGCGGATTGTTTTGTCAAAAGAATGACAAAAGCGCCCCTGGCCTTTACTTCCCGCACATTGGAAATTACCTTGGAAAAGACGTGCTCCTGAGTGGCGATGGCGATGACAGGAGACTGATCCGTAATGAGGGCGATGGTTCCGTGCTTTAATTCTCCCGCAGCATAAGCTTCCGCATGAATATAGGAGATTTCTTTCAGCTTTAAAGCTCCTTCCAGGGAGAAGGCATAGTCTCTTCCGCGGCCGATGAAAAATGCATCGCTGTGCTGTATCAAGTGGGTGACGAGGGCTTTTTCTTCCTCTTTGCGGCCGATCATGGTTTCCATTGCAGGAATGACGTCTAAAAGTTTTGATAAAAAGTCACATGCCTCTTGGCTGGAGTACCTGCCCCGTACATAGGCCATGCGGCAGCCGATGAGATAGAGGGCGGCCAGCTGAACGGAATAGGCCTTGGTGCTTGCCACGGCTATCTCCGGTCCGGCATGGGTGTACAAGGTATAATCGCTCTCTCTGGCAATGGTGGAGCCTTTGACGTTGACAATGGCCAGTGTTTTGGAGCCATAGGATTTTGCCAGTCTCATGGCTGCCAGAGTGTCAATGGTCTCGCCGGACTGAGAGATAACGATTACCAGGGCGTCTCCATCGATTAAAGGCTCTTCATAACGAAATTCTGACGCAATAGAAACCGTCACGGGAATTCTCAAGAGCGGTTCCATCAAAGCTCTTGCCACCATGCCTGCATGCATGGCCGTGCCGCATGCAATGACATGAACTTTATTACAGGTCTCAAAGACAGAATCTGGAATCTGATCGTCTGTAAAGTCTGGAAGTCCCCTGCTCATACGAGGAAGAATGGTGTTTCTTAAGGCTTCCGGCTGTTCATAGATTTCCTTCAGCATAAAATGCGGGAAACCGTTCTTCATGGCAGAGTCTATGTTCCAGTTGACTTCCAGATATTCCGGCTGTGCGGGAACCTGATTTTTGTCATAGAGCGTGATCTGATAGGGCGTTAATTTTACGATCTGGCCTTCAGGAACCACAAAATACCGCCTGGTGTATGGAATCAGGGCTGTCAAATCGGAGGCGATTAAGGCGCCGGAACGAGTATAAGCAGCCACAAGGGGACTGACAGATCTTACGGCGTAGAGCTCGCCTGGGTGGTCTTTAAACAAAATGCAAAAGCTGTAGGAGCCTTCCAGACAAGGAAGTAACCGACGGATTGCTTCCATAGGATTTCCTTCATAAAGGGAGTCAAGGACCCAGGCCGCCACCTCCGAGTCTGTCTGGGATTTTAATGTCCCCTCCAAGTGGTAGCTGTCTGTTAAAGCCCGATAGTTTTCAATGATTCCGTTGTGAATCAGGGTGACCTTTCCGGCCTGGTGAGGGTGGGCGTTCTGGTCTGTGACGTCGCCGTGAGTGGCCCATCTGGTGTGTCCGATCCCACAGTGGGCATTGTCTTTAAACTGGGAACAATACTCTTTTAAATTAGCCACTTTCCCTGTTTTTTTCACCAACCGGATATTGGAGTCGGTGTCAAAATATGCGATGCCAGCGCTGTCATATCCTCGGTATTCTAATTGAGAAAGTCCCTCCAGCAAAATTTTTTTTGCATTTAAGGGACCGCTATATCCGATAATTCCACACATAATCTTCATCTCCATTCTTTTCCCGTTTATTATAGCGCTGTAATAAGATATGCGTCAATTTATATTTTTAATGAATTGTTAATGATTTATGCCTGTTTTTTGAGAAAAGGATGTGCTATATTGTATGGCGGACTGATTTATAGAATTAAAAAAAATTATTAGAGGAATTGAATATGGAATATCGAGACGAAGTGGAGAGAATGAGAGATCGGGGGAAAAGAAGGTCTTCTATGGGGCAGACAAGACAGAGAAGGCCCGAGAGGACACAGCTGGAGGTAATTGATTTTAATGATTTTGACGACAGAGAAATAAGGCGCTTAAGTCAGAAGAAAAAAGCCAGGCGGAGGAGAAAGCGGGGGTTGTTGTTTTTTGAACTTCTTCTTTTGTGCATACTTCTTGCCGGAACCTACCTTTTCTTTTTTAAAAAGAAGGAGAGCAAGTACTGGACTGTGGCGGTGTTTGGCGTTGATTCCAGGGACGGCGGATTGGAAAAGGATACCCACTCCGATGTGGAGATGGTGTGCGTGGTAAATCGGGAGACAGGAGAAATCCGCATTGTCTCCGTATTCAGAGATACCTATCTGCAGGTCAGCGAAGATGGAAAATATCACAAAATTAACCAGGCATATTTTGACGGCGGCCACAAGCAGGCTGTGGATGCATTAAACCGAAATCTGGATTTACAGATCGACGATTACGCTACCTTTAACTGGAAGGCGGTCGCCCAGGCGATCAATATTTTGGGCGGCATCGATTTAGAGGTTTCGGACAGTGAGTTTCGCTACATAAATGGATTCATTACAGAGACGGTGAATTACACAGGAATCGGTTCCTATCAGCTGGAACATGCAGGAATGCAGCATCTGGACGGCGTACAGTCGGTCGCCTATGCCAGACTGCGGCTTATGGACACGGATTATCACCGGACGGCCAGACAGAGGCTGGTGCTTTCCCTTGCTATGGAAAAGGCGAAACAGGCGGATTTTAAGACTTTGACTGCTGTAGTAGGCGCGGTGTTCCCACAGATTTCTACCAGCATCGGAGTGGACGACCTCATTTCTTTGGCAAAAAATGTAAAGAAGTACCATTTGGGAGAAACAGGAGGATTTCCGTTTTCCAGAGGGGAAGCCGATGTAGGAAAGAAGGACTGCGTGGTTCCTATGACGTTGGAGAGCAACGTGATTCAGCTTCATCAGTTTTTGTATGATGATATGGAATATCAGCCCTCTGCCACAGTAAGGCAGATCAGCGCGAAAATCGCATCGGACAGTGGACTTGGGCAGGTGGCGGAAAATGCTCCGGATGCAAAGGTGGGAGGAGGAAGTTCTTCCTCAGGCCAAAATTCCGAGACGCAGGCTCAGGTATCAGAAACTGTAGGAGAGACGATTCCAGAGGAGACTCTTCCCCCAGAGAGCGCGGCCGAGCCGGAATCTACAGAAAGTGTTATAGAGGAATCCACAGAGACTTCTTCGGAGTCTGTGCCGGAGAGTAAGGGGGAAAATGAGGAAAGTGCAGCAGGGCCCTCTGCTCCAGAGACCACAGAGGCTTTAGGCCCGGGAGGTCCTACGATTTCAGAAGAAAACAAGGGGCCTTCAGGCCCGATGAATCCGACTCAGGCGCCTCCTTCCCCAGGCGTTTTCCCAGGTCCGGGATCTGATTCTATGGAGGGGCCGTAAGGGGCAGTACAAAGAACATAAAAAATCGGCCTTGGCAGATTGAAAAGCCAAAGCCGATTAAAAAGGGGAGGATAAGTATTAATTTTCTCTGGTGTATGTCTATAGTATTAGCCAGGATTTTCTTTTTATACATGTGATTTGAAAAAAATATTTTTATTGGAGGAGGAGAATTTGAAAGAACTTTTACAAAAGTTACAATCGTTTCAGCCGTATAATGAGCAGGAGGCCAGAGATAAAGAAGTACTGATAAAACAAATCCAGACCCAGCCGGATGTTTTTCTGCGTTCTAATAAAACCAATCATATCTCAGCTTCTGCCTGGGTGGTGAATCCCCAAAGAACAAAGGTGCTTATGGCTTATCACAACATTTACGATTCCTGGTCCTGGCTGGGGGGACATGCAGACGGGGATGTGGATTTGCTTTCTGTGGCGCTTCGGGAAGTGAGAGAAGAAAGCGGAGTGAAGGAGGTTAAGCCGGTAAGGGAGGAGATTTTTTCTGTTGAGGTTCTGACTGTGGACGGTCATGAAAAACATGGGAAATACGTTTCTTCTCACCTGCATTTGAATGTGACCTACCTTTTGGAGGTTTCGGAGTGGGAAAAACTTCACATAAAAGAGGACGAAAACAGCAAGGTGGCCTGGTTTGGACTTGAGGAGGCAATTCAGGCTTCTACAGAGTCCTGGTTTCGGGAGAGGATTTATGGGAAGCTGAATGAAAAGCTGATTCGATACGGATGGTAAGGAATTTGGCATTGCAAATTTAAGAAGTTTAGTATATACTAGACAAGTGTTAACCGGAGGCGGTTAGGAGCGTAAAGGCGCTTTAAAAAGCTTCAATTTAAGAGAAAGGGATGGATGGATATGGCACTTTTAGAGACATGGCGGAATCTGGCTTATGGCGATGGCTTGAATGATAAAGAGAGAGAAAATCTGTGGTCTGGATATTTTGCGATTGAGAAGGGGATCTACGAGCAGATTTTGTCTGCTCCTTCACAGGTGATTGAGGGAACGGTAAAGGAGCTGGCAGAAAAATATAACACAGAGCTGTTGATTATGACAGGTTTCCTGGATGGAATTAACGAAAGTCTAAAAGGATATGAGAATCCAATCGACACCATGGAAGAGGATACGGTGGTTAAGATTGAGATTGATCCGGAAAAGCTGTATTATAATATGGTAGGCGCCAAAGCAGACTGGCTGTACAATCTTCCTATGTGGGATGAGATTCTGACAGAGGAGAGAAGGAAAGAACTGTATAAAGAGCAGAAAGCCTCAGGGACTGTGGTGAAGGGTAAAAAGGTTGGAAGAAACGACCCATGCCCGTGCGGCAGCGGTCTGAAATATAAAAAGTGTTGCGGAAAGAATTAATAAGAGCAAAGAAGCAGATACCAGGCAGGTATATCTGCTTCTTTTGAAATTTATCTGCATCTAAACTGTGAAAGGGAAGGAAATTGATGGAAGACCAGAGCTTGTGCAAAAAACGCTGTGGCTGGTGTCAGGGAGACGAGGATTTGATACGCTACCATGATACCGAGTGGGCAGTTCCAACCCGTGATGATAAGACTCATTTTGAGTTTTTAACGCTGGAAATCATGCAGTGCGGGCTGAACTGGCGCATGATTTTGAGGAAGAGAGCCATTATCAACTCCTGCTTTGACGAGTTTGATTACCAGAAGGTTGCAGAATACGGTCCAAAAGAAGTAGAACGGATTTTAAAGACAGAGGGCATGATTAAAAACCGTCAGAAAGTGAGCGCCACCATCCAGAATGCCCGCTGTTTTTTGAAAGTCATTGAGGAGTTTGGAACCTTTGATGCATACATCTGGAAATTTACAGATGGAAAGCCTGTGTTATACGAGAGCCACAAGAATCCCGGAACTGTGATTGCAAGAAATGAGCTTTCGGATACCATTAGTAAGGATTTAAAAAAGAGGGGGTTTCAGTTTACGGGTTCGATTACGGTATATTCGTTTTTACAGGCCAGCGGGATCATCAACGACCATGAGAGGGATTGTTTTCTGGATGAGGTTATCAGAAAGAAGTATCCGGCAGAGAGTGTAAATGACCTTGCAATCACTGACGATTGACAGGAATCGTACATATAGAGATTTCATAGACTTCGCCTTTTAATTGTGCTATACTGAAGTTGGGACAGGATGAAATTTGCATGAGGTGGAGGTGACACAATGCCAAGCGCAGCAGATATTATTAAGGATTACGTTTCTGAATTTTCCAGATTGCAGAATTGGATGCTGGCAATTAGAGACACCAATCCAGACACGTACAATTCGATGCATGACAGATATCTGGAGTTAAAAGTTACCTTGTCAAGTCTGGGCGTTAACCTTGCAGAATTGGACAAGATTAAAGAGTAATATGAACGAACAAAAAAGGGAGCGCTAAAGCATAAGGGCGGCGCTCTTTTTTTCTAAGCGATTATTTGGTTGACAAATTTTGTTGAGGTTGGTAAGATAAAAGCTAATTATTATTGAAAGAAAGCAGGCGTTATTATGGGTCGAATTGTTTTATCATTGCTGGTGGATAATACTGCAGGCGTTTTAAGCCGTGTAGCTGGATTGTTCAGCCGCAGGGGCTATAATATTGAAAGTTTGACCGTAGGTGTCACGGCGGATGAGCGATATTCCCGTATGACTGTGGTGTCTACTGGAGAGCAGGAGATTTTGGAACAGATAGAAAAGCAGCTCCGGAAACTGGAGGATGTGCTGGATATTAAGGAATTAAAACAAGGGCATTCTGTATATCGGGAACTGATTATGGTCAAGGTCAGGGCAAATGCAAATGAGAGACAGGCTATCAGCGCCATATCTGAGATTTTCCGCGCCACCATTGTGGATGTGGGAAGGGAGTCCCTAACGGTCATGCTGACAGGAGATCAGTCCAAACTGGATGCTCTCATTAATTTGCTGGGCGACTATGAGATTCTGGAGCTGGCCAGAACCGGAATTACAGGTCTTTCCAGAGGCGCTGACGATGTTCGTTATCTGCCATAGGGATTATCAGGAAAGGTTGACGCTAGCCGGACAGGGAAACCTGAAGGCCGTGCCTAACTATAAATTTTAAGAGAAGAAACTCTTTTAGGAGGATGAAAAAATGGCAAGGATTTATTATCAGGAAGATTGTAACTTATCGATGCTGGAGGGAAAGACCATTGCGGTTATCGGCTATGGCAGCCAGGGACATGCCCATGCTTTAAATGCAAAGGAGTCCGGCTGCAATGTGATTATCGGACTTTATGAGGGAAGCAAGTCCTGGGAAAAGGCCAAGGCGCAGGGATTTGAGGTATATACCGCCGCAGAGGCCGCCAAAAAGGCTGATATAATCATGATTCTGATTAATGACGAGCTTCAGGCGGACATGTATAAAAAAGATATTGAGCCAAATCTGGAGGCAGGCAATATGCTGATGTTTGCTCATGGATTTAATATTCATTTCGGCTGCATTAAACCGCCAAAGGATGTGGACGTGACGATGATTGCGCCAAAAGGTCCTGGCCATACCGTTCGTTCTGAGTATCTGGAGGGAAAAGGCGTTCCCTGTCTGGTTGCAGTGGAGCAGGATGCAACCGGCAAGGCGTTGGACCTTGCCCTGGCTTACGCCCTGGCGATTGGCGGCGCAAGAGCAGGCGTGTTAGAGACTACCTTCCGCACTGAGACCGAGACAGACCTTTTTGGCGAGCAGGCAGTTTTATGCGGCGGCGTGTGCGCTCTTATGCAGGCGGGCTTTGAGACTTTGGTAGAAGCTGGATATGACCCAAGAAACGCATATTTTGAGTGTATTCATGAGATGAAGCTCATAGTTGATTTGATTTACCAGTCAGGCTTTGCAGGAATGAGATATTCCATCTCCAATACTGCAGAGTACGGCGACTATGTAACCGGACCGAAGCTGATTACAGAAGAGACGAAGAAGGCCATGAAGAAGATTCTTGCAGACATCCAGGACGGAACTTTTGCAAAGGAATTCCTGCTTGATATGTCTCCAGCAGGGCGTCAGGTACATTTTAAGGCCATGAGAAAGAGAGCCGCCGAGCATCCGGCTGAAAAGATTGGCGAGGAGATTCGGAAGCTGTACAGCTGGAATAATGAGAGCGATAAGCTGATTAATAATTAATGGGATATGTCAGAATGAGAGCGCATGTGGAAATTACACTGCGCTCTTTTATTTGCTTAAATTCGTATCTTTGTGGTAGAATGTTTGTAATAGGCGGCTCATCTTTTTGCAGGAGAAAGCACCTGCAAGAAGCATCGGATGTCCATCCGATGTGGAATTTGACAGGAATTTGGACTTACAAACAAGCTTGACGTCCCAAGTTCCGGTCAAATTCCACACCGTCTGAACGGTAACGAAAATTTTGAAAAGGGGAATCCTATATGAAGCGAGTGAATTACCACACCCACACCAGTTACTGCAGACACGCAAAGGGAACCGTGGCGGAGTATGCACAAGAGGCCAGAAAAAGTGGACTGGAGGTTCTTGGATTTTCTGACCATATTCCTTATCCGGGAAATCCTTTTGGGTATCGGATGGACAGGGAGGATTTGCAGGCGTATTGTCACGAGGTTTTGGCGGTGAAGGAACAGTATAAAGGGGAGATGACCGTTTACTGTGGATTTGAGTCAGAATACGACAGAGAGTGGATACATTGGTATGAGGAATTATATGAGACAGGACAATGTGAGTATCTTCTTCTGGGTCAGCACTGGTTTTGCGACGAGGAGGGAAGACGGTGGCAGACAGGAAACGTTCCTTCTACCACGCTGTATCCGGCCTACATAAGGCAGGTGCTGGAGGGAATGAAGACAGGGCTTTTTCAGGCTGTCGCCCATCCGGATTTGATTTTTATGAATGTCCATGCCTGGGATGAGAATTGTGATCTGGCCTGTGATTTGTTGGTGGAAGGGTGTGCAAAAGAAGGGTATCTTTTGGAATACAACGCCAACGGTTACCGCAGGGGAATCTGTGAGTTCGACGACGGGGAGCGTTTTCAGTATCCTCATAAAGGCTTGTGGGAAAAGGTTGCAAAGACCAGGATCCCCGTGGTGGTAGGCTCTGACTGTCACAGCCCGGGACTGATGTACGACGAATTTGTTAAAAAGGCTTACAGAGAGGCAAAAGATATGGGCCTGAATCTGGTGACGGATATTTTCAACCGATAAAAGGGGAGCGTATGAAACAATTTGAAAATTTCTGGGACAGAAAAAGTTTAAAATCAAAGCTTCTTTTGATTACCATTCCCACTTCCATCATCTCCAGTATGTTAATGCTGATTTTTGGCTATTATATTTTCAGCAGGTATGAGGAGAAAATGTATCAAATTGCCAGGCAGAATCTTCGCCTTGTAGTGACGAAAATGGAGAATGAGCTTATAGAGGCAGAAGAACTGGGGATGGATCTGATCACCAATGAGACGGTTCAAAAGGCGTTAAAAAGTGAGCAGACCAACATTCGGACGAAACGAATCGCCATGGACTATATCCGCATGGCTCAACAGGTATATAAGGTGATGCAGAGCAGTCTGGCAAAAAACAGGGATGTGTTCTCGATTTCTATTTTTGTGGAGGATGAGTGGTATTATGTGGGAAATGCAAACCGCTCTTACGACGCCTCGCTTTTGGAACAGGTACAGTTTGATCCATTAAAAAATCAGAATGGGATGCTTTGGTGCGCGGCCAATTACCCCACAAGACGGCTTTATGGAATCCGCTCTATTAAAGATATATATCACGGCACCTTTCAAAATGAGGCGGTGCTGGTGATGGAGTTTGACCTGGAGGGGAGTATAAACAGCGCTTTGAAAAGAAGCCTGGATACCTCGTTTGCCCAAGAGTTTGCCATCTATAACGGGGAGGCGGTTATTTATTCAGATATCAGCTTAAATTCCGGTATGGAGTGGGAAAAGGATTTTGATCATAAGATTGTGGCTGTTGATAAGAAACGATACTTTGCAGCCTATCTCAATGAGTCGGACTTTGGCTGGAAATATGTGTTTTTAGTAGATTATAATGATTTGTTTGGGGCTATGCAGCTAATGAAGTACGCCTTCTTCTTTTTTGCCCTCTGTATGACAGGAATCTCTATGATCTATTGCCATAAGTTATCCCTCCTGATCACCAACCGGTTTGATTGGCTGCTTGGACGGATGAGGACAGTACAGAGAGGAAGTTTTTCTGTGGAGCAGAGAGCGCCTTTGGAGACCCAGGATGAGATTGGAATGGTGTGTCAACAGTTTGAGGACATGGTGGCGGCTTTAAATAAATTAATTCAGGACAATTATGTGAAGCAGATGCTGATTCAGGAAAACCAGTTAAAGGTGCTGCAAAATCAGATTAATCCCCATTTTCTGTTTAACACACTTCAGACTATCAACTGGAAGGCCAAGGAGAAAAGGGAGAAAGAGATTTCTGAGATTGCCGAGGCTCTGGGGAAACTGCTGCGCTACACCTTAAAAGAGGACAATGATCCGGCCAAGCTTTCCAAAGAGGTGGAGGTGCTGAAAAACTATCTCTTTATCCAGCAGGTCCGCTATGGGGAACGGCTGAGTGTTTGTATGGAGATTCCAAAGGATATGAAGGACAAGGAGATTCCTAAATTGTCTTTGCAAAATCTTGTGGAAAATTCTATTAAGCATGCTCTGGAAAATATGCTGAAGCCCTGTGTTATCACGATCTGCGCCCGGTATACAGACAAGGGGTATGAGATTTTGGTAGAGGACAATGGGCCCGGAATTCGAAAGGAATTTCGTGGGGAACAGACAGAGGATCCGGAAAAATGCGCCGGATTGGGAATCGGTCTAAAGAACATTCAGGGAAGGCTGCAGCTTCTTTTTTCTCAGGATTCCAGCTTAGAGATACGAAACACTGGTCATGGGACGCTGGCAAAAATGGAAATACAAAAGAGGGAGTATGAAGATGGGGAAACAGAAAAAGAAGGTAATTCTGGTAGATGACGAGAAAGCCATTGTGGAGAGCATCAGCAAAATTGTGGACTGGGAGTCTCATGGATTTACGCTCACAGACACATGCCTAAATGGGTTTCAGGCTTTGGAGGCCATAAAGAGGAGCCAGCCGGATATTGTGATTACAGATATCAAGATGCCGGTTATTGACGGGATACAGTTGATTCAAAAGACCAGGGAGTTTAACGACCAGGTGATTTTTATCATCCTGTCAGGGTACGGAGAGTTTGAGCTTGCAAAGAGAGCGATGAAGGAAGGGGTCAGAGAGTTTTTATTAAAGCCCTGCAGCGAGGAGGAGATTATCGAGGCCCTGAAAAATTCCTGTGAGCCGAAACAAGAGGAGGAGGAGTGGGAGGAAAATCGGGATTTTGTGGAGATTATTCTTCGGTATCTGGAGGAGCATTATAAAGAGGAGAATCTGAATTTAAAATGGATTGCAAAGGAACTGGTGTTTTTGAACGAGGACTATATCAGCAAAAGATTCAGCCAGAAAACGGGAAGCCGGTTTACTTCTTATCTAAATAAAATTCGGGTGGAGAAGGCGAAGGAGTATCTGATGGCAAACCCGGAGGCCAGCAATGAGAGAATAGCCAGCGAGGTGGGATTTGGAAATAATCCAAAGTATTTTGAAAAAGTCTTTAAAAAATATACAGGATGTACGCCTAAATCGTATCGAAAAAAGAATAGTTGAGTAAAAATGACGGAAATTTACCCTATTTCTGTCGGTTATAACGGTTTTTTGTACAATGGACTTTCTTTATAATGAGATTACCTAAAACGAACAGGAAACAGGAGGATAATTTCATGAAAAAAACGGTTAGTTTCATGCTGGCGGCTGTGATGACAGCTACGATTTTAACAGGATGCGGCGGAAGCGGGAGCGGTAATTCCCAGACGGCGCAAGGGTCCCAGGCCAGCCAGGGAGGACAGGAGGCTTCTAAGGAGACGCAGGCTTCGGGCGGCGGTTCGACGGAGGGAGGAGATATCACCTTTACCTTCTCCAAGGTGTCCTATCCAAGCGTCACTCTGCCAGACGGGCAGACCTCTGGGGATAATGTGGTTCTTGACTATATCAGGGACAAGTACCATGTGAATATGGTTCTGGACTGGCAGGCAGAGGCTTCGGAGTATAACAATAAGCTGTCGTTAAACATTGCTTCAGGAAGTCTTCCAGATATTTTTTACTGTGACAATTACCGTACCTTTTTGCAGCTGGCTCAGAACGGACTTCTGGCAGATTTGACAGACATCTATGACGCAAACATTTCTGACACCATCAAGGCCATCGACAAATCTTACAACGGCAGGAACTTTGAGCCTGTGACTGTGGACGGAAGAATTATGGCTATTCCGGCAGGAAATCTGGACGGACAGCAGAACATTTTGTGGCTGAGAAAGGACTGGCTGGACAATCTTGGTCTGAAGGTTCCCGAAACCTTAGAGGAGCTGGAAGCGGTTCTCACGGCATTTGTAAACGACGATCCAGACGGAAACGGAGTGGATGACACCATAGGTCTGGTGGTATCTGCCACAGAGCCAGTGAAAGGATATAATCACCAGTATGGATTGGAGCCGATTTTCTATGCCTTTAACGCCTATCCTACGTATTGGATGTAGGATGATAACGGAGAGGTTTACTATGGCTCTACAGGAAGCAACATGAAGGACGCTTTAAGCCTTCTTCACGACTGGTATGCCAAGGGGCTGATTGACAAGCAGTTTGCTACCAGAATTGGTTCTGGCGAGACTGAGGCGGTTTTCACTTCTGGACAGGGCGGCGCTTTCTTTGGTCCGGTTCACGCTTCCAGTATCACAGAAGCTTTCACCAACAACCCAGACGTAGAGCTGGTTCCGGTCAATGCGCCTCTTTCTGCAGACGGAAAACTTAATTATGTGCTTCCTTCTCCAATGTCTTCCATGTTGTGTATCAGCGCCAAGTGTGCAGATCCTGCAAAGGCTATCGAGATTATCGGAATCGGCAATGACCTGTACAGAGGTTTTGACGAGGAGGCCAATGAAATCTTTAATGCAGCCAAGATTGCTCCGTCCAGCAACGGACGTCGTGCCGTATTCCCACAGGGCGCAGCGACATATGATTATTTTGACATCATTGAGACTGTAGGAAAGGTTACCAAAGATAATATTGAGACCGGTTCCTATACTCCTTATGACGGAATTACCCAGTATGACAAGGATCAGATTGATTTAGCAACCGGTTTTGCAGACGGAAGCAACCGGAATGAGGTTTCTTTTAAGGCTTATTATTACCGCTATGTGGCAAGCCAGCTCTTAAGCGACAGCAAGATCAACGCTCTGGACGCCGCTTACTACTACACCACAGATTCCAGTGCATCTTTACAGACAGAACTTGACACCTTAGAGCAGGAAATGTATTTGAGCATTATCATCGGCGATAAGAGTGTGGATTATTTTGACGAGTTCGTAAAACAGTGGAACAGCATTGGCGGAGAGACTTTGCTGAGCGAGGTGAAGGAAGTCGTTCAGAATTAAATGCGGGAGGGTGAAAACGTATGAAAAACGGTAATACGGCGAAAGCCCAGAGACGCAGACACAAACAGTGGCCGTATCATTTGATGATGCTGCCTGGAATGGTTTTTCTGATCCTTTTTCATCTGGTGCCCATGGGCGGACTGATGATGGCATTTCAGGATTTTATGCCGATTAAGGGATTGTTCGGCTCGAAATTTGTAGGTCTTAAAAACTTTGAGCGGTTGTTTAAACTGCCTACTTTTTGGAGAGTTTTAAGAAACACCCTGGTAATATCCGTGGGAAAGCTGGTGTTGGTTATGGTGGCGTCGGTGGTGTTTGCCCTTTTGTTAAATGAGTGCCGCCATATCAAATACAAGAGGATTATACAGACGACCGTGTATCTGCCTCACTTTCTGTCCTGGGTTATTCTGGCAGTCATGTTCAGCAACATTTTTTCCTTTACTGGAATTGTGAGCCAGATTGTTCAGCTTTTTGGCGGGGAAGCCACCATGTTTATGATCAGCAACGACTGGTTTCGAAAGATTCTTATAGGCGGAGAGGTGTGGAAGGAGTTTGGGTATGGGGCCATTGTGTATGTGGCTGCCATCACCAGCATTGATCCCACTCTTTATGAGGCCGCCGGAATCGACGGGGCGGGAAGGTGGAAGAAAATGTGGTACGTGACCCTTCCCAGCATTATCCCTACCATTGTGCTGATGACGACCTTAAATATCGGCAAGCTGTTAAAGGGCGGTTTTGATCAGGTGTTTAACTTGTATTCTCCTCTGGTCTATGAGACAGGAGATATCATTGATACCTATGTGTACCGCATGGGGCTGGTGGATTTGCAGTACAGCAACGGTACGGCGGTTGGTTTGTTCCAGTCTCTTATTGGTTTTCTCCTTCTGGTGATTGCTTATAAGCTGGCGGACAAGCTGGTCGGCTACCGGCCGTTTTAAAGGAGGGGCAGATGAAAAAACTAAAAGCTTCAGACATCTTTATTTATATAGCCCTGCTGTTTTGCGGTCTGATCTGCCTGATTCCTATTTTGAATACCATCGCTATTTCGTTTAGCGACAGGACCAGCGCGGCTCTGGGAATCGTAAAGCTGTGGCCGGTGAACTTTACTCTGGCTTCTTACAAAAACATGATGGAAGAGACTCAGTTCTGGGTTTCCTTCATGGTTTCAGTAAAGAGGGTTATCATAGGCGTATCTTTGAATATGGTGGTTACGATTTTGACTGCCTACCCTCTTTCTAAGACCAAGTATCAGTTTCGCATGAAGAACATCTATATGTGGATCGTGATTTTCACCATGATGTTTAACGGCGGTTTGGTGCCTACCTTCATGGTGATCAACAAGCTGAATATGATGGATACCTTCTGGGCTTTGGTGCTTCCTGGAGCGGTTCCTGTGTTTAACGTCATTCTTTTGATGAACTTTTTTAAGGGAGTTCCGCCGTCTCTGGAGGAGTCGGCCAGCATCGACGGCGCAGGTCCGTGGACAATTTTGACCCAGGTGTATCTGCCTCTTTCCAAACCGTCTCTGGCGACCATCGGCCTGTTTTCTGTGGTGAACCACTGGAACTCTTACTTTGACGGAAAGATTTACATCAATTCTGTCAATAAGATGCCGCTGCAGACTTACATTCAGGCTTTGTCCAGTTCGCTGAATGCGGAGCAGATGGCCATGATGACCGCAGAGGAACTGCAGGAGCAACTGGCAGTTTCCAGCCTTACCTTTAACTCGGCTAAGGTTGTGGTATCCATGATTCCGATTCTTTTGATTTATCCCTTCTTACAGAAGTATTTCGTCACCGGTATGGTGGTGGGCGCTGTAAAGGAGTAAGGACTTGGGAAAGGAGTTTTTAAGATTATGAGCGATATAAAGATACATATACTGGGAAGCTGTTCTGGTACTGAGCCCTATGAAAACAGGCATCACACCTCTGTGGCCCTGGAGACAGCGAAAGGGCTGTACTGGCTGGACGCAGGGGAGTGCTGCTCCTATACGGCTTATTTGATGGGCATAGACTTGTTGAAGACAAGAGGAATTTTTATCTCTCACTGCCACATGGACCACATCGGCGGTCTGGGCAATCTCTTATGGAACATCCGAAAACTGACCGTGGTGGAGAAGCGCAAAACCTTGGCAGAGAAGATTTCTGTGTTTGTTCCTTACCATGAAAGCTATCAGGCGGTTATGGACCTTCTGGCCCATACGGAGGATGATTTTGTGTGTAACTATGAACATGAGGGATGCTCAGTACAAGACGGACTTTTGTACCAAGGAGGAGCAGACGAGGACGAGATTCGGGTCCTGGCTCTCCACAACCATCATTTGAAACATGAGGAGGGGACGCCCTGGCGTTCCTTCTCCTTCCAGATTGAGGTGATGGGAAGAAAAATCTTCTATTCCGGCGATACAGAACGAGAGGATTTGGCTGACACAGTGCCAGACGACTGTGATTTGCTGATGATCGAGACGGGACATCATCAGATTGAGCAGATTTGCGACTGCTTGAGAAAGTATCAAAAGTTCCCGAAAAAACTTCTGTTTATCCACCATGGAGTAAAAATTCTGCAGAACCCAGAGTGGGCAAGGAAAGAACTAAAAAGTCAGTGGGAGGGGGATGCGCAGATTACCGAGGACAGGATGACTTTGATATTGTAGAAATAAGCACAGGGGCAAAGTTTTTTACTGCCCCTGTGCTTGTTTCTGGCTATAAGCACTGTCCGTTACTCTTAATCACGTTCTGATACCAATAAAAACTCTTCTTTCTGCTTCGGTTTAAGGACCCGTTTCCGTCATCGTCCTTATCCACATAGATAAAACCATAACGTTTTTTCATTTCTCCGGTGCCGGCGCTGACTAAGTCAATGCATCCCCAAGGCGTATATCCCAGAACCTCTACATCGTCTATATCTATGGCGTCCATCATTGCCTTAATATGGCGGGCCAGATAGTCGATTCGATAATCATCCTCAATAGAGCCGTCTTCTCTCACTGTGTCAACCGCGCCCATACCGTTTTCTACAATAAACAAGGGTTTCTGATAACGGTCATACAAATAATTTAAAGAGGTGCGCAGTCCCATGGGATCAATCTGCCAGCCCCATGCAGTGGCTTCAAGATACGGATTCTTGCCGCCAGATACAATATTGCCTCCCACTACCTCGGTGTTCTGGAGCAAAAAAGCATCCTTTGACTGGTATAAAAGAGTCATCGCTTCGAATGGGGAAGAACTGTGATAATTAAGCAAGTGATCAATAATAATGTAGTTTTTGTAAGTGATGACCGAGGCCAGGAGCTGGTTCTTATGGGGAAAGGAATCGGTTTTGGAAAAAAGAGCGGCGAGAGGGCATTTTGCAGTGAGCCGACTCCGCCAGGGAGAACCATGCATGACCAGAAGTCGAAAATGTGGGACAGAGAATTGATGAAGATGATCCAAAGCCAGTATTCCGACGCCTATGCGTGTGCTAAAAAGGTGGCGGAATATATTCTAAAGACTACCCCATTCGACGTGCCGGAGGAAGAGATGATGTATTTGACCGTTCATATTCAGAGACTGAATCACGCATCCCAAAAGATTGCGGATATAAAAGAAGGACAATAAAAAGACTTCTATTATGACAAACTACAGTTTGCATCTCGAATGCCGTGCAGACTGGGATTCTAAGTCCGGGAGCAGCTGGAATTGCCATTTCTGATTTTCAATCAGGTTCTAAAATGTTAGAACGCCTGAAAGAACGGGTTGGGAGTTGGTTTATATGAAGAAAAACGGTGAAACTTTGGTGGAAAGCCTTTTGGCTGTTCTTGTCACGGCTTTGGCCGTATGTATGTTTTTAAACTTTCTGGCAGTTTCTGACCAGATAATGCGAAAGGGAGAAAAGATAGAAGACAAGTTTTATAAAACCATGTCCCTTTTAGAGACAATGGAGGAGGACCAGAGTGGGGAGGAACTTGTGAAAAGCAGTTTGGGAAAAGTGACGGTCGCTGTGAAATCAGACAGCGGCCTTGTTTTTCAGGACGAGATTTCGGTACAGGTTTACTACAGCGATGGACTGGCCTCTTACAAATGGAACGAGAGCAGCTTTTCGCATGATAAAAATTATGATTGATTTATAAATCAATATCGAGTATATTATGTAATAGATTGATTCAGGACAGACTGGAAGGAGCAGTAAGAGATATGATTAAGGTAGCGTTGGATGCCATGGGCGGTGACTTTGCCCCAGCAGAAGCGGTTAAGGGAGCCATTGCGGCGGTTTCAAAGAAGGATCAGCTTCAGGTTTTGCTGGTAGGGCAGCAGGAGGTAATTGAAAAGGAGCTGGAGAAGTTTTCTTATCCAAAAGAGCAGATTCTTGTAGTCCATGCGTCTGAGGTGATTGAAACGGAAGAGCCGCCTGTCAACGCGATCCGAAAGAAAAAGGATTCCTCCATTGTGGTAGGCATGAACCTGGTAAAAAAGAAGGAAGCAGATGCCTTTGTGTCAGCTGGAAGCTCCGGTGCGATTTTGGTGGGCGGTCAGGTGATTGTGGGAAGGATAAAGGGAGTGGAGCGTCCGCCCCTTGCGCCTTTGATTCCCACACAAAAGGGCGTGTCTTTGCTCATTGACTGCGGAGCCAATGTGGATGCCAGACCTTCTCATCTGGTGCAATTTGCAAAGATGGGTTCTATTTACATGGAGCATGTCATAGGCATGAAGTATCCAAGAGTAGCCATTGTCAACATCGGCGCAGAGGAGGAGAAGGGAAATGCCTTAGTGAAGGAGACGTTCCCGCTTTTGAAAGCCTGTAAAGACATCAATTTTATTGGCAGCATTGAGGCCAGGGAGATTCCTCATGGTCAGGCCGACGTGATCGTCAGCGAGGCCTTTGTGGGCAATGTCATTTTAAAGCTGTATGAGGGCGTTGGGGGAACTTTGATTGGCATGGTGAAGCAGGGA
The DNA here is from genome assembly GCA_910579515.1 of uncultured Hungatella sp. Classification (GTDB taxonomy): domain Bacteria; phylum Bacillota; class Clostridia; order Lachnospirales; family Lachnospiraceae; genus UBA3402. Next base: position 72,350 of record CAJTUV010000009.1, read on the forward strand.
ATGATGACATCCTTAAGAAGTAAGATCGGAGCATTGCTTGTGAAACCGGCTTTGAAGGAAACCTTAAAGGCCTTTGACGCCAGCCAGTATGGAGGCGCGCCGCTTTTAGGACTTAATGGGCTTGTGGTGAAGACCCATGGCAATTCCAAAGCAGGCGAGATCTGCAATTCGATCCTTCAATGTCAAACCTTTAAAGAACAAGGGATTAATGACAAGATCAGGGAGAGTTTGCAATCTGAGTCTGTAAAAACCGGAGATGCTCAACCGGAACAATAAATTAATTTTTTATAAAGAAAGAGAGGAAGGGTTTTATTATGGAATTTGAAAAGTTACAGGGGATTATCGCAGAGGTACTGAATGTGGAGGCAGAGGAGATCTCCATGGCTACCACCTTCGTGGATGATTTGGGAGCGGACTCCCTGGACGTTTTCCAGATTATTATGGGTATTGAGGAGGAATTTGATATTGAGATTCCTCAGGAGGCTGCAGAGCACATTGTCACAGTGGGAGACGCTGTGGAGCAGATCAAAAATGCATTAGGCTAAACAGGCTAAAATAAACGCTGCAGCCTTTTTTCAGAGAAAATGGCTGTGGCGTTTCCATATCAACAGGGGGAGAGCCGTCTGGGGATTGGCGGCCAGACAGAATGGAGAGAAGAATGAACAGGGATTTGAGAGAATTGGAGAAGAGTATCCAGTATCAATTTAAGAACAGACGGTTGTTCCGTCAGGCAATGATTCACAGTTCCTACGCTAATGAGCATAAGATGGACAAAACAGGCTGTAATGAGAGGCTGGAGTTTTTGGGGGATGCGGTTTTGGAAGTGGTGTCCAGTGATTTTTTGTTTCACAAATACGGACAGGCTCCAGAAGGGGATCTGACCAAGATTCGTGCCAGCATTGTATGCGAGCCGACCTTGGCTCTGTGCGCCGGAGAGCTTAATTTAGGGGAATATCTTCTTTTAGGAAAAGGAGAGGAAGCCACAGGCGGCCGGCATAGAAATTCTATTGTGTCGGATGCGATGGAGGCATTAATCGGAGCGATTTATCTGGATGGTGGTTTTGCTAGTGCAAAAGAGTTTATCCACAGCTTTGTATTGAACGATATAGAACATAAGCAGCTCTTTTATGATAGCAAGACTATTTTACAGGAGATGGTACAGAGCATGGGAGAGGAAAGCCTTTCTTATGAGCTTGTGAGAGAGGATGGGCCGGACCATGACAAGACCTTTGAGGTGAAGGCAAAACTTGGAGACAGGGAGATTGGCTGGGGAATCGGAAGAACGAAAAAGGCGGCGGAGGCACTGGCTGCTTATCGGGGAATTCTGAAATTAAAGAAATCGTAGGTGTTGTATGTATTTAAAGAGCATAGAGGTACAGGGCTTTAAATCCTTTGCCAACAAGATTGTGTTTGAGTTTCACAACGGCATCACTGGGATTGTAGGACCTAACGGAAGCGGCAAAAGCAATGTGGCGGATGCGGTGCGGTGGGTCCTGGGCGAGCAGAGAATCAAGCAGCTTCGGGGAGCCAGTATGCAGGATGTGATTTTTTCCGGCACAGAGACCAGAAAGCCTCAGGGGTTTGCCTATGTAGCCATCACACTGGACAATTCGGACCGTCAGCTTGCTATCGACTATGAGCAGGTCACGGTAGCCAGGCGGATTTATCGGTCAGGGGAAAGCGAGTACATGATCAATGGAAGCGCCTGTCGTTTAAAAGATGTGAACGAGCTGTTTTACGATACTGGTATCGGTAAGGAAGGGTATTCTATTATCGGTCAGGGCCAGATTGACAAGATCTTAAACGGAAAACCGGAGGAGCGCCGGGAGCTGTTTGACGAGGCGGCTGGAATCGTAAAGTTTAAGAGACGCAAAAACATAGCACAGAAAAAGCTGGAAAATGAGAGACAGAACCTGGTCCGAGTGTCGGATATTTTAGCAGAACTGGAGAAACAGGTAGGGCCTCTTGCCAGACAGTCTGAGGCGGCCAGGGAGTATCTGCGGCTGCGAGAGGAGCTAAGAAGCTATGAGGTGAATCTGTTTCTGGCAGAAAGTCAGGCGTTAAAGCTTCAGCTGGGCGAGATAGGACAAAAGGAAGCGATTGTATCTGGAGACCTTGACGAAGCCAGAAAAGAGTCGGACCAGATCAAAGCCACTTATGAGGAGCTGGAACAGGTTTTAGAGGATTTAAACCGTCAGATGGAGGAGAGCCGAAGCCAGAAAAACCAGGCTGGGCTGTTAAAGGGAAATTTAGAAGGTCAGATTAATGTTTTGCTGGAGCAGATCAATACAGAACGGATGAACGCAGAGCATTTAAGCTCCAGAATCAGGGCGATCGACCAGGAGCTTAAGGACAGGGAAGTTCAGATTGAACGGTATCAGCTGGAAAATTCGGAACTGACGAATCAGGCAGAGGAAAGCTTAAAAAAGCAGGAAGAGGCTGAGGAGAAGCTCAGGCAGGAAGACGAGCATATCATGCTTCTGGAAGAAAAGATGGAGACCGACAAAGGGGGAATCATCGCAATCCTTAACGAGAAGGCATCCTTGACTGCAAAGCAGCAGAGGTATGAGACCATGCTGGAACAGGTCCAGGTCCGCCACTCAGAGATTGCCCAGAAGCTTTTAAAGTCGAAAAGCGACGAGTCGGTTCAGGAGGAGCAGAAGAAAGAGGAGCAGGCCCGCCTACAGCAGGTGAAAAAGGCTCTTGAGGAGCTTTTGGCAGCTCAGGAGGCAGGGGAGGCAGAAACTGTCCGCCTGGAGTCGGAAGTGCGGCGGCTGAATCGGAATGTGAATCAGCAGCAGCAGGAGTACCACACAGATTATACCAAACTGGAATCTCTTAAGAATCTGGCGGAACGGTATGAAGGTTATGGAAACAGCATTCGCAGGGTAATGGAAGTAAGGGATCGGGTCCATGGGATTCACGGTGTGGTGGCGGACTTGATCACAACTCAGAAAGAATATGAGACTGCCATTGAGACTGCCCTTGGGGGCAATATCCAGAATATTGTGACGGATTCTGAGGCATCTGCAAAGCAGCTGATTGAGTATCTGAAGAAGAATCGGTATGGCAGAGCCACCTTCCTTCCGCTGACAAGCGTAAGCAGCCGAGGCGGTTTTAGTCAGGAAAACGCACTGAAGGAGCCTGGAGTCATTGGCCTGGCAAGTGATTTGGTACAGGCGGACAAGCAGTATGAGGGCCTGGTCCGGTATCTTTTGGGGCGGGTGGTGGTGACAGATAACATTGACCACGCCATTTCCCTGGCGAGAAAATACCAGCACTCCCTTCGAATTGTGACACTGGAAGGGGAACTATTAAGTCCTGGCGGGTCCATGACCGGCGGAGCATTTAAAAACAGCAGCAATCTCCTGGGCAGAAAAAGGGAGATTGAGGAGCTGGAGGGGAAATGTGAAAAAGCGTTAAAAATGGCAGAGAAGCTTCAACAGGAGCTGGATTTGAACGAGGGGCTTTTAGCCGGACAGAGGGAAGAACTGGAACGGATAAAAGGAGAGCAGCAAAAGGCTTATCTGGAGCAGAATACCATAGAGATGGAGATTTCCAAGCTGGAAGATAAGATTCAGGAGATTTCGGACTCTGCCAGCGATTTTGTGCTGGAGAACCGACAGTTAGAGGAACAGCTTGGGGAGATACGAAAGAATCAGCAGACTCTGGCTTTGGAGATTGGAGCTCTGGAGGAGAAAAATGAAGGGATTCAAAAGGAAATAGAGGATGTTAATCTTCAGATAGAGACTGCCAGGGAAGGCAGAGAAGCGTTGTCTAAAGCGTTGTCTGTCATTCAGCTGGAGACAGCTAATTTACAGCAGAAGTACGAGTTTGTGTTGGAAAACGTGAATCGTGTCCGTGAGGAGATGGGGCGTTTGAAGGCGGAAAAGGGCCAGTTGTCTCACGGAAATGACGGAAGCGGTCAGGCGATTGCAGCAAAGCAGCAGGAGATCGAAAGGATTAAGGAACAGATTCTTAAGTCTGCCAGGCAGATTGAGGATCTGGAAGGGCAGCTGTCTGAGCGGATTTCTCAGAGAGAGGAAAAGTCCAGGCAGCAGAAAGGACTGTTTGAGAAGCGGGAAGAGCTGTCTGAGCGGATGGGCAGGCTGGATAAGGATTTATTTCGTCTCCAGAGTCAGCAGGAGAAGCTGGAAGAAAAGCTGGAAAACCAGGTCAACTACATGTGGAGCGAGTACGAATTGACGTATTCCACAGCTCAGGCATTGAAAAATGAGGAGATGAATTCCATTCCGGACATGAGAAAGCAGACGGAGAAGTTAAAGTCAGCCATCAAGGGGCTGGGAAACGTGAATGTAAATGCCATTGAGGATTACAAGGAGGTTTCCAGCCGGTATGAGTTTATGAAGAGTCAGCATGAAGATTTGATCCAGGCTGAGGAGGCGCTTCTTAAGATCATCGACGAACTGGACAGTGGAATGCGCAGGCAGTTTGGAGAGAAATTCAAGGAGATCCGTCAGGAGTTTGACAAGGTCTTTCGCGAGCTGTTTGGCGGCGGTCACGGCGCTCTGGAGCTGGTGGAGGGAGAGGATATTCTGGAGGCGGGAATACAGATTATCGCTCAGCCACCTGGCAAGAAGCTGCAGAATATGATGCAGCTTTCCGGCGGGGAGAAGGCTTTGACAGCCATTGCACTGTTGTTTGCCATTCAGAATTTAAAGCCGTCTCCGTTTTGTCTTCTCGATGAAATTGAGGCGGCCTTGGATGACTCTAACGTGGACCGGTTTGCCGGATATTTACATAAGCTTACAAAGTACACCCAATTTATTGTCATTACCCACCGGAGAGGCACCATGGTGGCTGCGGACAGGCTGTATGGTATCACCATGCAGGAAAAGGGGGTATCCACCTTGGTGTCTGTAAGCTTAATTGAGGGGGATTTGGAGGAGTAGAAAAGGAAGGGAGAGTGTAAATATGGCAGAAGGGAAAAAGGGATTTTTCGGAAGGCTGGTTGAGGGGCTGGCAAAGACCAGAGACAATATTGTGTCTGGCATGGACTCTATTTTTAATGGGTTCTCCGCCATTGACGATGATTTCTATGAGGAGATTGAGGAGACTTTAATCATGGGGGATCTGGGAATCCAGACCACCATGTCGGTTGTGGAGGATTTGAGGGCCAAGGTGAAGGAGCAGCATATTAAGGAGCCTTCAGAGTGTAAGGCCATTCTCATGGAGAGCATGAAGCAGCAGATGGACTTAGGGGAGAATGCTTATGAGTTTGAGAATCGGCGTTCCGTGGTTTTGGTCATCGGGGTCAACGGAGTGGGAAAAACCACTTCTGTGGGAAAACTGGCAGGGCAGTTAAAGGACAACGGCAAGAAGGTGATTTTAGCGGCTGCAGATACGTTTCGGGCGGCAGCGATTGAGCAGTTGACGGAATGGTCTAACAGGGCGGGGGTGGAGATTATCGCCCAGCAGGAAGGGTCTGATCCAGCTGCAGTCATCTATGACGCCGTGGCTGCGGCCAAGTCCAGAAAGGCGGATGTGCTGATCTGTGATACGGCCGGACGTCTTCACAACAAGAAGAATCTGATGGAAGAGTTAAAGAAAATTAACCGGATTATTGACAAGGAGTATCCAGAGGCGTATCGGGAGACTTTGGTAGTACTTGACGGCACTACAGGCCAGAACGCTCTGTCTCAGGCCAAACAATTTATGGAAGTGGCTGAGGTGACGGGAATCATTCTGACGAAACTGGACGGAACGGCAAAAGGGGGAATTGCTGTGGCTATTCAGTCTGAATTGGGGCTTCCGGTGAAATATATCGGCATCGGGGAGAAGATTGACGATCTGCAGAAGTTCAACGCAGAACAGTTTATCAACGCCTTGTTTCATGTAGGGTGATAAAAGGGGAAGACAATGTTCCAGAGAGAAAAGGAGATGTTTGACAATGATGACAATCGAGAGTTTTGAGGAAGCGGCGGAGGTGGTCGGCAAAGTAACCCAGGAAACGAAACTGGTTTACAGCCAGTACTACTCAGAGCAGACAGGAAATAAAGTGTATTTTAAGCCGGAAAATATGCAGGCTACAGGGGCTTATAAGGTGAGAGGCGCTTATTACAAAATCAGCACTTTGACAGAGGAGGAACGGCAAAAAGGGCTTATCGCCGCTTCGGCAGGCAATCATGCTCAAGGCGTGGCTTATGCGGCGGGGCTTATGGGGGTTCCTGCCACCATTGTGATGCCTACTCCTACGCCTCTGATCAAGATTAACAGAACCAAGAGCTATGGGGCTTTTGTGGTTTTGGCCGGAGAGATTTTTGACGAGGCTTGTGAGACTGCCTACAGCCTGGCAGAGGAGAAGGGGCTTACCTTTGTCCATCCTTTTGATGATCTGGCTGTGGCTACAGGACAGGGAACCATTGCCATGGAGATTATAAAGGAGCTTCCTACTGTGGACTATATTTTGGTCCCTATCGGCGGAGGCGGCCTGTGTGCGGGAGTCGCTACCCTGGCAAAGCTTTTAAATCCTAAGATTAAGGTCATCGGCGTGGAGCCGGCAGGCGCCAACTGTATGCAGGAGTCTTTGAAGGCCGGACATGTGGTGGAGATTCCTTCTGTGAGTACCATTGCAGACGGCACTGCAGTGAAATGTCCAGGAGAAAACATTTTTCCATATATTCAGGAGAATGTGGACGACATTATTACCGTGGACGACAGCGAACTGATTGTGGCTTTTTTAGACATGGTGGAGAATCACAAGATGATTGTGGAAAATTCGGGGCTTCTGACAGTTGCAGCATTAAAGCATCTGAATGTAAAGAAGAAAAAGATTGTGTCTGTGCTTAGCGGCGGTAACATGGATGTGATTACCATGGCGTCGATTGTCCAGCATGGTCTGATCCAAAGGGACAGGGTGTTTACCGTGTCTGTACTTCTGCCAGATAAGCCGGGAGAACTTGCCAAGGTGTCTGCTCTTCTCGCCCAGGAGCGGGGCAATGTGATTAAGCTGGATCACAACCAGTTTATCAGTATCAACCGAAATGCCGCAGTGGAGCTTAGGATCACCATAGAGGCTTATGGGACAGAGCACAAAAACGCTATTGTTCAGGCGTTAAATGATGCGGGATACCGCCCGAAGCTGGTGAAGACGACAGGGACATACTAAAATAAAAGCTTCAGGGGTAGAGAGATGAAAGAGAAATACGAATACATTAAGGCCGGACTTTGGGCGAATTTGCAGTATTTTTTTAAATGGACCTTGTTATCCTGCGGAATCGGGGTCATGGGCGGCGGAGTGGGAAGTTTGTTTGGACATGGGGTCCGGCTGGCCACAGAGGCTTTCCAGACTTATTGGCAGCTGTTATTTTTACTGCCTGCGGCCGGTGTGATAATCGTATGGCTGTACCAGAGATTTCATGAGGAAAAGAACCAAGGGACCAATATGATTCTGGCTGCAATTTCCGCCAATGAGAAAATACATCTTGTTACTGGCCCTCTTATTTTTATCAGCACGATTTTAACCCATTTGACAGGCGGATCGGCTGGAAGAGAAGGAGCGGCTCTCCAGATTGGCGGCAGTTTGGGAAGTCTTGTGGGAAAGTGGACCCAGTTAGATGAAAAGGACCAAAGAATCGCGGTAATTTGTGGAATGAGCGCCTGTTTTGGAGCTTTGTTTGGCACACCTTTGGCTGCAGCCGTTTTTTGCATTGAGGTAGTCAGGGTAGGAGTTCTATATTCTTCTGCCCTTTTTCCCAGTGTTTTTGCCTCCTTTATCGGAGCAGGTCTTGCAAAACAGGCAGGTCTTCATGGAGAGCGCTTTACGATTCTGGAGATTCCGGCCTTTGGTTTGCAGCCGGCGGTGGCAGTCGTGTTTTTGGGACTTTTGTGCGCTCTTGTAAGCGTGCTTTTATGTATGATTCTTCACGGGGCAGAGCATTTGTACAAGAGATATCTTCCCAATCCCTATCTGCGAATCCTTACCGCTGGTTGTTTACTCATTGTTCTGACGTATCTTTTAGGAACCAGAGATTACAATGGAAGCAGTATGGGACTGATTGAAGAAGCTATGGCGGGAAAGGTCCGATATGAAGCCGTTATTCTAAAGGCAGTGTTCACAGCAGTAACTCTGGGGGCTGGATATAAGGGTGGAGAAATTGTGCCTACGTTGTGCATCGGCGCCACTTTTGGCTGCGTGGTGGGAACCTTACTTGGATTTTCCCCATCTCTGTGCGCAGCCTGCTCTACAGCCGCAGTGTTTGCCGGCGTGACCAACTGTCCTCTTGCCAGCATTATGATTGCTTTTGAAATGTTTGGCTTTGAGGCTATGCCGTATTTTGCCATTGTGGTGGCTATCAGCTTTGCCTTGTCAGGGTATTATGGACTTTACCACAGTCAGAGTTTTGTGTACTCCAAGACCCGGGCTCAGGGAATTGAGCGAAGAGTAAATGAGTAACTTTTTAGGAATGCTTTTTGGGCAGGAGACGAGAAATCAGAAGGAAGGCTATGCCGTATAAAAGCGTGAAAAGCCCTGTTTTGCAAAGTTCTTTTCCGATTCCTGAGTGGACGGTGTATTGAATCTGTAATTCCAGAGGCGCATCCTGATAGGGGATTCCGGCTTTAATGACAGCATAGTAGGCGCCTATGGTGAAGATGATGAGCCCGGCTAATAGGACGGCGTTTCCCAGGCGGCAAAGGAAATTCTTTATTTTTTCTGTCATAATCGGTCCTTTCTTGACGGTTTGAAATGGTGGGGAGCAGCATATTTTGTGCTCCCCTTTCGTATTATATCAGCTTTTGTGCGGAATCACAAATGAAAAGTATATCAAGGGGGGAGGTGTTTTTATGACGAACAGAATCGAAATCACAGATTTCATGGATTCCAATCTGGATATTTATGCCAGGCTGTCGGAAAATCAGCTTCTCCATTATGATGAGCCCAAGGCTGGTCTTTTTCTTGCAGAGAGTCCAAAAGTGATAAACAGAAGCTTGGATGCAGGGTATGAACCTGTTTCTGTTCTGGTGGATATGGATCAGACGGACGAAGAGACAAAAGCGGTCATAAGCCGGTGCGGGAATTTGCCGGTTTATACAGCGAATACGTCCCTGCTTTCTAAGCTGACAGGCTTTCCCATGACCAGAGGGCTTTTGTGTGCCATGAGGCGAAAAGAACTGCCTGCTGTTTCACAGATTTGCGAGAATGCCAGGCGGATTGTGGTGCTGGAGCGGGTGATGAACCCTACCAATGTGGGAGCCATTTTCCGATCTGCGGCGGCTTTGAATATGGATGCAGTTCTTTTGACGCCAGGCTGCAGCGACCCTCTGTATCGAAGGGCGGCGAGGGTGAGTATGGGAACCGTGTTTCAGATACCGTGGACATTTTTTGAAACAGACAAATCCTGGCCTGAGAAAGGCATGGATTGTTTAAAGCGGATGGGGTTTGAGACGGCGGCTATGGCTTTGAAAGAGGATTCTATCGGAATCGAAGATGAGAGACTAAGTAAGGCCCACCGCCTGGCCCTGGTGCTGGGGACAGAGGGGGAGGGCTTGGCGGAAAAAACGATTGCAAGGTGTGATTATACGGTGCGCATCCCGATGTCCCACGGAGTGGATTCCCTGAATGTGGCGGCTGCAAGCGCGGTGGCGTTTTGGCAGTTGGGGAGAGGAAGGTAAGTGAACCTCTGATATCACAATGGGCTGCCAATCAGCGTTCCAATTCCCGAATAAAGGCAAGGGGCGTCACATGATATTTTTTCTTAAAGGCCCTGTGAAAATAAGAGAGATTGTGAAAACCTACGGAAAGAGAAACCTCAAGAATGGAAGAATTTCCCTGTTCAAACAGTTCTACAGATTTCTCCAGACGTAGGTTATTTAAGTACTCCACACAAGTCATACCCATATGCTTTTTGAAAAAGCGCATAAAATGATAATCGCTGAAAAAGCAAAGACGGGCCAGCTCGGAGATGGAAATGGAGTCTGGGTAATGAAGCTCAATATAGTCCAGGACGGCTTTCAGCTTTTCCGAAGAAACTTTAGCGTCAGGGGCGACGGTCTTTGTCCTGTATGGAAGCAGAAGAAAGACTGTCTGCAAAAATAAGGATTTTAAGGCCAGCTCATAGCCAAAGGCAGCCTGATTGTAGTAGGAAGTAATCTGGACAAACATGGTTTTGAGTGCATTATAAACAGGATGGTCTGGGGTTATGAGACAGGGCATGGAAAACTCCTGATTCATCATGGGGAGGAGATAGCGGGTGGTACAGACATCAGTGGAATTTCCTCCCAGAAAATTCAGATGAAACACATAGGTTTCTGACATCAGTTCTTCCTGGCTGACTAATAGAACGGAGTGAAGAAACAGCGGAGGAATGAGTAACAAATCTCCTGCATTCACTTCATAGTCTGCCAGATTAATCTGGTAAAGGCAGCTTCCCTTAGTGACGAGGGTAAATTCTGCCTCTTCGTGCCAGTGGGTGGTGACTACCGGATAGTCTGAATTTAGTTTGGTGATGTATTTTTGAACAGGAAAAAAGGCTTCTCCATGCTTGGCGTTTTCTTTTTGTTCTAAGGCCAGAGACCGAAGTTTATTCATAGTTTCTCCTTGTTTAAACTGTAAAAGAGCAGTATTGTGTTATAAGATGAAAAAATATTGCAAGAAAAATCGGGTATTATAGGCTATAATCGCAGTATAATGCAAGATGAACTTGATAGCAAGGAGAAATTCAAATAAGAACGATAAACGAGGAAGAGAGGCTTGGGAAATGAAAAGAGTGTGGTGGAAGGACAAAATAGCGTATCAGATTTATCCAAAAAGTTTTTTGGATACGAATGGAGATGGAATCGGAGATCTGCAGGGAATCATCTCAAAGCTTGATTATTTAAAAGAATTGGGAATTGATTTAATCTGGCTGTCGCCTATTTACAAGTCTCCTTTTATAGACCAGGGCTATGACATTGCGGATTATTATGCGATCGCAGAAGAGTTTGGCACAATGGAGGACTTTGATGAACTGTTGGCAGAGACAAAAAAGCGGGACATGTACCTGATTATGGATTTGGTCATCAATCATTGTTCTGACCAGCATGAGTGGTTTCAGAAGGCTCTAAAAGACCCAGAAGGAGAGTATGGGAAGTATTTCTACATTCGTGAGGGGAAGGACGGAAATTTGCCCAGTAATTACCGCTCCTATTTTGGCGGAAGCTGCTGGGAACCGATTCCTGGAACAAACAAGTACTATTTTCACATGTTTGCAAAGGAACAGCCAGATTTAAACTGGGAGAATCCAAAGCTTCGCCAGGAGCTATACAATATGATTAACTGGTGGCTGGAAAAGGGGTTGGCAGGCTTCCGCATCGACGCCATTATCAACATTAAGAAGGATGTAAATTTCCCTGACTTTGAGCCGGACGGAAGGGACAATCTGGCAAGCTGCTGGAAGATGGTGGAGAGCGTGGAAGGGGTAGGAGAATTTTTGGATGACCTAAAGAAACATACCTTCCAGAAGTATGACGCCTTTACAGTGGGAGAAGTTTTTAATATAAAAGAAGGCCAGTTAGAGAATTTTATTGGCGATGACGGATATTTTTCCACGATTTTTGACTTCAGCGCCCATTGCTTAAGCGACGGCGGGCACGGCTGGTACGATGCGCCAAAGCCGGATTTTAAGAGCTGGAGGAAGGCGATTATCGATTCCCAGCTTAAAGTGCAGGAGTGCGGATTTGAGGCTAATATTATTGAGAACCACGACGAGCCCAGAGGTGTGTCCCGCTTTTTGCCTGTTTATGCTCAAAATCCTGCTGGGGCAAAAATGCTTGGAACGGTAAACGTTCTGCTTTGGGGAATCCCATTCCTTTATCAGGGGCAGGAAATCGGGATGGAGAATGCAGAGTGGAACAGCCTGGACGAGTTTGACGATATCAGCACCAAAGACCAGTATCAGGTGGCGAGAGCGGCAGGGCTTTCTGAGAAGGAGGCTTTAGAGGTCTGCGCCAGAATGAGCAGGGATAATGCCAGAACGCCTATGCAGTGGAGCAAAGAGGCGTTTGCAGGATTCACCACCAAAACGCCATGGCTCAAGGTGAATGAAAACTATAAGAGGATCAATGTGGCGAGTCAGGAACAGGATAGAAACTCGGTATTAAATTATTACAGAAGACTTTTGGCTTTGCGAAAATCTTCAGAATACAAAGAAGTATTGACTTACGGGAAGTTTGTTCCTGAGTATGAGGAAACAGAGACGATTATGGCATATTACAGGGTGACAGAAGAGAAGCGGATGCTCATAATCGCAAATTTTGGGGCAGAGGAGGAGAAAGTAACGCTTTCTTATCCGTGTAAAAAAATGGTTTTATCCAATGAGGAGAACTGGGAGGCACATGAAAGTGAGCTGGGGACAGTTCTGAACTTGAAAAGCTGTCAGACGGTGGTTTTGGAGTGTGAATAAGGGAAAACAAGTAGCCGCCACTATTCCTAGTGACGGCTTGCTTATGGTGCTACATCGGTGTTCCTACTTCAATCAAATTACCATCCAAATCATAAAAACGGATTACTTTTTGTCCCCAACTGTGTGTCATAAGTTTATTAACATATTGAATTGAGGGATAAGACAGTTCCAGCTTTTCAACAAATGCCTCGATATCTTGTTCTTCAAAATATAATTCACAAGAATTACTTTTAGGGATAATATCCTTTCCTAAAAACTTTTTCCAAATTTTTTCGTCTTGAAGCACAAGGCCTTCCGTTAAAATCATATTACCGTCATTGTCAAGTACTAAATCAAGACCAAACAGGTCATTGTAAAATTGTTTTGATTTCTCAATATCTTTAACAACAATTAAAATGTTCTTTAATTTCATAGTATTAAGGATTTCAAACTTTCTTTTCTCTTTCTTCTAAAAATGGGCAATCCTATTAAGGACTGCCCATTCATTCTGCTGATTATGCGATTTTTTCGCTCTGTATCATCATCTTAATAGAGCTTCGCACCTGCTGGAATATGGTCATCAACCATCAGAAGGTTTAGCCCTTCTCTGCCGTCTTCCTCGTGTACGGCTGAAATCAGCATACCCTCGGAGTCAATGCCCATCATCTTTCTTGGAGGCAGATTTACGATTGCGATTGCAGTCTTTCCAACAAGTTCTTCCGGCTCATAATACTCGTGAATACCGCTTAAAATCACACGGTCTTTGCGTTCGCCGTCGTCTAATGTAAACTTGAGAAGCTTCTTTGACTTCGGTACTGCTTCGCAAGCTAAAATTTTAACTGCTCTGAAATCAGACTTCGCAAATGTATCAAAATCAACCGTTTCCTCAAAGATTGGCTCAATCTTTACATTTGAGAAATCAATCTTTTCCGGTGATTCAGAAGCTGATTTTTTTACATCATTTTTCTTATTTACACCATCTAAGGACTTCATTGTCGGGAACAACAACACGTCTCGTATAGCCGGTGAGTTGGTAAGCAGCATCACCAGTCTGTCAATCCCATATCCAATTCCGCCAGTTGGCGGCATTCCAATCTCCAGGGCGTTTAAGAAGTCTTCGTCTGTATGGTTGGCTTCCTCGTCTCCGGCGGCAAAGGCAGCCTCCTGTGCGGCAAAACGCTCCCTCTGGTCAATGGGATCGTTTAACTCAGAGTAGGCATTGCACATTTCCCGTCCGTAGATAAACAATTCAAACCGCTCCACATGATCTGGTTTGTCTGGTTTTTTCTTTGTCAGAGGAGAAACTTCCAAGGGATGATCCATGATAAAGGTAGGCTGAATTAAATGCTCCTCTACAAACTCCTCAAAGAACAGATTGATGATATCGCCTCGGCTGTGCCTTGGTTCATATTGGATTTCTTTTTCATCCGCCAGCTTTTTGGCCTCCTCTGTGGTTGTCACCTCATCAAAGTCAATCCCTGTATATTTTTTAATGGCATCCACCATGGTCAGGCGCTCAAAAGGCTTTCCTAAATCAATCTCCACCTCAGCGTAGGGGATTGTGGTGGTACCGCAGACCTCTTTTGCCACATGGCGGAACATATTTTCCGTCAAATCCATCATACCAAAGTAGTCTGTGTAGGCCTGATATAATTCCATCAGGGTAAACTCCGGGTTATGTCTCGTATCCAGACCTTCATTGCGGAATACTCGGCCGATTTCGTAGACACGCTCCATGCCGCCTACAATCAGCCTCTTTAAGTACAGCTCCAGGGAAATACGCAGCTTCACATCCTCGTCGAGAGCATTGTAATGGGTCTCAAACGGTCTGGCAGCAGCACCGCCTGCATTGCTCACCAGCATAGGAGTCTCCACTTCTAAAAATCCTAAATCGTCTAAATAGCGGCGGATGGAGCTGATAATTTTAGAACGCATTACAAAGGTATTTCGAACCTCCTGATTCATAATCAGGTCTGTGTAACGCTGACGATAGCGCATATCTGTGTTGGTCAGACCATGGTATTTTTCAGGAAGAACCTGGAGGCTCTTGGAAAGCAGGGTGATAGAAGAAGCGTGAAGGGAAATCTCGCCGGTTTTTGTTTTGAATACGGTTCCTGTCAGACCGATGATGTCTCCGATATCCATTTTCTTAAAATCTTTGTAGGCTTCCTCGCCAACACTGTCTCTTGCCACATAGGACTGGAGGTTTCCCTTTAAATCCTGAACATTGCAGAAAGAGGCTTTGCCCATGACACGTTTGGACATCATGCGCCCTGCAATGGAGACTTCTTTTCCTTCCCATTGCTCGTAATCTTCCCTTACGTCTGTGCTGTGAACCGTCACGTCATATTTCGTAATCTGAAACGGATCCTTTCCTGCTGCCTGTAACTCTGCCAGTTTGTCTCGGCGGACTTTCAGAAGCTGATTGAGCTCTTCCTGAGTCTGAGGCCGGTTTTCTGCCTGATTCTGATTCTGCTCTGCCACGTTTTCCTCTCCTTTGCCTTTTCCTTATGATACTCTTTGAATTTCCAGTACTTTATATTGAATGACTCCGATCTGAGTCTCCACATCCACAATATCGCCTACTTTTTTGCCAAGAAGAGCTCTGCCAACCGGAGACTCATTGGAAATCTTATTCTGAAGGCTGTTTGCTTCCGTGGAACCTACAATCCGAAATTCCATCTCCTCGTCCTCTTCAATCTCGAAGACCTTCACTTTACAGCCTACATTGATTTTTTCCAAGTCAATTTCATCTTCCACAACAACTTCTGCATTCTTTAGCAGTTTTTCCAGTTCCTCTATCCGCAGCTCAATGTCTCTCTGCTCATCCTTCGCAGCATCGTATTCAGCATTTTCAGATAAATCGCCCTGTTCTCTTGCCTCTTTGATTTTCTGGGCGACTTCCTTTCGGCGGTAGACCTTCAGATTCTGGAGTTCATCTTCATACTGTTTCAGTCCTGCATACGTCAAAATGTTTTTTTTCTCGGCCATAATACTTGTTACCTTCCTTTTACTTTCCTAAATATTTCTGAAAATTAAGCTTTTCTTACTCCCCCCAAACTTTATGTTCAAGACATTATATCCCAAACCGTATCTGTTGTCAAGAATCAGAGAAAAAGCCTGCCAGTTTTTGGTGGAGACCAGGTTACTGTCACATAAACGGTAACATGGAAACAGGCAGACTTTCCGTTCAATATTAAGAAGAAAAAAGATTTTTTTGCGCAGGACCATTTTTTAAATGTCCCTGACAGTCAAAACGGGACCCATGACAGGGACATTCCCATGTATTTTCAGAAGGATTCCATACCAGTTTGCACCCCAAGTGAGGGCAGCGAAGATTTTGTGGACCAATACCTGACAGAAGACCTTTTCCAGATTCCATGGCGTGGGTGAGAAATTCCATAGCAGACGCTCTGACGTGATGGCGCATGGGGCTGAACAGGTTTTCGTATACAGAAGAATGTCCGCAGATTAAATCAGTCAGAAGATGAGCGGATATCATGGAGGAGGTCATTCCCCATTTTTGAAATCCTGTGGCCACATACCAGTGAGGACTTTGAGACGAAAACCTTCCAATATAAGGAATGTGATCTAGCGTTATACAGTCCTGAGCAGACCAATGGCCCTGTATTTTAGAAGAAGGGTACAAAAAATGAGAGGTCCGGCGAAGGGCCTGATACGGATTCTGAACAGATTTTCCAGTGCGGTGTCCATATCCGCCGACTAAAAGAAGATCTTTTGCAGAGCGGAAGGAAAGGCCGTTTTTGTCAATGCCTAAATACATATCCTTAAGAGTTTGAGCGTTTGACAAGGCCAAAACGTAGCTGCGTTTCTGATACATTTTTAGAAAATAGTATCCGGGAATCAGGGGGAAAGGATAGTGACATGCAAAGACCACGTCCTTTGCAAACACATTTCCATAAGGAGTAGATAAAATTTGCTGATGTTTGTCCTGCTTTACCGTGCGGACAGGAGTTTTTTCATAAATTGTCAAAAGTGAGGAGACAGCCTCCAGAAACTTCAGGGGATGAAACTGGGCCTGGTTAGGGAAGTGTATCGCGCCTTTTACAGAAAAAGGAAGTTCTGTCTCCTTTGAAAACTGGGAGAGAATGCCAGCCTCCATAGCGGCTTTCGATTCTCTCTGGAGACAGGCAGAGTCAGAAACCGAGTATAAGCAGGCAGAACATTTTTTAAAATCACAAAAGATAGAACGCGCGCGAATCAGACGTTCATATTCCAGAATTGCCTTCTGATTGGCAGAGGCGTAGAGTCTCGCCTCTTTTTTTCCGATGGTATTTTGGAGACGCTCATAAATGAGTCCATGCTGTGATGTAATTTTGGCGGTTGTTCCAGAGGTTTGGCCGCTGCCGATGCGGTCTGCCTCTAAAACCACAGTCTGCTTTCCAGCCTGTGACAGATAATAGGCAGTCAAAATTCCGGCCAGTCCCCCGCCGATGACAGCTGTGTCAACTGTTAAATTTCCTGGCAGATGATTTCTGGCAGGAATTACGACAGATTCATTCCAGATTGTTTTCATAGTCATTCACCTCAATATTAGAGTGTGCACACAATGTCCTATTCATACATAACATATAGTACAAACCTGAAAAAAAGAGGAGAAACAAAAAAATGTGTTTAATTTGTGGATGTAACCCTTGTAGATGTTGCCGTAATAATGGCTGTAATAATGGAAATAACAACAACTGTACCTGTCACTGCCATTGCACCTGTAACTGCACTGGAAATAATGGAAACAATGGAAATAATAACTGTAATTGCGGTTGCGGCAATAATAACTGCAACTGTGGCTGCAACAATAATGCCAACAACAACTGTAATTGCAACTGCTGCAACTGTAATTGTAATTGCTGCAATAATGGAAACAATGCAGGCAATGCGAACCGTCCTTGCTGCTGCCGCCGCAAATGCTTTAAAGTGTGCAGATGGTATTGCCAGAACTGCCCAAACAACTGTGGCTGCGCAGGCGCTGACAATGCTCCTGGCTGTGATTTCCGCCCTGGTTGCCCGAACCCATGGGAGCCCATGCCGCTTGCAAGAGATGAGGACTGTGGCTGCGGCGTATCCACTACCAGCCTGAATGACAAGGAAACATGCGAGTAGTGTCTGCGAATCCATTAGGATAGCTGAATACAGGGGATGGGGTGGTCTATAAAGGCCGCCCCATTTTGGTATGAGCAAAAATTATCTTAATTTTATGGAATTACCTATTGCAAATCACCAAAGAACGTGGTAAGGTATAACTACAAGGAATTTGTATACAAATATGTAAGTTTGTATACAAACAAAACCATCCATTAACATGAAGAAAAGGAGAAGGAAAACATGGATAACAAGACGAATTTTTCTCTGGAAGGAAAAGTTGCACTGGTGACAGGCGCTTCCTATGGCATTGGTTTTGCTATTGCAAAGGCGATGGCAGGAGCAGGAGCAACTATCGTATTCAATGACATTAAACAGGAATTGGTGGACAAGGGGATCGCTGCATACAAAGAGGAAGGCATTACTGCTTACGGGTATGTATGTGACGTAACCGACGAGGACGGCGTGACCGCCATGGTGGCAAAGATTGAAGAAGAAGTAGGAGTGATTGACATTCTTGTGAATAATGCAGGAATTATCAAGAGGATTCCTATGATTGAAATGGCTGCAAAGGATTTCAGACAGGTGATTGATGTGGATTTGAATGCGCCGTTTATTGTTTCCAAGGCCGTAATTCCGAGCATGATCAAGAAGGGACATGGAAAGATTATCAACATCTGCTCTATGATGTCTGAATTTGGCCGTGAGACTGTGTCTGCCTATGCAGCGGCAAAGGGCGGCTTAAAGATGCTGACCAGAAATATTGCATCAGAATATGGCGAGTACAATATTCAGTGCAACGGCATTGGACCCGGCTATATCGCCACTCCTCAGACGGCTCCTCTTCGTGAGAAACAGCCAGATGGCTCCAGACATCCATTTGACCAGTTTATTGTGTCCAAGACTCCTGCAGGACGGTGGGGTGAGGCCTCTGATTTAGGCGGACCAGCTGTTTTCCTGGCTTCTGACGCTTCTGACTTTGTTAATGGACAGATTCTGTATGTGGATGGAGGCATTCAGGCTTACATCGGTAAGCAGCCTTCATAAGTCAATATCGCCTAAAAATAAGTCAATCGCTGCCCTGTTTTCTGTCTCAAATTTAAGGTAGAATAATACTCGTAACAAGGAAATAAAAAAGAAAAGGAGAATTGTTATGAGTATTATTACATTAAAAAGAAACATCGAAAAGTATTTTGAAAAGCACGGGGCGGAGATTATTTGCAGCCTTGCCGCATTAAATGGGAATTCCAGTGCTTTTGAAAGCTACCTGGAAGACTATCTGCTGTATAGAGAGTAAGATAGTATGGACGGGAAAGAACAAAAGAAGTTTAGAAGAACAAACAGAATAAGACAAAGGGTTCAAAATGTGTAAAGATAATTTTTGCATTTTGGGCCCTTTTGTTTTATAATTTTTAGGTTGTCGGAAGCACAAAAAGCGTATATAATTAGGAAAAACAGGAGAATTAGTCAAATGGATGAGTCTGTAGACACAAAAAAGAAAGGGCGTCTTTTCCGGCTGTGGGTGATTTTTTTAATCATGGCTAAGATTGGATGTTTTACCTTTGGCGGAGGATGGAGCATCATTGGGCAGATGCAGAATGAGTTTGTAGAGAAAAGGAAATGGATGACAGAGGAACAGATTGTGGACTTTCTGTCTTTGGCAAAATCATTTCCGGGAGTTATGATTATCAATATGTCAGTGCTCTGCGGCTATATGATGGAAGGGCCTATGGGAGCTTTGGCGGCAGCTTTCGGGCTGTCGGCTCCGGCAATTTTGGCCATTGCAGTGGTGGCTTATTTTTATGGCTCCTTAAAGAACAATGTGTATGTGGCCAAGGTGTTAAACGGCGTCCGCTGTGTGGTGATTCCCATTATTCTGAACGCTTCCTGGAAGCTGAAGAGTAAGTCTCTTGTCTTTAGGATTTCTTATGTTCTTTTTGCAGTTTCTTTTTTGATCTGTGCCTTTACAAACGTAAGTAAGCCGCTGGTTATCGTACTGGGAGCACTTCTGGGACTGGTGATATGGAGAGGGGTGAATGAGGATGCTGCTGCTTAGATTGTTTCTGTCTTTTATGAAAATCGGGTTTTTCAGTTTCGGCGGCCTGACCATGATTCCGGTTATCAATGACGAAGTTTTAGCATATGGATGGATGACTGCAGACGAGGTTATGGATATTGTGGCAGTAGCGGAGATGACGCCCGGGTCTCTGGGAATCAACTGCGCTACATTTGTGGGACTTCGGACCGCAGGGGTACTGGGAGCGATCTTTGCCTCAGTAGGCGTTATGACGCCTTCGCTGACGCTTTGTATGCTTGCCGCTCATTTTATTTTGAAGTTAAAGGGAAATCAAGTCATGGAACATGCCATGAACGGGGTCCGGCCTGTGAGCATGGGAATGCTGCTGGCTGTGGCTGTGACCTTGAGCCAAACCACGTTTTTTACAGGAGCTGGGGTACAGTGGAATCTGATTTTCATTGCCGCTGTCTGCGGAATTTTGATGTTTAAGACTAAGATCACCATTCCCCAAACCATCCTTTTGGCTGCGGTTCTGGGGCTTATCATTGGGTAGCTTAAAGTTCGTTGTCTGTCTGGAGAAATTCCCGAATGCAGCGAATGAACAGTTGGTCTGCTTTGGAGAGGAAGGAACCTCTTAGGGTTGCGATACACATATCCCAATAGGCCGCATATTTTTCATGAATTGACAACAGGGCAGGGGAGCTTTGGCGGACGGTCAGCCTGGAATATTGGAGAGGGACCATGGTGATTCCCAAACCTTGACCGGCCAGAAGCTGAGCGGTAGTATAGTTTTTTAAAGTGATAAAGGTTTGAACATGGGTGACGCCTGCACATTTTAAAATTGCGTCGGTGACCTGACGGATTCTCTGCTTCCTGCTTAACATAATCATAGGTTGATTTTCTAAAAGGCGAACCTCAAGGACAGGATAGGGATAGCCTTCTTTTTTTTCTGCCTGACAAACCAGAGGATTGTCCTGGGACATGATAATGACGAACGGATCTCTCTGGAGAATATCATACTCAATGGTGGGATGTTCCACCTCTTTTGGGGCGTGAATTACCAGAAAATCCAGGGCTCCTGACAAAAGCTGTCTTTCCAGGGCCATGGTATTATCCTCCCACACTTCCACCTCTACAAAGGGATAAAGGTCGTGAAACTGTTTTAAGGTTTGTGGAAGCGTAAGGGCGCCCAGATGATTGGTGATGCCTAGGCGGATTTTTCCTGTTTTTAAATTGTTGATGTCGCTGATTTCAATTTCAAAGTTTTCATAGATTTTCAGCACCTGGGAGGCCATGTGATAGTACCGTTCTCCGGCGTAGGTTAGAGTAAGACCGGAAGAAGCTCGGTGAAATAAGGCGACACCAAGCTGCTCCTCCAGCTTTTGGAGAGACTGGCTTAGGGAAGGCTGTGCAATGTAGAGCCTTTTAGCGGCTTTGGAGATGCTTTTTTCCTCGGCTATAGTTTTTACATAGAGAAGTTCTCGAGTAGTCATGTTAAGGCTCCTTTGAATTATGGTCAGCACAATCCTCTATATAGGAAAAACCTATAGGGGATATTAGGTATATAATATTTCACTATATCCTACCATGATGCTATACTAAAGTCAACAAAGTTACAGTCAGGAGAAAAATAATAAGCGGAGGTTTTTTCATGGTGAAGCTGTATGACGGCGGGGTGTATCTGGTAAACGGAGAGGAGATTGTGCCAGAAAAGGACGAGGCTAAGGTAAAGGCTTTGACGGGCAGAGTTGTTTCCAGGGAGGAAGCGAGAAAGGGGACGATTGCTTACAATATTATCAAGGACCACAATACCACAGAGGATATGGAACATTTGAGGCTGAAATTTGACGCCCTGACTTCTCATGATATTACGTATGTGGGAATTATTCAGACGGCCAAGGCGTCTGGCATGGAAGAGTTTCCGCTTCCTTATGTGCTGACTAACTGCCATAATTCTTTATGCGCGGTAGGAGGTACGATCAATGAGGATGATCATATGTTTGGTTTGTCTGCCTGCAAAAAGTATGGCGGTATTTTCGTTCCCCCTCATATTGGCGTGATGCATCAGTACATGAGAGAGACAATGGCGGGCGGCGGTAAGATGATTCTGGGTTCGGACAGCCACACCCGTTATGGTGCTCTTGGGACCATGGCAGTGGGGGAAGGCGGCGGCGAGCTGGTGAAACAGCTCCTTTGCGATACATATGATGTGACGTTTCCGGGAGTTGTCTGTGTGTATCTGGAGGGAAAGCCAAGTCTGGGCGTAGGCCCTCAAGATATTGCTCTTGCTGTTATTGGGGCTGTATTTCAGTCTGGTTATGTAAAGAATAAGGTGATGGAGTTTGTAGGTCCCGGCATTTCTGGCATGACCACAGACTTTAGAAATGGCGTGGACGTTATGACCACAGAGACAACTTGCTGGACCTCGATCTGGAGAACCGATGAGGATACGAAGAAGTTCTTGACTCAGCACGGCAGACCAGAGGCTTACAGAGAACTGAACCCGGCAAAGGTGGCTTATTACGACGGCTGCGTCTATGTGGATTTGTCCGCGGTGAAACCCATGATCGCCCTGCCTTTCCATCCAAGCAATACATATGAAATCGACGAGCTGAATGCAAATCTGGAGGATATTTTGCGGCAGGTGGAAGTGGAGGCGGACAAAATTTCCGACGGCAGAGCCAAAATGCGCTTGACAGATAAGATTGAAAATGGGAAACTGAAGGTGCAGCAAGGAATTATCGCAGGATGTGCAGGCGGAAATTATACGAATGTGATGCAGGCTGCCCATATTCTGAAAAACAGCAGCTGTGGAAGCGATGTGTTCCATCTTTCAGTGTATCCATCTTCCCAGCCTGTTTACATAGAGCTGGTGAAAAACGGCGCGGCGGCGGACCTGATGGGAGCTGGCGCTGTGTTAAAGACTGCTTTTTGCGGTCCATGCTTTGGCGCAGGGGACACACCGGCAAATAATGGGTTCAGTATTCGGCACACTACCAGAAACTTCCCCAACCGAGAGGGATCCAAGCCAGGGAACGGACAGATGTCTGCAGTGGCCTTGATGGATGCCCGCTCCATAGCCGCCACAGCGGCAAACGGCGGAATTTTGACCTCTGCAGATCATGTGATTGACAAAGAATATCAGGTGCCTGAATATCACTTTGATGGTACGGTGTATAGGAACAGAGTTTTTGAGGGCTTTCAGGCAGGGGACAAAAATAAGGAGTTGATTTATGGGCCGAATATCAAAGACTGGCCAGAGATGAGCGCTTTGACAGACAATATCTTGCTGAAGGTATGTTCCAAGATTATGGATGCTGTCACTACTACAGATGAGCTGATTCCTTCTGGCGAGACCTCTTCTTATCGCTCCAATCCTCTGGGACTGGCAGAGTTTGCTTTGTCCAGAAGAGACCCAGAGTATGTGGGCCGCTCCAAGAAAGTAGATAAAGTGGAGAAAGCCAGAGCTTTGGGAACTTGTCCTTTAGAGACAGAGCCAGAGCTGAAGGCTGTTTTTGATAAGATTCATACGATTTCTGGAAATGAAGAAGTGAAGCCTTCTGAGACGGAAATCGGAAGTGTGATTTACGCGGTAAAACCTGGAGACGGATCTGCCAGAGAGCAGGCGGCCAGCTGCCAAAGGGTTATCGGAGGTCTGGCCAACATTGCCAGAGAATATGCTACAAAGCGGTACCGCTCCAACGTGATGAACTGGGGCATGATTCCCTTCCAGCTGACAGAGGAGCCAAAGGCGTTTGAGGTAGGCGATTATATTTATGTGCCAAATATCAAAAAAGCTTTGGATGGAGATATAAAAGAGATTCAGGCTTATGTGATTGGAGAAACTGTAAAGGAGCTAAAGCTTTTTATCACAGATATGACAGATGATGAAAAGAAGATCATAAAGGCCGGCTGTCTGATCAATTACAATCGAAGCCGGTAGAAACAGGAGATATGGAATATCAGGAATCCCTGCGCGGCCTTCCCAAATTTGCCGTGCAGATTCTATAGAAGAGATGTATTATACTTCTATTGTGTAAGGAAGAAGAGGCTGCTTTCGGGCAGTCTCTTTTTTGTTCTCAAAACACAGACTCTTTAAGAAAACGTTTTATGAATGGGTTTGCGCTGCTGCATTTATTATAAATCAAATAAATTTTTCTCTTTTCAGAATCTGCAAGCATTATGGCTTTTAAATGAACCGTGTCGTTTAAAAATAAAAGCCAATGTTCTGGACATAAAGAAATCCCCATATTTTTTTCCACAAACCGGAAATGGGTTTGTGGGTTGCTTGAAGAGAAGGCAATATGAGGCAGATAGCCCTTTTTCTCAAAAGCGCGTTTCAAACTGGAATACCCTTTATTTTTTATATTTGGGGTGATTAAAGGTTCTTCGCATAGATCGGACAGATACAATACTTCTTTTGAGGATAGAGGGTGGTGGATTGGAAGAAGGACATAAATTGATTCCTCCATCAGAAAATGTGTCTGAAGACCAGGGATGGAAATCGGTCCGATACTAAAAGCGGCATCCAAATCTCCTTTTGCAACCTTTTCTTCACAAACATAATCGGTTTCGTTTGATATTTCTATCAGAGCTTCTGGATGAAGCTGATTCCAATGCCATATAGAAGCTTCTATGTGGTTTAAGGAATCCAGAATGCTGGCAGAAAATCCGATTCTTAAAGGAGAGGCCTTCTTTTTTGCATTGTTTAGTATTGTTAATGTATTCTGGAATTCTTTTGTCAAATGAAGAGCCTGAGTATAAAATAAATCGCCAAAGGAAGTAGGCTGCAAGCGATTGTGAACCCTTAAAAAGAGAGGACAACCAAGTTCCTGTTCCAGATTTTGTATGGATTTGACAATCCCTGCTGGGAAATATGCAGTTGACTGGCAGCAGATGTAAAATTTGCTGTTTTATATACAGTGACAAAGTAATTGAGCTGTTTAAAATCCAAAGCAGACGCCTCCATCATTTCTAAGCTGATCGTTTTTAATTATATCACAACTTTTAGTTGTAAGAAAACAAGTTTTTTCTGCTTTATAAAAAGAAGCCCGACCTTATAATAGAAAGTAGTTTTTCAAAGATGGATAGGAGGATAAATTCGTATGACTTTATGGGTTTTAGGGGTTATTGGACTTTTCATACTTTTTATTTTGGTTGGCGTAAGAAAGAAATTTCGTGGACCACGGCGGGTTGCGTTTGTCCGCTGTTCCGGCAGTTGTGGAGACAACGGTCACTTGGCGGCGGATAAACCAGATCTTGACCACTCCTGTAAAAACGGCTGTCTGGGGCTGGGATCTTGCACAAAGGTGTGTATACGCAAAGCGATTCAGATTCGGAATGGCGTGGCAGTAGTAGATCAGAACCGATGTATTGGATGTGGAGCCTGCGCAAAAACTTGTCCTCAAAAGTTGATCAAGATGGTTTATTTTGGCAAAAGTATGGCTGTCCGATGTTCTAGTCATAAAAAAGGAACAGAGGTGCGAACGGTATGTCCATCAGGCTGTATTGGCTGCGGCCTGTGTGTAAAACAATGTGAACAGGGGGCAATTACTTTCAACGACAATCTGGCTGAGATTGACAGTTCCAAATGTATTGGCTGCGGAAGATGTGCTGATAAATGTCCGGTGAAGGTGATTGTTCCAGCTGTCGCGACGCTAAAGGGAAAATAAAATTGTCAGCAGAAATTAAGAGAAAATATAAGCCAGCATAAGAAGTATCTGGTATACTTATCATACCATTTATGGAAAGGATACCCTGAAAAGGAGAGGAGAGATAAGTATGAAGAAAATTTACGGTTTTACTCTGGGATGTCTGGGAATGGCGGCGGCTCTTTCTGGATGCACCCCTCAGCTTACCACCAACGTGCCCAATGTGATTCGGGTGGAAAATGTAGACGCAGGGCAGCAGGGGAGAATCTTTATCAACAGCAATGAGACGGTTGAGGTGACGCCGGATATGGCGGAAATCGTGTATGGGATTCGGACGGAAGACACAGACGCCTCCGCCTGCCAACAAAAAAATACAGAAACGTTAAACAAGGTGCTGGCTTTCTTAAAGGATCAGGGGTTTGAAGAAAAATCTATAAAAACCACAGGATTTTCTTTAGATCCCAGGTATGACTGGAGCGGCAACCGGCAGCAGCTGATTGGCTATGAGATGAATACCCAGGTCACAGTGACAGACGTGCCCATAGATCAGGTGGGAGGACTTCTGTCCAGGACCGTGGAAAGCGGAGCCAATGAAATCCAGAGCGTCATCTATTTTTCAAGCACCTATGACGAGGCATATCAGGAGGCGCTGCAAAAGGCTGTGGAACTGGCCAAAGGAAAAGCTCAGGCTCTGGCTTTGGCCAGCGGGCAAGAGCTTGGGAAGGTGGTAAAAGTGGAGGAGTACAATGACAGCCAATCTGGCAGGTATACCGGTTCTGGAATCAGCCGGAATACAAAAAGTATGGCGCAGGAAAGCGCGGGGGTCATGGACGTGGCGGAAATGGGAGTGATGCCAGGGCAGATGAAAGTGACGGCCAACATCAGCGTAGAGTTTGAGATTTATGAAAAGCAGTAACAATGGGGGAAACCGATGAGGTATTTGCTTGGGGTGTATGTATAGTCCTACAGGGGCCGTATTGCACTGGGGCTGCTGATTAAAAGTTCTAAATCCGGCTATGAATCTGATTCTGAATCTGGGGGTGGTTTTGGTCATTCTTGCAGGAGCATGGAGAGTGCACAAACATGTGGGAGAGGTAGGAACCATTCTTGCCTTTCTCACGTATTTTACAAGTATTCTGACCGCCATGCTTTCTATCTCAAAAATGTTTACCATTATTTCCAGAGGTCAGGTGTCAGGGGAAAGAATCGCACAGATCTTGTTGACTGAAGACGAACGGCATCTGGAGAGGAAACGTCCTGTTTCTGCGGCGGAAACAGAAGAGGAACACTATGTTGCCTTTGAACACGTAAGCTTTTTCTATTTTCCAGGAAAAGAGGTGCTTTTTGATATTTCTTTTAGGTTAAAAAAAGGGGAGACCCTGGGAGTAATCGGAGAGACGGGAGCTGGGAAAACCACTCTGGTTTCTCTTTTGCTTGGGTTTACTCAAAAATGTATAAAGCGCAGTTTCAATAGACATTGATTCTCCATACAAATCGTAGTATAATTCAAAGTAATATCTAGTAAGAAAAAGTAGGATAAAGGAGAAAAAGAGATGCTGAAAAAGTTGCAAATAGGGCAGATTATGGACAGCCTTTGGCTTATTCTGGTTTGTCTGGCTTTAGGGGGATTTATGTCTTGGAAAATGGGGCCTGCACTTGTGACTCTTGTAAAGGGAGTACAGCCCCTGACAGCAGAGAAAGAGCTGTCAGAGATGGAAGGAAAATATGTGTCCTGGAATGTAAAGTATCCGATTGACGAATATTTGGAGACCACCAGAACTACGAAGGTAAACGGTGTTTCTACAGGAACCAGAAAGCATCGTTCCTCCTGGCTGGTGATTGATGAGGACAGAGAAATCTGCCTTTCCATTGAAGTTCCGGTAAAGCGTTTTGATGAGATGCTTGCCCAGTCCGACAAGTTTTTTGATGCGATAGACACAGAAGCTTTTGTGGTGGAAGGCGGAGTGGATGTAGCTGGTTCTCTGGAAGTGCTGGAGGGAGAAGAGCTGCGGTATTTTAATCGTATGGCCAGTTCTTATGGCTTTCCGGTAGAGGATGTGGTATATCATATTCGCGACGGAAGTATATATGGGGAGACAAAGACTAATATTTATGGGATTTCGGCCCTGGGAGCTTTTTTTATTTTCCTTGGCTTATTTATTTTGGCAAAACTTTTGATCAATTCTTCGAAAAAGCTGGTGAACAAGTATCTGGCCAAACATCCGCATGTGACCATGGAGCAGTTGGAGCAGGATTTTGCCCAGGCACAAGAGGTTAATAAGGTGTGGATCGGAAAACGATGGACCTTCAGTCCGAAGATGGGACCGGATCTGGATGATCTGCTTTTTGATCATGAGGAGCTGATCTGGGTTCATACTGGAAGTGTGAGAAGCGGCAGAAGCACGAACTTTTATGTTTGGTGGAACTTCATAGACGGAAGCGAGAAGCAGGTATCTTTATCCTCCGCAAAAAAGTGTACCCAGGTTATGGAAAAATATGAGCAGTTTAGTCATGTGGTAGTAGGAAACAGCGCGGAGTATGAATATTTGCTGAAGAATGATAAAGAGGCGTTTTTAGATTTGAAATATCGGAGTGAAAAACAGCACTAGACAATTCTAAAGACCTTTGATAGAATAATTCCGTATAAAACAGGGAGAGCAAAGGAGAGTTTTAGGACCATGGAAAACGAGCAAAACACAAGGGCCGAAGGAACGGCCGAGGCAGCTCAGGAAAAGAATCCTGTAGTTACCATTGAGATGGTGAACGGGGATAAGATTCTTGTTGAACTGTATCCAAAGACAGCGCCTAACACGGTGAATAATTTTATCAGTTTGGTAAAAAAGGGATTTTATGATGGTCTTATTTTTCACAGAGTTATCAATGGCTTCATGATTCAGGGCGGGTGTCCTGAAGGCACAGGGACGGGAGGTCCAGGGTATTCCATCAAAGGAGAATTTTCTCAGAATGGATTTTCCAATGGCCTAAAGCATACCAAGGGAGTGCTTTCTATGGCCAGGGCTATGAATCCTGATTCAGCAGGTTCTCAGTTTTTCATCATGCACAAGGTAGCGCCCCATCTGGACGGGGCTTATGCCGCTTTTGGAAAGGTGACAGAGGGCATGGAGATTGTCAATAAAATCGCTGAAGTACGGACTGATTTTAGCGACCGTCCTATGAAAGAACAGAAGATTAAAACCATGACGGTGGAGACCTTTGGACAGGATTACCCAGAACCAGAGACACTTTAAACCATGACACAAGAGAAAACGATTGTAATCGAAGGAAACACGTATTCTGTAGTAATATCGGATGAAAAGGAGGCTCTTTTAGCTGGCAAGGCGGCTAAAAGGGCCTTAATTGGGTTTCAGAGCAGAGAAAATCTGGACTTAGGGCCGGCCCTTTATGTGGTGGAGTCACTGGATGATTTGGAAGACAGGTATGTGGAGAATGTGGTTCGGAGAACTTATGGCCTTCCATGGAGAATCACACAGACAAAACGGCTTTTGATTCGGGAGTTTCAGATAGGAGATGAGAATCAGGTTTTGCAGGATGAGACAGACACTGAGGCAGATCGGATTTTTTGCAGACAACAGTCCCTTTCAGACTATATAAAATGTCAGTACGGGTTTTATGAGTATGGGCTTTGGGCTCTGACAAATAGACACACAGGAGAGCTGGTGGGGAAAGCGGGACTTATACAGGTAAGCTATGAGAAAGGACCCTGGGAAGGGGAGCGACTGTGCATGGAGCTGGGGTATCAGATATTTGCTCCCTACAGGCGAAGGGGATATGCAAAAGAGGCAGTCCAGGAGATTCTTAAGATGCTGGAGACTCAGGCAGAAAAGCCCTACTGTGTCTACGCAAAAATCGATGCTTCAAACGAAGCATCGATTCAGGTGGCTCTTAGTTGTGGTTTGAGGCGTATCAGTCAAAAATATAGTGAAGAAAAGCAATGGAAGTGTCTGTATGCCGACTGTTGGAAATGAAGCTGCAATAAGCAGGTTCCAGGGTAAGGCCAAATTCCTGGGCAAACTTTGTACCGCTGATATCCACCGCGTAGGCGCCTTTTTGTCCTTCCTGATTGGTGCCATAGCACAGACGGTCCTTTAAGGAAGAAAGAAGGTCTTCTGGAAGGACCTGCTCTAAATCCAGATATCCGCTCATTCCAGAATAGCGGTCAAAATTTTCCTCGTCAGTAACCAAAACATCCAGTTCCTGGGTGGCAATCAGCGCAGAGATTTTGGCCATGGATGCGTAACTAAATTCAGACACTACACCGTCATAGGAGATAAATACAGACTCTGTGTGAATCTCCTGTTTTTTTCCAAATCCCATATGATCGTGGAAATCCTTGGTGAGAATCTCATAGTTAACTTCACCGTTGGTTCGGTTGTTAATAAAGACGCAGTAAAAAGAAGTTTCAATCGTGCTGTTGTAAATGGACGTTCCAATGATACATAAGACCAAAACGATGGCAATGAGAATTGCAATATGAAATTTATAGTATTCCCAGATGTACCAGATTTTGTCCTGAGAAGACATATTTTTTAATTTTTGCCTCTCTTGGGCGGCTTCCTGTCTGATTTCTTCCTTTAAAGACATGTAAATTCTCCATTCTTTTATGCGGGTGTTTGCGCTTGGCTGTAGTAAAGCATAAACGCATTTTATCACATTATCAGACAATTTTCAATTTTTTATATTATTTATTTGGTGAAAAAAATGTAGAAATTTTTGAAAAAGTTGTTGACAATTCGAAAATAATTTGGTATTGTAATTCTCGCCTCACAGAGATGAGGCAGACAAAACGGCCAGAAACCTGGTCCATGGAACCTTGAGAATTAAAGATTGAACAGTATGTAAAACCCTGAAAATTCAAGAAGA
>CAJTUV010000010.1 GCA_910579515.1 uncultured Hungatella sp.
TTTTGAAAATCCTAATTGCATTACGAGGTAATTATACTTCCTATAATCCGAATTATCAATACTTTTTTGACATTTTTTACATTTTTTTATAAAAAACTTATGTACCGACTTTTCGGTGGGAGGAAGTATCCCTTCCTCAATCACACGATTAGTATAATACACTTTTTAAAAAAATGCTATAACTTTTCTCTGTTCATTTTCTTACATAAAGTTTACGAAAGAGCTTTTTTTGCCGAAAATTGTACGTAAAGGAGTACAATCTTCCTAAAAGCCAAAGATTTCAATCTTTCTAACGCTTGTTTTTCTTTACAGGTATGTTATAATGTTCACATATTTCTTATTATTCTTTTTTTTGAACGGAGATTTTTATGGACAGACATGCTCTTATTTGCAGAACCATTTTAGAATCCCCTGGGATTACGCAGCGGGAACTGGCTCAGAAACTGAATCTTTCCTTAGGCGGCATCAACGGATTGATAAAAGAATGCCTTGCAAAAGGCCAAATTACGTTTTCTCAAGAAGGCTCCTATGACGTGACAGAACAGGGAAAAAAATTTTTGGAGCAGTTTCGGGTAGACGGCGCTTTAATTATCGCTGCCGGATTTGGCTCTCGCTTTGTTCCTTTAACATTCGAAACACCTAAAGGTCTTTTAAAGGTCTTTGGCGAACGAATGATAGAACGCCAGATCAAGCAGCTGCATGAGGTCGGAATTTATAATATTACCATAGTAGTAGGATATCTTAAAGAAAAGTTTGAATATCTGATTGATAAATATGGAGTAAGTCTTCTATATAATAGAGAGTACGCTTCAAAAAATACCTTAACCACCCTGTATCATGCCCGTAAAGTCCTTATGGGAAAAAATATGTATCTTCTTCCTTCCGATAATTGGCTGAAAGAAAATATGTTTCACACCTACGAATGCGGCTCCTGGTATTCTTCCATCTTTAAAGAAGGGGAAACATCTGAATGGTGTCTTTCTATTAATAAGAAAGGAAAAATACAGCATGTCAAAATCGGAGGACGGGATTCCTGGGTAATGTATGGCCCTGCTTTTTTTACTTCTGCCTGGTCAGAGGCGTTTTTCCCTATTCTCGAAGCCTATTATCGCCTTCCCGGCACCGAACAATTTCACTGGGAACAAGTTTATATGGAGATTGTCAATGGCACGGCCCAAAAACGTCTCGCAGAGGCCAAGCTTATGTCTGAACAAAACACTTTACTATCCCATTTACCAAAGTTTGTTGAGCAGACAGAGCTTTATATCAACCGCCAGCCTTCCACCCAGGTTTACGAATTTGAAAATCTGGAAGAGCTTCGGCTCTTTGACACAAAATATCAGAACCATTCAAACAACCAGGCTATGGAACTGATTTCTTCCATATTTCAGGTAGGCGAATCCGAAATCCAGGATATCCGCTGCCTTAAAGCCGGCATGACAAATAAATCATTTTTATTTCAAATATCAGGAAAACATTATATCTGCCGGATTCCCGGTCCTGGGACAGACCAGTTGATTAACCGAAAGCAGGAAGGCGAAGTGTTTGAGGCAGTTAAATCTTTGAATATCACTGAACGTGTTATTTACTTTAATGAGGAAACTGGATATAAAATCGCTGAGTATTATGAAGGAGCTCGAAACGCCAATGCCCAAAGCTGGGAGGATATGAAGCGGTGTATGGAGCTTTTGAAAATACTGCATAACTCTGATCTCCAGTTGAATCATTCCTTTCTGCTTCGGGAACGAATTGAATTTTATGAATCTTTGTGTTATCGCCATGGCCAAATTCCATTTGAAGATTATTCTGAGGTCCGCCAATGGATGTCAGCTTTAATGGAGCGCCTGGACAGTCTAAATCGTCCTCAGACCATTTCCCACATTGACAGTTGTGTGGACAATTTCCTGTTTCTTCTGGATGGAAGCCTGAAACTGATTGACTGGGAATACTGCGGCATGTGTGATCCTTTGATTGATGTGGCTATGTGCGCCATTTATTCCTATTATAATGAAAACCAAATTGACCATCTCATAGAACTCTATCTTCAAAGACAGCCCACCAGAGAAGAATTGCTTGTAGTATATTCCTACGTGGCCTTAGGCGGTTTTCTGTGGAGTCTGTGGGCTGTGTATAAAAGTGCTCTTGGGGAAGAATTTGGAGAATATACAATTATTATGTATCGGTATGCCAAACGATATTACCAAAAGAGCAGGTCTCTTTAACGCTTTCAGTCTGCTGGGCAGTTTAAGAAGCTGTAACCTTTAACCAAATTGTAAGAAAATGCTTCTCATTTTCTCTATAATTTTTGAGATTTTTGTGATACAATAAGTTTGCATTTCACCAGAGGAGGAAATTTGATGATACAACAGAAACAACTGAAGGCTCTGGTTTTAGCTGGGTTTTTGGGAGTAATGACATTGGCTCCGACGTCGGAAGCGCAGGCCGCCACTGGTTGGCAGAAAAGCGGCAATGAATGGGTCTATTATGATACAGATGGTTCTTTGCGGAAGGGTTGGCTGGGAACCACTGACGGCACGTACTATTATATGGATTTGACTTCAGGCAAGATGAGTATTGGGTGGAAGCAGATTAATAATAAATGGTATTATTTCCGCCCCAACGGGACCATGGTAGTCAGCAGTTGGATTACAGACAACGGAAAATTTTATTATTTGTATGAAGACGGCGTTATGGTTACCGGCTGGTTGAAAATCGGCAGTGATTACTATTATTTGCGAAGTACTGGCGCTATGTCTATCGGGTGGTGGAAATTGGACAATGGCTGGTTCTATTCTGATGCCAATGGCAAAGTTGCTATTGGATGGAAATTAATCAACAACATCTGGTACTATTTCGGAACAGACGCCATGATGCTTACGGGATGGCAGAAAATTGGCAATGCTTACTATTATTTAGACAGCGACGGAAAGATGCTGACCGGATGGTTAAGTGATGGAAGCAACCAGTATTATATGGATACCAGCTCGGGCGTGATGGCGACGGAATGGAAATTGATTGACAATGCCTGGTATTATTTTAACAATTCCGGCCATATGATGACCGGATGGCTAAATTTGAATGGAAAGTATTATTACTTAAATCCTGCTGATTCTGGTAAAATGGTGGCTGGCACCACAATGACGATTGACGGGATCTCCTATAGCTTTGATTCCAGCGGCGCATATGTTTCAGGAAACTCTAACAGTTTTATGAATAATGCGTCCACCCCTTCAAACAATTATGGCCCTGGTGGCTCCAACACAAATCCTTCCTCGTCAAACTCTGGATATAAGACGTTGACTCCAGGAAAAACTGGTGGTCCGGGCACTTACTGATTGTTTGCAAACAGATACATGCGATAAAGGCGTCACAAAATCATCCATTATCATGATTTTGCGGCGCCTTTTCTTCTATAGTTCTATCAATAAAACAGTCTGTTCACTGCGCTGAATATTCCTCTGAAAGATGCTCTGGTAATGTTGGAGCTGATCCCCACGCCATAAGTTACCTTTCCGGTCTTTACGTCCATCAGATGGATATAGGAAGCAGCCTGAGCTCCAGAACCAGATGTTAAAGCATGCTCATTGTAATCGAGAACTCGAATCTCGATGCCAAGCTCTTTCTCAAGTCCTTTCTGCATCGCATCAATCGGTCCGTTTCCAACTCCCTCAAAAGTTTTCTCAATCCCATGGTTTGTATAGGTTACTTTTACCAACGTAGCGAAATCTCCGTCTGCCGTCTCCGTGTCATGAATCTGGCATCTGCGGAAATGAACAGGCTCTTTCCGCTCTGTATAGTTGTTGCGGAACTCTTCCATAATCTGTTCTGGTGCAACCTCTCCCTGTTTTTCTGAGATTGTCTGAATCACATCTGCAAACTCCTTGTGCATTCCTTTTGGAAGACGGAAGCCAAAGAAGGTATCCATGACAAAGGCCACGCCGCCCTTGCCGGATTGACTGTTGATGCGGACAATAGGTTCATACTGACGTCCAATATCGCCTGGATCAATGGGAAGATAGGGAACCTCCCAGTACTGGCTGTTTCTCTCTTTCAACGCCTGCATTCCTTTGTTGATAGCATCCTGGTGAGATCCAGAAAATGCTGTAAATACCAGCTTGCCGGCGTAAGGATATCTTTCTGGTATAGCCATTTTCGTACAGCGCTCATACACTTCTGCAATCTCACGAATATTTTCAAGCTCCAGCTCTGGATTAATCCCCTGAGAAAACATGTTATACGCTAATGTCAGGATATCCACATTTCCAGTCCGCTCGCCATTTCCGAACAGAGTACCTTCTACCCTGTCTGCGCCTGCAAGCATTGCAAGCTCTGTGGCCGCCACGCCAGTTCCTCTGTCATTGTGGGGATGAACGCTTAAAATAATGCTATCCCGATTTTTAAAATGGGTGTTCATCCACTCAATCTGATCTGCATATACATTGGGCGTGTTCATCTCTACCGTAGAAGGCAAGTTAATAATAACAGGATTTTCAGGCGTCGCCCCCCATGTCTCCTGCACTGCTGTACAAATCTCCAGAGCATAGTCTAACTCTGTACCAGTAAAGCTTTCTGGAGAGTATTCCAGTACAATATTTCCATCAAAATTCTGGGTATACTTTTTCACCAGTTTTGTGCCTTCCACAGCAATCTGGATAATTTCTTCTTTGTTTTTATGGAACACCACGTCCCTCTGTAAGGTAGAAGTTGAGTTGTAGATATGTACTACAACATTTTTAATTCCTTTAATGGCCTCAAAGGTCCTCTTGATCAAGTGCTCTCTGCACTGAACCAACACCTGTACTCTGACATCGTCTGGAATCATGTGACGCTCTACCAACTGTCTTAAAAAATCATATTCAATCTGAGAGGCAGCCGGAAAACCGATTTCAATCTCTTTAAATCCCAGCTTCAGCAACAGGTTAAAAAACTCCACCTTTTCTTCTACTACCATAGGCTCTACCAACGCCTGGTTGCCATCCCGCAAATCCACGCTGCACCAAATAGGAGCCTTTTGGATCTCTTTATTCGGCCACGCTCTCTCTGGAAAATCTACAACAGGTACTCTCTTATATCTCTGATAGTTTAACATGGTAACTTCCTCCTAAACATTCCTATATCACATGGCCCCTGGCCTTCATCACATCAATAACCTGATCTACATAGTTTTCACAAGTTTCCAAAGTCGAAGCCTCAACCATAACCCGCACAACCGGTTCTGTTCCAGATTGCCGAAGTAAAATCCTTCCGTCGTCGCCCAAAGCCTCTGTCACTTTTTCTACCTCTTTGCAAACAACAGGGTCCTCCTGGGCAGCCAATTTATCTTTCACCTTTATATTTTTCAAAATCTGAGGGAAGATTTCCACTTCAGAAGCCAGCTTACTCAAGGGCTGCTTTTTCTCTAATATGGCCTCCATTACTTTCAAAGAAGTAAGAATTCCATCTCCTGTAGTGGCGTGTTTGCTGAAAATGATGTGGCCCGACTGCTCGCCGCCTAAACAGTGTCCGTTAGCAGCCATGTTTTCATACACATATTTATCGCCCACTGCCGTCTTCTCATAAGAAATGTTCTCTCTATCTAAGGCTTTATATAATCCAAAGTTAGACATCACCGTAGTAACAATGGTATTGTTTACCAGCCCCCCTTGTTCCTTCATATATTTGCCGCAGATATACATGATCTTATCGCCATCTACAATCTCTCCCTGGCAGTCAACAGCAATACAGCGATCTGCATCTCCATCGTATGCAAATCCCACATCCAGATGTTTCTCTTTTACAAACTTCTGTAAAACCTCGATATGAGTAGAACCACAGTTTGTATTAATATTCAGACCATTGGGCTCATTATGAATCACATGAGTTTCTGCCCCCAGGGCATCAAACACATTTTTGGCAATGGCAGAGGCGCTTCCATTAGCACAATCCAGTCCCACTTTCATATTTTTGAAGGAACGGGTAGCTATTGAAATCAGATAGCCGATATAGCGATTTCTTCCAGCCGCAAAATCTACGGTCCTTCCAATTTGGTCTTTTCTTGCGAAGGGAATTTCTCCCATTTCACCATCAAGATAACGCTCAATCTTAGCAATCACTGTCTCCTCTAATTTTTCGCCCCGCCCGTTAATTACCTTAATCCCATTATCATAATAAGGATTGTGGCTGGCAGAAATCATAATTCCACACTGAAACCCTTCTGTGCGGACCACATAGGAGACACTTGGGGTTGTGGTAACATGGAGCAGATATACATCTGCGCCGGAAGCGGTAAGCCCCGCTACCAGAGAATATTCAAACATATAGCTGCTTCTTCTGGTATCCTTTCCAATTACAATGCAGCATCGTTTATCCGGCGATTCCTGCCCATAATACCAGCCGAGAAAGCGGCCTACTTTGAACGCATGTTCCACAGTCAGATTCACATTGGCTTCTCCACGAAAACCATCGGTTCCAAAATATTTTCCCATCCTTAATCCCCTCGCTTCGCAATCTATTTATTCTATGAACCCCCGCCCTGTAACATTACATCTCATTCATCTTCGCCAGTTTCGCCGCCTGGTCCGCCGCAATGCAGGCGTCAATAATCTCCTGAATATCGCCATTTAATATTTTATCCAGTTTATAAAGCGTTAATCCAATCCTATGATCTGTGACACGACCCTGAGGGAAATTGTATGTGCGGATCTTCTCTGACCGGTCTCCGGTTCCAATCTGACTACGTCTGGCCTCCGCTTCTGAATTCTGCCTTTTTTCCAGTTCTATGTCATACAGCTTGGAACGGAGCAGGCGAAATGCTTTTTCCTTATTTTGAAGCTGAGACTTTTCTGTCTGGCTGTAAATTACAATTCCTGTGGGAATATGCGTCAGACGCACCGCAGAGTCTGTAGTGTTAACGCATTGTCCGCCATTTCCAGAGGCGCGCATCACGTCAATTCGACAATCTTTCATATCGATCTGAACGTCCACCTCTTCTGCTTCAGCCATCACAGCCACGGTAGCCGTGGATGTGTGAATCCTTCCTCCGCTTTCTGTCTCTGGTACTCTCTGCACCCGATGAACACCGCTTTCATATTTTAGCTTAGAGTATGCGCCATTTCCCGTAACCATAGCCACTACTTCTTTAAAACCGCCGATTCCGCTCTCATTTAAGCTGACAATTTCTACTCTCCATTTGTGGCTTTCTGCATAATTTACATACATGCGATAAAGTTCTGCTGCAAACAAGGCCGCCTCTTCCCCACCGGCTCCTGCCCTGATTTCCAGTATAATATTCTTGTCGTCATTTGGGTCCTTTGGAAGAAGCAAGATTTTAAGCTGATTCTCCAAATCTTCAATTCGGTCCTTAGCTGACGACAGCTCTTCTTTAGCCAGCTCCCGCATGTCCTCATCATTCTCTTCTTCCAGGAGAGTCAAACTGTCTTCCACGTCCTGCTTTGCCTGTTTATACTGTTTATAGGCTTCAACAAGCGGCAGAAGGTCTGCTTGCTCCTTCATCAATTTTCGAAAACGATTCTGGTCCTCAGCCACGGAAGGGCTGTTCAGTTCCAGCATCAGTTCTTCATAGTGAATCAAAATGTCGTCTAAACGGTCAAACATAGGACTCCTCCTTTCCTCTTTCTACAGACAGATAATCTGCCCTCACCACTCGGTCCAGTCCCGATAGGTCTTTTACAATTTTAATATTCTGAAACCCCTGCTTCTCCAAAAGTTCACAGACTTCTCTTCCCTGGTCATATCCAATTTCCAGATAGACCGAAGCGCCGGCTTGTAACCACTCTCTTGCCTCCGAAGCGATTCTGCGGTAAAATTCCAGCCCGTCCTTTGCACCATCCAAAGCCATAACGGGTTCATGGTCACGAACCTCTGGCTGAAGCTCTTTTATTATGTCAGTGGGAATATAGGGAGGATTTGAAACCAGAATGTCAAATTTCATCCCTGATTCCAGGGCCTTAAACAAATCTCCCTGACAAAAAATCAGTTCTTTTCCATCTTCACCTTGTCCCGTAAGCAAACGCTTTGCGTTTTCCTGAGCCACTAAAAGGGCTTCCCAAGACAAATCTGTGGCAACCATGTGCGAAAATCTGCCTTTTTCCATCAGGCTGATTGCAATGCAGCCGGAACCGGTACATAAATCCAACACCTTTTTTTCCCTTGTCGTTTCTTTGGACAATGCCTGCTCCATCAAAACCTGTTCCACTAAAGTTTCTGTGTCCTGACGAGGGATCAGGACATGGCTGTTTACCCAAAAGGTTAATCCCATAAATTCCTGGCTTCCCAAAATATGCTGAATCGGTTTTCTCTGGCAACGTTTTTTTATCATATCCCGATAATCGTTCAAAGCCCGTTGCACGGTTACGTTCTGGGGAAGCTGCTGCATACGGTCCATCAAAAAGTGCACCATATCTATCTGAAATGCTTCTAATAAAAGCCTTCTGGCATCTAACTGCGCCTCCGGATTCCCTGCATTTTTTAACTGCTCAGTACCTTCTGTTAATAATTGATGTAATGTCATATACTGCTTTCCTTTTGAGCTGTCAAATAAGATCTCCAGTCAAACACAGACTCTACAGCGGCAATAGCCACCTCAATCATATCGTCATCCGGCTCTTTCGTAGTCATATTCTGCATCCACATGCCTGGTTTGCTAAGAATATTTACTACTGGGTTATCGCTTCTTCCGGCCAGACGCAAAAACTCATAGGACACACCGGCAATCACCGGAATCAGCACAATACGGCTTACCACCTTTAAAAGAATCCCGTCTACCCGAATTACCATAAAAAACAGGATCGATATCATCATAACAATAATCAGGAAACTGGTTCCGCACCGCTTATGCTGTTTAGAACTAGCTCTGACATTATCTACGTTTAATTCCATTCCATGTTCAATGCAGTTGATGCATTTATGTTCTGCGCCATGATACATAAAGGTGCGCCTGATGTCTTCCATATTTGAAATCAGTTTGATATATGCGATGAAGATTGCCAGACGGATTACACCCTCCAAAAAAGCCATAACCGTTTCTGATGAAACCCAGGGCTCAATCATACGACTGATCCCCAGTGGCAGAATCATAAATATCCCAACCGCCGCTATGACTGCAAGAACCATAGAGACTGTGATCAAAATCTTCTCCAGCTTTTCTCCAAATACCTTATTCAGCCATAGCTCTATCTTTCCCGGTTCCTCTTCCACATCGTCTTCAAAAAAACTAGCGGAAAAAGTCAAGGTTCTCATCCCAAGAATCATAGAATCTGCAAAACTGAAAATCCCGCGAATAAACGGAAGAGAAAACAGTTTCACTTTTTCTGTCATGCTAATATAGCAGCCCTTTTCCACTTCAATCTTTCCGTCTGGTTTCCGAACAGCGGTCGCGTAGTCGTTTTTATTTTTCATCATGATTCCTTCAATTACGGCCTGCCCGCCAATTCCAGAATATTTCATGAATCTTTCCTTTCTGCAAACATAACAATACAAAGAAAAATAGGTTGAGCGCAAGTGTTTCCACTTAAGCCTCAACCTTTTCTTTGCTCATACCCTGATTACTACTCAGCATTCATACCGTATTTACGATTGAACTTATCAATACGTCCACGGGCAGCTGCTGCTTTCTGCTGGCCAGTATAGAATGAATGGCACTTAGAACAAACTTCTACGTGAATATCCTTCTTCGTAGAACCTGTCACAAATTCATTCCCACAGTTGCAGGTTACTTTTGCCTGATAATAGGTCGGATGGATTCCCTCTTTCATGATTTTCACCTCTCAAATCTTATTTGCTCTATTTTAATTGTGATTCTGACAATCACCATTTTTCATGTAGACAGCTTCCTTAGTATAGCATAGAATATTTTCTATTGCAAGCAAAAATTTAGAAAAACCTGGTCCTTTTTGCATTCTCAATAAATTCCCGATTATTCCTGGTTCTGGCAAAGAGATTTAGAATCTGCTCTACCGCTTCCTCCTGCTTCAGACTGTTCGTGGCTTTTCTCAAAGTGTCCACGCACTCTTTCTCCTCCTGAGATAACAACAGATGATCATTTCGTGTGCCAGATTTCAAAATATCAATGGCCGGGAAGATTCGTTTCTCTGAAAGCTTTCTATCAAGGACCAGCTCCATATTGCCTGTACTCTTAAATTCCTCATAAATCACATCATCCATACGGCTTCCTGTATCTACCAGCGCCGTGGCTAAAATGGTCAGACTGCCGCCTTCTCTCATATTACGGGCCGCACCAAAAAAGCGTTTTGGCATATGAAGGGCCGCCGGATCTAAACCACCGGACAGTGTCCTGCCACTGGGGGGAACTACCAGGTTGTATGCTCTGGCAAGACGAGTGATGCTGTCTAAAAGAATCGTTACGTCCCTTCCATGTTCCACCAGACGTCTGGCCCGTTCTACTACCATCTCAGACACCCGTTTGTGACGCTCTGGCAACTCGTCAAAGGTAGAATAAATGATTTCCACATTGCGGCCAAACACGGATTCTTTCACATCCGTAACTTCCTCTGGACGCTCGTCAATCAAAAGAATGATTAAATGCATGTCTGGATTGTTGTTGGTAATCGCCTGTGCCACCTGCTTGAGCAAGGTAGTCTTGCCTGCTTTAGGAGGAGACACGATCAGCCCACGCTGTCCCTTTCCAATCGGCGCCAACAGATCTAAAACCCGCATAGCAGTGGAATTTACCTTTCCTGCTGTTTCCATATGAAGTCTCTCATTCGGAAAAACGGGGGTCAAGTCTTCGAAATTGGGACGCTTCTCCAACACGGACGGCGGCATACCGTTTACGGAACGAATGTACAAAAGAGCCGCAAACTTTTCCTGCGCAGTCTTTACTCTCCGGTTTCCTACAATAATATCTCCTGTTTTCATATTAAACCGGCGAATCTGGGACGGCGCCACATAAACGTCGTTTTCTCCGGGAAGAAAGTTCTCACAGCGAATAAACCCAAAACCGTCTGGCATAACTTCCAAAATACCATTAGCCTCAATACCACTGTCCAATTCCACCATATCCTGAGGCGACTGATCTGAAAATTGAGGCTGAATTTGAGGTAAAGCCTGAACAGGGGCGCTTTTTGCTATACGTTCCCCTCTGTCCTGACGCTCTGGGCGAGGGGCAGAATGTTCCACGCGGGTCATAGTCGCTTTTGTTTCTTTTGGTTCCTCTGTTTCCTCAGCATATTGACAAAGCAAATCTATAATATCGCTTTTTTTCATTCCGCTCAGGCCCTTCATCCCCTGAGATTTTGCAATTTCTTTTAATTCTGCCAATGGCAGAGTTTGTAATTTTTCACGCATCTTTTATTCTCCTTTTTCTCCACAGTCCGGTTCTCGCCAGGGATTCTTCCTTTGAATTAGGAATCAATGAAAAACCTAAGAATACCAGATTTCAAAGCGGCTAACAGCCGCTTTTCACACTTTTATCCATTATAGCCTACTTTTCTGGAAAAGAAAAGTGATTTTTTTATAAATTAAAACCCTCCTATTCAATCAGCAAATCGTCCACAGTGACAAATTCATACCCCTCTTTTGTCAATGTATCAATGATCTCCAGAGCTGCTTCTACAGAAGTCTCATACACATCATGGAGCAAAATAACTGCGCCGTCGTCTGCATGTTTTATGACATGCCGAACTATCTGGTCTTTATTTTGCGATTTCCAGTCTAAGGTATCAACGTCCCAAAGTGCTACGGTCATAGGAACCCTGCACTCTAACTCCTCACTCCAGGAACCATAAGGGGGACGAACATAGGAAGGCATCTCTCCTGTAATCTCGAATATTTTCTGGTTAGTTGTGCTGATTTGCTGACAGGCGGCATCGATGTTTTCCTTTGATAACTGCATGTGGCTCTGACTATGGTTCCCAATCAAATGTCCTTCCTCTTTCATCCTGCGTATAATCTCCTCGTTCCCCTCGATATTCTGTCCTATTAAAAAGAAAGAGACTCTCACTCCTCTTTCTTTAAGACCATCCAACAATTCCGGTGTATAAACAGGGTGTGGGCCATCATCAAAGGTTAACGCAATTTCCTTTTTCGGAAGGCTGATATCTTCCTTATCTGCCACAACCATTCTGGTTTCCCTGCCCCTTTTCATGTAACCAGCAGATATGGCAGAATACATATCTACAGATAACAAAACTGCAATCAATCCCCAAAGCCAGATTGCATTTTTCCATTCCAGTCTGCGCATTCCCTTCCCCACCATCTAACGCCATATCTTCTTATAAACTTATACAGAATACTTGGATTCTATGACTGAATCCTTGGGAAGACTCTGTAAAAAAAGAAGGCACAAAAAGCTGTGCCTCCCAAACATTCCTTTTAATTATTTATTTCTTATAATTGAAATCCGGAATTTGATTCCATCGCTGCCTGAAATAATGGGCTACCAGTTTTGGCTTTCTGTCTCTGGTAAAGAGCCCTTTCTTATTTCCCTGGACACGCATAAGTCCCTGACTTGTGGCAAAATCCGCAAAGTTCCATGGCTGTTCCCCTATGAAATTCTCCAAAGAATCTACGACCTTGTGATTCATTTCATAGTATTCCACCTGATACTCTTCTGTCCACATCACTGGCGTGGTATCATGAAGCCCACTCACAGTGTCTGCGCCATACTCTGTAAACATAAATGGTTTTCCCAGAGAATTCCAGAAGGACAGTTCCTCTCTCATCATCTCTTCTGCCGTTTCTAAATCTCCGCCTGCAATGTACCAGCCATAGTAACGATTCAAGCAGATCACGTCGCTTAGGCGAATGGTGCAGTCCTCTTTAAAATTGTCCATCTGTACGCTGACAATGGTGCATGGTCTCTTCTGCGGGTCCAGATTCCGTGCCAAGGAATACAAAGGTTCAAAATATTCATATGCGCCTTTTCCG
Organism: uncultured Hungatella sp.; assembly: GCA_910579515.1. Lineage (GTDB taxonomy): Bacteria > Bacillota > Clostridia > Lachnospirales > Lachnospiraceae > UBA3402. Next base: position 12,886 of record CAJTUV010000010.1, read on the forward strand.
CCGGAATCGGATTCGTTTGCAAGGCTCCACATCACCACGCATGCATGATTCTTATCTCTCGCAATCACATCCCTGATTACCTCTTTGTGGTGTTCAAAGGTTCGGATTCCACCTGCCTCAACGGGATCAAAGGTTTCTACTCTCTTCCCATTCTTAAAATTAGCTCCTCCGCCAAAATTCAAATGGACTCCCACAGCCGGAACTTCATCTATAACCACAATTCCTTCTTCATCACACAGCTGCATCATCTCTTCGCTGTACGGATAATGGCTGGTTCGGAAGCTGTTGGCTCCCTGCCATTTCATAAGGCTCAGATCTTTAATATTCATAGGAAGATTCAGTCCCTTTCCTGCCGGGAATGTATCTTCATGCTTTCCATATCCTTTAAAATAGAAAGGCTGTCCGTTGATTAAGAACTTATTGCCTTCCACTTTTACAGTACGCACGCCATAGGTCATATGATATACGTCTTCACCAAAAGCAACTGCCACCTCATATAGATACGCTTTTCGGGGCTGCCATAAGGTCACATTCTCAATCGTAAGCTTCCCCTTTGCGCCAGCTCCTTCTGCCACCTTTTTGCCGTCTCTGGTGCGAATCTCAATCTTTGCGTCGCCTTTCCCTACTGTGTCGATTTGGTAATCTACATAGGCTGTAGTTCCTTCTACCTGAGAAACCAGCGTTACATCTGCAATATAATCTTTTGGCGTAGTATAAATCTTTACTGGACGTGTAATTCCACAATAATTGAAAAAGTCAAAATTAGGTCGATTTCGCTTTCTTCCAGTCTTTGATTTAAAAACTCCACTATCTAACGCCCCAACACTTTCTCCTTCACTGCCAACAGGAAGAGTGGAATGGTCGATTCGATTGTCCACTGCAATGGTGAGAAGATTTTCTCCGGCCTTTAAATATTGATTAATCTCTACCTCAAAAGGAAGAAATCCCCCTTTATGCTCACAGATTAACTCATCATTTAAATAAACCTTGGCAATATGGGTAACCGCCGCCATACGCAGCACAATTCTCTGGCTCTTCATGTACTCAGGTACCCCAATGGTTCGCTGATAAAATACCCACCCATAATGCTCCCTGAAGTCTTCCCCTTCCTTCAAATCGTTATAAGAAGAGGGAACCGCCATTGTCATAGCCTCTGAAAGAGGCACTTTATACCACTCTTCTTCAAATCCTTTTCCGTCGTCCAGCTTAAATGCCCAAATTCCGCTTAAATCCATGAGTCCTCTGGATTCTGTCAGCACTGGATATAACATATCTTTTTCCTCCTCATTGTTTTTATATAAGATACCGGCTATGTTTTCCAACATAGCCGGCACTCAGACTGTAAGCCTAGCTTTCTCTTGCAGCAGAAAGCCCCTACATCATAATATATCCATTTTCATCACTTTTAATAGGAATCACTTCCATTAAATCAATCGCCGTCATCATCACAGGAATGAACGTCCAGAAGAACACCAAATAAAGGGCTCCCAGATAATATCGCCTTGCATAAAAGCGGTGACCACCCAGCCAGCCAGTCAATACTGCCAGCCAAATATAATCTTTCTTCTTTACCCGCTGCTTTTCCCGTCCACCAAACTTCTGGTAGATCTTCCAGAAAAGCCCCCAGATTCCATATGTTTTTGCCTCCATTCCGGCATCTTCCATGGCCTCCTGCATTGCAAAGTCTACTTTCACAATCTCGCCTACTATCGTGTCTTTGTTTTCTTTTTCCTTACTTTTCCCCAAGTCGTTTTCATCCCCTGCCGATTCAATCTAATTTTTAAGCCTTTGCTGCCTGCGCCTTAATCTCAGCAATCTTATCCTGAATCTCTTCCATCTTCTCTTTGGACAATGGATAGAACTTCATGGCAACTACATTCAAGAGCCAACCAACGGTCGGTGCACCTAACAGACATGCCATGGTAACCCAGAAAATACCTGTAGAATATGGAGTGGTCGGCGTAGGAAGCGCAGCCTTAAATCCGATAGCAGCAAACATAACAGATACAAAAGTAGAAGCCAGCGAGGAAATCAGCTTATCAACAAAGCTAAATAAAGTTCCCATCAAACCTGGCACATATCTACCAGAACGATATACCTCATAGTCTGCACAGTCTGCAGTCATTGGAATAACGATGGAGCTGGCAATGCCAGAAAAGCCCTTCATCAAACTCCAGATTAAAATGTACAGGAAGCCGAACATACTCCAGTTTGCGCCAGAGAACAGATTGCCCCATGTAGCAGGCTTGGTTAAGCTGAATGAAGGCAGCATCATGTTTGTAGGTGTTCCGAAAAGGAACAGACATAGCATAGCGGCTGCCGTTGCAAGAGCTCCTACGGTTCCCACAACCAGAGCCTTCTTTTGACCTAAGTTTCTTGCAATAACGCCCATACCCAACAAGGAAAGAATCGCAACAGGAATCGCGCTGATTGCTGACTGAGAGCCAAAGTAAGCATAGTTTCCACAGATAACGCCAAAGATACATACCATAACAGTAGAATTTGACTGCATACTCAAACTCAATTTGTCAGAAGAAGCCGCCACAACCAACATCTGAATTCCACGATTATGAGCAAGGACGTCAATATAATCCTTGAAGGTTACTTTCTGTGCCTGACCAGTACCAAAATATTCACTTCTGTCTTTTCTCCATAAACCAACGATAGCAAAACATGCAAACAGAGCCGCCACACCACCAATCAATAATTGGAAGGACTGGAACATAGCCGGATTATAAAAACCTGACAAGGTCCCATCTTCGATAACATTGGCAAGGCCCGGATTCTTCGCAACCAAGTTATTGATCTGCTCTGCATGTTCTGTCATATTCAGAGAAAATTTCGGAATTAGAGTTCCTGACATATAAATCGGGATAATCACACTCAGAGCAAACAAGTTATAAACTGTGTCAAACATAGCAAAAATAGGTCTCTGCTTCGGGTCATTTGTTAGACAGGTCTGTGCAGACTTGGTAACCACACACTGAGCAGTATAACCCAAAACATAAACTAAATAAATAACAATAAATACTGGAAGCCTTGCTCCCTGACCAAGTTTTGTAACCACATTAAACATAAGCCAGGTAGTTATAAACAGGATTGCATTACCCAATACAATAAATGGACGATTCTTACCAAACTTTGAGTTGGTTTTATCAACAAGCATTCCTACAAACGGGTCTGTCACACCATCCCACACACGCATGAACGTCACGAACGAACCTGCGAACACAACGCCAACTCCAATGATACCTACCAGATAGTAGGAGATATATCCAACTAAACTCATATAAAGGTTGGTAGAGGTGTTATTCAAAGCGTAGAAGCCGATTTCCCACAGTTTCGCGCGATGAACACCAGTATTACTTGTTTTTTCTGCCATTTTATTTCCCTCCTAATTTTTTTAACAGGCCGATGAATTTTTATACGGTCAAAACCGCTTATTTTCCCAATCCCCTATGTACATCAAGCCTGCCGACTTTAGGCATCCCTTGCCGTCTGCAAGGCCGACAAGGAACGCCTTCTATCAAATCATTCACCGAGGTGAAAAATTTGCATGTACTATTTCCTAAAACCGAGTCTCCCAGCGACCGCAGAATACGTTATCGTTGTATTTCCCTTTAAACTCAGACTTGCCCATCAGTTTTTCTAATGCAGCGTGAATTGCCTCTGGATGATTCATATAAGAGTTTACATAACATCTTGCCATCGGAACGTCAATCAACATATTGGGGAAGCTCACTGACAGCACAATCGTAGGAACCTCGCTCATATACCAAGGCTGCTTGATAGGAAGATTCCATTTGACACGCATGGTATTGTACTGTGCAAAGCCTGCAACGCTGAGAACCAAAAGAACTGCATCGTAACGGCTTTTAAATTCCTCCATCTTGCCCTTGGCAGCCACTTCCTCTGCATCCACCTCAAATCCGGCTTCTGTCAACTGGCGAATAATATCTGCCTTAATGATATCGTCATCGCCCTTTAACAACTGACCTGCCACTACCCTGCCCTCACCGCCGATAAAGACCAACTTCAAACGTTTATATTTGTCTGTTGTCATAGGAAGGTAATGTTCTCTGTCTTTTACCAGCGTAATATACTGGTCCGCCATCTTCGCAGCCACTTCTCTGTGCTCTGGACAGCTTACAACGGAGATCCCCTCCTTTGGAGGCATCAGTTTTCCTTCTTTTTGAAGAACATGGAGGTTCAAAGCGGCCTTGATACCTAAAATTCTGTGAAGAGCATCGCTTAATCTCTCCTCCGTAATGGTTCCATTGCGGTAGCCCTCCATCATATAGCCAAAGTCTTCTTCTCTGTCGTTAAAGAACAAGAACATATCGCAGCCTGCGGCAATAGCTCCCGGCACCTGCTCTTTTCTCGGGATCGTAGCGCCGAACATTCCTATCATATGAGAAGCGTCAGTCACCACCATACCATTAAAGCCTAGCTCGCCTTTTAAAAGGTCTGTAATCAGCTCAGGCGCTAAAGTCGCAGGACGAATCTCCTCGTCTTTGATTCCCGGGCGCAGTTTCCTGGAATAAGCCGGAAGAGCGATATGGCCAGCCATAATAGTCATGACCCCTTCGTCGATCAGCTCCCGATATACCTTTCCGAAGGTCTTATCCCATTCTTCGCAAGATAAATCGTTAATTCCCATAATCAAATGCTGATCATTCTCCTCTGTTCCGTCTCCCGGAAAATGCTTCATACAGGTCGCCATGTTCTGAGTCTTGGTTCCCTTGAAAAATGCTTTTGCAAAGCGGATAACATCATCTGGGTTGTCATTGAACGCCCGAAGCTGAACAATCGTATTTCTCCAGTTGTATGTCAAATCGACGATAGGAGCGAAGTTCCAGTTACAGCCAACTGCGCTTCCCTCTGCCGCGCCGACTCTTGCAGTCTCATAAGCTGCCTCCTCATTTCCCGTAGCCGCAACCGCCGCACCAAACGCAATCGGCGTTCCGCCTCCTACTCCTCCGTTGCCGCCTTGCTCACAGTTTGATGCAATAAGAAATGGAACCTTTGTCACTTCCTGCAGCACCCTGTTCTGCTCATACAAAACTTCTGCAGGTGCATTCTGATAGCGGATTGCTCCCGGATGATAAGTATCCACCACTTCTTTTAACGCCTCCGGTGAGCGGTCTGTGACCATATTCACAAATAACTGTCCAATCTTCTCCTCTATCGTCATAGAAGCAATGGTTTCCTCTACCCATTGGATCTGTTCATCTGATAAATAATATGGTTTCTTCTTCAGATCTACCATAAAAAGCCCTTCCCCTTTCTGCATTGTCATACTTTCTTTCAGTCTGCGAAAAACTATGACAGATTCTCTTTGAACATCGTCTTTAGCTGTTCCTGATACTCTCCCTCATACGTTCCCTCCAGGAACTTTGGAAGAGCCTCTGTCACAAAGCGTTCCCAGGACTCTTTTTCTCTTTTTACTAAAATCGGATAATAAAGAACCCCGTTTTTATCTGCAGCACCCAAGTCTCCAGGCGCATCTCCCACCATCAGAACATGATTCTTGGGAAACCCATGCTCTAACATCTTGCTGATGCAAAGAGCTTTACTTCCCACGTTCTGAGTCAGGCATACATCTACGCTATCCATCAGTCCGTGCTTTTGCCACTCCTCTAATACCGCCTCCAGATTGGCAGAAGAGACAATGGCTACGTCTGCTTTTTCATGAGCTGCCTTCAGACCGTCTTTTACTCCCTCAAAGGGAATCTTTCTCTCCTCTGGAAGTTGATTGATCGCCTGATTTACAGCCACAGACCAAGAGAGCGCTTTCTTGAAAATTTCATTTTTTGTTTCATCCGCCTGACGGCCTACAGAAGCATTTGACAACTCGTCGGCTTCTTTCGTCCAGGCGCTGAACTCCTCAATCCCCTCAATCTTGCAGTAATCTCTGTCAACTTCTTCCAGTGTCATGGCCAAAGCAAGAAAACGGTTGATTCCTCTGGTCATAGAGTACAAATTGATGTCATTCCAGCGGTCCAGAATCTTCTCTCGCCACTGTCCAAGTCCCCACTCATCAATCATGCAGGGACCAAAGCAGTTAATATGTTTGATATCCATGGTATCCATCGCGCAGCCATCAGAGTCCACACAAATCAGATAGTCCTGCTTTCTGACAAATTCTGACAATGTCTTCATATATTCCCTCCTCCTGAAATAAGATCCGAAAATTCTACACGGTTTTATTATTATAACCTTTTTTGTGTAATTTACCTAGGACTATTTTTGTTGATTCTAGCAAGATTTTATGCCAACGTGGGCACAAAATAAATTTTGTACGGAAACGCTTAAAAATAATGCGATTTTTCTATGAATTTCTAACAATCGCTTAACACCTGAAATAAAAAATCCCACAGACTTTTTGGTTTAATTGCCAAAGGCAAACCAAAACTTCTGCGGGACCTTTCTTACTCTTCTTCAGTAATCTCAGCCTCATCTGTATTGACAACCGTAAAGACCTGTCTCTTTCGTGCCATTTCATCATTGGCCAGATATTCGTCATACGTTGTAATTTTATCAATCAACTGGCCGTTTACGATTTCCATAATCCGATTGGCCGTGGTCTGCACAATCTGATGATCTCGAGAGGAAAAAATCAAAACGCCGGAAAATTTCATCAGACCATTATTCAGTGATGTAATGGCTTCCATATCCAAATGATCTGTAGGCTCGTCCAAAAGCAATACATTTGCGCCAGAAATCATCAGTTTCGACAACATGCATCGCACCCGTTCTCCTCCTGACAAAACCTTTACTTTCTTAACTCCGTCTTCTCCGGCAAATAGCATCCTTCCCAAAAAGCCGCGGACATAGGTTACATCCTTTTCCGGCGAATACTGAGTCAGCCAGTCAACAATGGTATCATCGCTATCAAACTCCGCGCTGCTGTCTTTTGGAAAATACGCCTGGCTGGTAGTCAGCCCCCATTTGTAATCGCCCTCATCCGGCTCCATTTCACCTGCCAGAATCTTAAACAGCACTGTTTTCGCCTGTTCGTTAGGCCCCACCAATGCCACTTTGTCCTCCCTGTTCAAGATAAAGGAGATATGGTCCAAAACCTTCACTCCGTCAATGGTTTTCGACAGGTTTTCGACCGTAAGAACTTCGTTTCCAATCTCGCGAAAAGGACGAAAATCAATATATGGATACTTGCGGCTGGAAGGCTTAATGTCATCCAGCTCAATTTTTTCCAGGGCGCGCTTTCTGGAAGTGGCCTGCTTGGATTTAGAAGCATTGGCAGAGAACCTTTGAATAAATTCCTGAAGCTCTTTAATCTTCTCTTCCTTTTTCCGGTTAGCCTCCTTCATCTGCTTTACCATCAACTGGCTGGATTCCACCCAGAAGTCATAGTTTCCAGCATAAAGCTGAATCTTTCCATAATCAATATCCGCCGTATGGGTACATACCTTGTTCAGGAAATACCGATCATGAGAAACCACAATGACAGTATTCTCAAAGGTAATCAAAAACTCCTCCAGCCACGCAATGGCGTCCAAGTCCAGATGGTTTGTCGGCTCGTCCAAAAGCAGAATATCCGGATTTCCAAATAATGCCTGTGCCAGCAAAACCTTAACCTTTAAAGAACCGTTCAAGTCCTTCATTAAAGTGTTGTGAAACTCCGTGTCAACTCCCAGGCCATTTAACAGATTGGCTGCATCCGATTCTGCCTCCCACCCGTTCATCTCAGCAAATTCTGCCTCTAAATCCGCCGCCCGAATACCGTCCTCATCAGAGAAGTCCTCTTTCATATAAATGGCATCCTTCTCCTTCATGACCTCATACAAACGCAGATTTCCCATAATCACAGTATCCAGCACCGGATACTGGTCATACTTAAAATGGTCCTGCTGTAAAAAGGACAGACGCTGTCCTGGAGTAATCACCACATCTCCGTTGGTTGGTTCCAACTGGCCTGAAAGAATCCTTAAAAATGTGGATTTTCCCGCTCCGTTTGCACCGATGAGTCCATAACAGTTTCCTTCTGTAAATTTAATATTTACATCCTCAAATAAAGCCTTTTTTCCTACACGTAGTGTTACATTATTTGCACTGATCATAGAAATCTAAACTCCGTATCTCTTAAAATTTTTACAGTGCGCCGCGAATCTTTTCTGCCATCGCCTCATACTCTTCCTCTGTCAGATATACCTTATCTGGATTCATCTGGAAGGTACTTCCCCACTCGTCACCGCCATTGTATTTAGGAACGATGTGCATATGCAGATGACAGCCAGTATCGCCATAGGCGCCATAATTTACTTTGTCTGGATGGAACAATTTGTGAAGCGCTTTCGCTACCTGTGCAACCTCCGCAAAAAATGCGTTTCTGTCCTCATCGCTGATGTCAACCAGTTCACTGACATGGTCCTTATAAGCAAGAATCACACGTCCCGGTTTACTCTGCTCTTTAAAAATGTACAGGTATCCTGTCTTCATCTCACAAACCGGATATCCAAACTTTGCAACCAATTCCCCCTGCATACAATATGCGCAATTTTGATCCTTCATAACTCTTCTCCTTTACATAAGTGATTTCCGAACCATCGGTCGTCTTTTATTATAGCATATCCTAAAGCGAATCGTATAGTTAATTTTGCAAAACTTCTGAAGACTTGTAAACCACTTTTCCACCGCAAATCGTCCACTTCACTTTCCCCTTCAGCTTCCATCCCACAAATGGCGAATTGGATGATTTGGAGTGAAACTCCCCTACTGTCCATTCCTCCTCTGGATGAAAAATCACCAAATCCCCAGGTGCTCCAACATTCATCCGCCCACCGTCCAGATGGTATAATTCTGCCGGACAAAAACTCATTTTCCGTATCAGCTGAGCCATTGTCAGATACCCTTTTTCCACCAGCTCTGTGATTCCCAGCGCCAAAGCAGTCTCCAGCCCGATAATGCCGCTGGGAGCTTCTGTCAGCTGTTTTCTCTTTTCTTCCATGCTGTGGGGTGCATGATCCGTGGCAATCATATCAATCGTTCCGTCTCTCAATCCTTCAATCAGGGCCATTCTGTCTTCTTCGGTCCGAAGAGGAGGATTCATCTTTGCCAGCGTTCCCTTTTCCAGAACCGCCTCCTGTGTCAATGTGAAATGATGAGGCGTCACTTCCGCGGTCACACGTGCACCCAGTCTCTTGGCCATCCGCACAAGCTCTACCGAATTTTTTGAGCTGATATGCTGGATATTTACTCTGGTGCCTGTATGAAGAGCAATCATGCAGTCCCTTGCCACCAGACTGTCCTCCGCCAAAGCCAAAGCCCCATAAATCCCCAGCCTTTCCGATACCGCGCCATGATGAATCCCGCTATTCTGGATAAAAACCGGATTTTCCTCATGAAAACTCAAAGGCACATCAAGCCTGGCCGCCTCTTTCATTGCCTCCACAACCAAGCTCTCATCCATCAAAGGAATCCCGTCATCTGTAAACCCTGCTGCCCCTGCTTCCTTCAGCTGTTCCATATCTGTAAGCTCTTTTCCCTTCATACCCACAGATATAGCGGCGCAAGAAAGCACATGAATCCCTGTTTTTTTCCCTTCCTCTAACACATACCGCAAAGTTTCCACTTGATCCACCGGAGGTTTTGTATTCGCCATGCAGACCACGGTAGTAAATCCTCCAGCCGCGGCAGCCCTGGCCCCAGTGCCAATATCCTCCTTATACGTAAGCCCCGGATCCCGAAAATGCACATGGACATCTATAAGCCCCGGCGCAACTACACACCCTCGGGCGTCCATTACCGTCTCATACGTTCCATCGTCCTCATAAACCCCAATTCCAACAATCTTCCCATCCCCCAATACCACGTCGGCTAAAAATGCTTCCTGCCTTTTAGGATCAACAACCTGCCCCCCTTTAATCAAAACCATACCCGATACCTACCTTTCTATAATCAAACGCTGGGAACGGAAAAATCTGGCCAAAGCTTCTGAAAATTGACACGCCATACCTTTCCCCTCCCACTGTTATCTCCGTTTCATCTTAAACGCGCTCTGAGGAATCTGAAACACGATCACTATCCCCAGCACAACCGCCACAGCCACCTTAAGCGCCATAAAACCAGTCTTAGCCGCCAGATCCATCTGGGCTGTCACAATATAATACGCAGTCCAGTAAACTCCGCCTCCAGGCACCAATGGAAAAATTCCGCTGATCAAAAAAATTGTCACCGGACATCTCTCCCACACAGCACATATCCGTGAAAGCAGCACTACCAAAATTGCGGCAATAAAGGTGGCCTCTGGCGCTGAAGCGTGAGGGATAAGAAGGCAGTAAACCAGCCATCCGCCCCCGCCGATAAACCCACAGTACGGATAATACTCTCTGGGGACGCTGTACAGAACAGAAAATGCAACCGTTCCGATTACCGCAGCAAGCACCTGCCCAATCAAAGCATCCCACCTCCTACAATCCTTTGAACGATGGTAAAAACAAATCCCACTCCCATGGCAATGCCAAAAAACACTAACATGGCGTCTAGCATTCTGACTGCCCCCGCAATATAATTCTCATCAGCAATGTCTCTGATTGCATTTGTAAACGCAACTCCAGGCACCAACGGAATAATTGAGCCAATCACCATCTGGTTCAGATGCTCCCCGATCCCCAAATAAAACAGAAGCATACACGCCATAGTAGCAACGGCTCCTCCCGCAATGCCGGAAACCATCTTGGATAAGTAGGGGGAACTAACAAAAATCACAAACACATATACCAAAAGTCCTACAAGAAAAGCGGCCAGACAGTCTATCAGGCTTCCTCCATACAGATAGCAAAATGCCCCGCTTCCTGCTCCAGACCCTAAAACTAACATGTGTCTGCTTTTTCCCGGCATCGTGCGAATCTGTTCCAGCCGCAGTTTTACCTCCTCTATGGTATACCTGTCCTCTTCAATCTCTCTGGACAGCTGATTCACAGCTGCTACTCTGTTTAAATGAGCGCCGCTTACGGGAATATGCAAAACCTTTGCAAAGGTCTCTTCCCTGGCGTTTCCAGAGGTGGCAAATATTCCATTACTTAAAATAAAGGCATTACTGGAAGTAATCCCGTAATGCCTGCAGATTCGATTGATGGTTTCCTCTACACGGAAAATCTCAGCTCCATTTTCCAGCAGAATATGCCCTGCCTCCATGGCCGCCTCCATCACTTCTCTTTCCCCCTCCATGGCAGAAATACTCCTAATCTTCTGGCTCTAACTCATCAAAAATTTCCGAATCATAAAACTCCCGAATCGTGACTCCTAACCCTTCTGCGATCTTTTTAATATTCACAATTCCCGGGTTCTGGCTTTTTCCATGAATAATACTCTTCACTGTAGAGGAAGGCATTCCGCTTTGATAAATAAGAGCGTATACGGTCATACGTCTTTCTTTGCGAAGCTGCTCAATCCTTAAATTGGTCGCCTCACATATTTTCATGTGTACACTATCTCCTTTTTTACCATAGTGTATCCCATATCCAAAAATATTTAGGGCGATTCATTGTCCCTTGCCTCTATTTTATATATTTTTTGTTTCTTCCACAATATAGATCGGTCTGTCCTTCAGCTCTGCAAACAAAATCGCAATGTATTCCCCGATAATGCCTACAATCAAAAACAAAATTGCGAACATAAAACAGTTTAAAATCACAATGGTGGCATATCCACTGGGAGCGCCGCCTCTGGTCAAAAGGGTATATACTAAGACGATTATTCCTAATGCCGCCGCAAAAATCCCGGCAAACACCCCCATTTTCAGAGGAAGATTGGAAAAACAGACAATCGTATTCACAGAAAACTTAAACAGCTTTCGAATGCTGTATTTACTTTCTCCTGCAACCCTGGGACAGGCTTCATATTTTATGGTGGTTTTCGGAAATCCTACATTCTGCACATATCCCCTCAAAAATCGAACCTTTTCCCGATAATCATGCTTTAAAACATCAGCTACTTTTCTGCTGATGGCAAAAAAGTCCGAAGCATTACTCTCAAATTTCACATCAGACAACACGTTAATTAATTTATAAAATGCCGAGGAAGCCATATTTTTAAACCATCCCGCCGACTCATTTTTTGTCCGCACCATATTGACGACCTGATAGCCTTCTTCAAATTTCTCAATAATTTCCAGAATACATTCCGGTGGATGCTGCAGGTCTGCATCCATACAGATAATTCCGTCGCCTGTACTGTAATCGATCCCTGCAATCATGGCTGCCTCATGTCCGAAATTTTTTGAAAAACTAACAATCTTTACATGCTCGTCAGCTTCTGCCAGATGATTCAAAATCTCAAGACTCCTATCCTGACTCCCATCATTGACAAAAATCAACTCATAATCCCAAAAGACTTTCCTTAAAATCCGATCTGCCTCCTGAAAAAACTGCTCGAGAGCCTCCTCCTCATTGTAAACAGACACTACCAGCGATAACCGCTTTTTCATACTATCGTTCATTTTCTATCCTGCCCTCTCATTTCTACAGAGCGTGTCAGTCATCAATCTGTATCTCGATACTGGAATGAGTCGGAACCCTCTTTTCTTCTGGCGGAAGCTTTTGGTAATCTCCGTAAATCCAGGTCAGCACCTGATTCCATCCCTTAGGAGCCATCAACATCGTATCCTCAAAAGGAAGATCCACTGTCTCCTTAATCCACTCTTCATTCAGGGTCACATACAAATAATCTGGCTGATAATTGCTGTAATAGCGCAATCTGCTCTTTCCCTTATTATCCTTTACCGACACCCTGCGCTGCAAACCTCGGATCGTCCTCATAGGTATACGCTTGCCTATGGCCGCCAAAGCAGCCACGAATATCTTATTCATCAGAGAATACTTGGAATAATCCAGCCGATACCGATGTCCCATGGCAAGACCATAGACTGCCATTTGTAAAAACCTGGTAAAGGCGGCTGCAGCCTTGTTTTCTGGAAGCTTATCCAAAATAAACAAATCTACCCAGAGATGGTTCAGCCCTCCTCCATAAAACTTCATCTCTTCCCCGTCTTCGTGAGTCTGGCTGTTCACATAAATGATCCTTGGGGTGAAATCATAAAAAGCGTTTCCTCCCTGTAACTGCCTGGGTTCCAGAAGCTCCATTCCCTCTGGCAGCTCCTTCCTTACCACTTGGGCAAACCGCTCATAGTTTTCTCTGGTAAAGACCAAATCCACATCATCGTCCCATGGAATAAATCCTTTATGGCGCACAGCTCCTAAAAGGGTTCCTGCATCCAACATGTATTGGATCTGATGTTTACGGCAAATCCGGTCAATCTCTTTTAACATTTTTAAATTTGCCTGATGAACTGCTGTTAAGTCAAAGTTCTTTGCCATCCTAAAGAGCCTCCTTGATCACCTTCGCCATATAATCGATCATTGACTCTGTCATTCCTGGGTACAGCCCCACCCAGAAGGTATCCTCCATAATCCGGTCTGTTTGTTCCAGACTGCCCACGATCCGGTACCCTGTCCCTAACGCACGCATCTGGTCAAAGCAGGGATGTTTTGTCAGATTTCCGGCAAATAACATTCTGGTCTGAACGCCTTTTTCTTCCACATATCTGACCACATCATTTCGGCTTACTCCCTCTTTGCAGGTAATCAAAAAGCCAAACCAGCTTGGTTTTGAACCTGGCACAGCCTCTGGCAATATCAGTTTATCTTTCACACTCTTTAGCTGACTGTAAAGTCTGTCAAAATTATATCGCCTTCTTTCCACAAAAGAAGGAAACTTCTCCAACTGTGCGCAGCCGATAGCCGCCTGCATGTCCGTAGCCTTCAAATTATATCCAAAATGGGAGTATACATATTTGTGGTCATAGCCAAGAGGCAGCTGCCCATATTGACGGTCAAACCGATGGCCGCACAAATTATCACGGCCAGACGGGCAGACACAATCCCGCCCCCAGTCTCTGAACGACCGGATAATTTTGTTTAAAAGAGGATTGTCTGTATATACAGCGCCTCCTTCTCCAGTCGTCATATGGTGAGGCGGATAAAAGCTGGAAGTTCCAATGTCGCCGATCGTACCGGAAAACTTTTCCTCACCGTTGATCCAATAGGTGGTGCCTAGCGCATCGCAGTTATCTTCTACCAGCCAGAGGTTATGTCTGTCACAAAATTGTTTCACAGCCGTCAGGTCAAACGGATTCCCCAGAGTATGGGCCAGCATGACCGCTTTGGTCTTTTCTGAGTATGCCTCTTCCAGCTTCGTCACATCAATATTGTATTGCGGGATGGTCACATCCACAAACACAGGAACCGCCCCATATTGAATCATCGGCGTCACGGTCGTGGGGAATCCTGCCGCCACAGTAATCACTTCTTCTCCTGGCTTTATCTGACGTTCTCCCAGAAGAGGGGACGTAAGAGCCATAAATGCAAGAAGGTTTGCAGAAGAGCCAGAGTTGACAAAAGAACAATATTTTATCCGAAGATACTTTGCCAGCTTTTTTTCAAACTCTTCTGTATAACGCCCTGAAGTCAGCCAAAATTCCAGACTGGAATCTATTAGATTTTTCATTTCCTGTTTATCATATACCCGGGACGCATAGGGAATGCGGTCTCCCTCTCGATAGTCTTTTTTCTGATGAAAACGGTCGCAATACTCTCCTACCAGTTCCAGAATCTCCTGCCTGGCCTGGGCTTCTGTTTTATTTTCAAACATGATTCTCACCATCCCTTCTGAAAAATTCTTCGATCTGCCGATCCATAACCTGTCCCATGTCCTCTCCTGCCAGATACGCTTTGGTCCACTCTACAGCCTTCTGAACAGCTTCCCCCACATTCCAGCGGGGCCGCCATCCAAAAATCGCTTTTAATTTTGAGCAGTCCAGCTTCAGGAAATTAGCCTCATGGGGGCCGCCGTCATAACGATCTGTCCATCCGGCCTCTTCTCCCCATGCCTGGCAGAATAAATCCACCAGTACTCCGGTAGTGATACAGTCTCTGTCGTCCGGCCCCACATTATAGTATCCCTCAAACTTAGGATCTTTCCACTGCTTCATGGCTATAAGAAGATAGACGAAAAGCGGTTCCAGAACATGCTGATAGGGTCTGATGGAGTATGGGTTTCTCACCACGATTTCCTGATGCGCACACACGGCCCTGACACAGTCAGGAATGATCCGGTCCCTTGCAAAATCGCCGCCGCCAATCACATTTCCGGCTCTGGAAGTAGAAATGGCACACTGCCCTGATTCAAAAAAGGACTTCTTATAACTGTGAGTCACCAGTTCAGAACAAGACTTACTATTAGAATAGGGGTCATAACCGTCTAATGGATCACACTCTCTGTACCCATATTCCCACTCCTTATTATCATATACTTTATCTGTGGTTACGTTTAAAAATGACCGGACAGTGGAAGTTCTTCTGATACATTCCAACACATAAACAGTCCCCATAACATTGGTTTCATAGGTGTACACTGGTTCCTTATAAGAATCTCTCACAATAGGCTGAGCTGCAAGGTGGAAAACCACCTCCGGTTTTACCGTTTCAAAAACTTCCAGCAAGTGCCTAAAATCCCTCACATCCCCCGTATAACTTTCCATCGTATCTTCCAGTCCCGCCACATCAAACAAGGCAGGATCTGTAGGCGGCGCCAGACTATAGCCACTGACCTTGGCGCCCAGCTTCTCAAGCAGCCGGCACATCCAGCTCCCTTTAAAACCTGTATGCCCTGTCACCAAAACCCGTTTTCCCTGATAAAATTCCTGCAATTCCTTCCAACTTTCATCCATCCGATTCGCCCCTAATCTTTCCACTTTTTCCACGGCGCCCTGCCGCTCTGCCACAGCTCCTCTAATTTCTTCATCTCTCGCTGGGTATCCATACATTGCCAGAAACCATCATGATGAAAACTCATGAGCTGCCTTTCTGCCACCAATCGTTCCACAGGCCCTTTTTCAAACACCGTATCGTCCCCGTCAAGATAGTCAAATATCTCTGGATTTAAAACCATATAGCCGCCATTTACCAAGCTGGCATCCTTCTCATTTTTTTCCCGAAATGACATCACCTCATTTTCTGAAGAAATATCTAAAATTCCCTTCATCTGAGCGATATTCACAGTAGTCATAGTGGCAATCCTTCCATGGCTTTTATGAAACTCCCAGAGAGCCGCCAGATCCACATCACACAGGCCGTCTCCGTAAGTAAGCATAAAAGGATGGTCTCCAATGTAGGGGCGAATCCGTTTGATACGTCCTCCTGTCATGGTATAAAGCCCTGTGTCTACTAAAGTCACCTTCCAGGGTTCAGAAAAATTGCTGTGAACTTCCATCTTATTATTTGCCAAATCAAAGGTCACATCCGACATATGAAGAAAATAATCTGCAAAAAACTCCTTTACCACGTACTGCTTATACCCCAGGCATATGACAAACTCATGAAATCCAAATTGCGAGTAATACTTCATAATGTGCCACAATATGGGTTTTCCGCCAATTTCAATCATGGGCTTTGGCTTTAAATGGCTTTGTTCACTGAGCCTGGTTCCCAATCCTCCGGCCAACAATACTACCTTCATGATTTCTTCCTCCGTTATTCATGAAACACGTTCCAGTTGTTCTCCTTTAATATCGTAAGAGCCTGTCTGACCATAGCGCCGCTGTCATCTGCATAAGTCCGGTATTCAAAGGCTGCCCGCAGCTCGTCGTCGGTTTTTTGCTCAAAATCCAGCGCAATCTGAGCCCGCTCCACACAGGTCAGTTTCCTCCAGGGCATCACCCTTAATTCTCTCCAGGTAGTGCAAAGATTCCCTCCCAGAAACAGAACCAGAATCCCGATCATAATTCCCTGATGGAGCTTTTTTAAACCAGACCGTTCTTTCCACAGAAGTCCAAACGTCAAAAGTATTCCCAAAACTCCAATCTGAAACTGCACCGCATAGCGGGAACTCATACCATAATTTTCCATAAAAAACGACCATCTGGAAAGCACAATCAACACATGGTTCATTCCTCCAGCCACAATCAGAATCAGAGGAAACAGGGTTTTCTCATAAATCCGATATCGGAACTGCTGCCACAAGACCAGAAGATAAGCAGCCCCTACTGTCAGTCCTATGACAAAATATGGTACATTGGAATGAAAAAATTCTGCAGCTGCCTCTCCGCCCACTACTGTGGAACACAAAGACTTTAAAAAGAAACGGACAAAGTAACTGGGCACATCCAAAAGATACTCAAACAGCGTCCCCTCCACTTTTGCTGCACTGGATTTCACCTGCGCGGTGCTCCACAGATAACACAAAAAAGGGAGTACGACACAAATCCCATATTGAAGATACCGCCTGTCCCACTTTTTCGTCTTTTTATGAACCGTAAGCAGACAGAAGCAGTATCCCAAAAGCAGTACTCCCACATATACGGCACAGTAAGGTCCTGCCACTCCCAAGATCAAAATCCAGGGCAGGAGCAGCATTTTCAGATGATCTCCCTTTTTCTCCTGTCCTGACCACACTCTGTCCCACACCAGATAATGATAATAGAATCCTGCAAATGCCAGAAAGTGTACCCATCCGCTTCCATTATTCATCATCTCCCATTTATTCAGGCTGAAAAAGACTGCCATGATCACGCCAAACCATAGAGGACTTATCTTTTTCCAGACACAATAAGCAGCAAGGATCAAAGCTCCTAATCCCAGGGAAAGAAGACCTAGCGCCTGGTCAAAACGAATGCTGTAATGGAACAAAGACGTGTTAATGATTCTGGCCGCATAATTGATCGGGATTCTGGTCAGCACATCCCGCACCAAAAATTTATCTGGATTCCAAACGTCTGGCAGATAGCTGTTGACCAGCCTGATATAGTCCGAATACACCACATCATAAAACGATTGTTTCAAATACCAAATCCCAAACACCACTCCTATGACCGGTATCATGTAGTACCACTTTTGCTTTTTTTCCATGTTTTCCCTTTCCTGTCTGACAAGTTCCCACTCTGAGATTAGTCTGTCGTTATACGCACCATCAGAGCAAGGCGGCTTTCTCCCCGTTTTTCATAGATATTTTTCAGATAAAAGTTGTTTTCAAATTCCAATTCCACTGTATCATAAGGTCCAGTCTGCAAATCTACATACGTAATATTATTGTCAATCTCCACTTCTTCTACCAAAACTCCATCTTGATATATAGCAGAAATCTCTTCTCCAGTCATAGAGCCAGGATACAGAAGCTGAAGGTGAATGGCTCCGCTCTCCCCAGTCATAACCCGAATCTTCGCGCTTTCCTCCATCCAGGTGTCTGGATAATATCCATATACAGCCTCACACTTTATTTCTTTCACAAAATTTGTAATATCCTGATAAGCACACGCTTTCGGCTCCTCCCGCAAAATCAGCATATTATTGGTCACCTGTCCGAAATCCCGGATAGAGCGAACAAACGATACCACAATACCTTCCGTCTTCTGTCTGCCATGAAACGTTTTCAGAAAAGTTTTTATGTCAGACTCTTCCATACCATAGGAATTATTTAAAATGTAAATCCGTTTTCCAAAAACAATCTCTCCATATTTTTCATACGTTTGTTCTGCCAGAGAATTGGCCCGCTGCTGACTCTGCCAAAAAGAAAACTGAGGATATGTCCTGCGATAGTACATCTCTACCGGACACGCCAGCATACTATAAATAATCAGAACAAAAATACATGCAAGCATACGATGATAATCAGGCAAAGTCTTCTCTCCATGGCCTGCAATCACCCCACACATATAAACCAGAAATAGACCGACTGCTGTCACAGGAACATAAAGCCAGAATATATCCGTCTGCTCAGAAATTCCCACATTTGCCATATTGCAGCCAATAAACAGCGCAAACAATAAGGTATTACATAAAATGCTCTTCTGCTGTGTTTTCTCTTTGATAAACTTTACCAAAAAGGCCAATGTGATACCAATTATCACCACATAGGACACAATATTCAGTCCCTTCGCCCACCTGGGAGCTGCCGGCCAGCCTGAATTTGAAAGAAACTTTCCCACAGCGCCAAGCCCCTCTATCTGCACCCAGAAGACAGAGCCTGTGGCAAAGAGCCAAATCACTTGTACAAGTACAAACACGCCTGCTGCCACAGCTCCGTTCCATGGTTTCTTTTTTACCTTCATAAGAAATGCCGCCGCCAAAACCAAAATCAGCGTGACAAACCGTTCATGGACAAAGCAGATCCCAAAATACAGCAAACTGGCCGCCACAAAAAAGGGCTGTTCTTTTTCCGTCTGATTCACATATTGAAACACACAATATAAAATTCCAATCGCCATCCACAGAGCCATACTCTCCAAAAGCCCACTCACCTGAGAAATCTGGTAACAGGACCACCTGGACAAAAGGTATAAAAATCCTCCCAAGATGCCAAGAATACTGTTTTTGGAAATGCTCCGCCCAAACCGAAACACCGTATAGGCAATCAGTCCATTTATTATTATATTACAAGGCACAAACCAAGATATGTGGGTGCCCACCACCGCAAACTGAATATATGCGAATAAGTAATATACAAATCGGAAAGAAGGGTTTCCAATCGGAAATATAAATCTCCAAAAAGGCTGTCCATTATAAAAAGACCATAAGGATAGGTCCTCGCCAGAAAGCCCTCTGATTTCAATCCCATGGTTGATCATAAAGGCAAATGCCAATAAAATTCCGGCAAACACCGCTTCATCCCTCCAGCGATAAATCTTCACGAAGGAATTCTTTCTCTCCATAGGCTTTTTCCTCCTCGCCTTTGTATTTACCACTCCTGAGAAGCTTTTTTATAAAACTTCATCAGAAACTCCACTACAGGTTCAGGCCAAAAACGCTCAAACATCTGCCGCTCTTCTGTTTCCCTGCGATGATTCTCAATACATACTTTTGTAGCGGCTCCATCATGAATCCGATAATACAGAAGGGGCTTTTCCACACAGACAAACCGGCCCGGCCATTTTGCCAAATCCACCATGCAGTCCCAATCCAGAGCATAACGATACTCTGAATGAAAAATCGGATCTGGCAAATAATTTTTCCGATAAGCGCAGGATGGGCACATCACCGGATTCCCAAGCAGAAGTCCGCTTTTTTTCACTGCCTCTCTGTCTGCCAGTCCGTGAAACCTAAGAGGCAGACGCAAAGTCTTCTTCACCAATTCCTTCAGGCTCCATCTTTGCACATTCCCGTTCTTTATGGTAACCGCATCCGTCATAAATACGGTCATATCCGGCCAGCGCTCATAACTTTTTTTCAATTCTTCCACATAATGTTTTCCATACATGTCGTCCTGGTGGGCAATGGTTACAAATTCCCCCTCTGCCTTTTCTATAGCAAAGTTCCAGTCCGCCTGTATATCGCTTTCCCCTTCCCTTACATAAAGGGGAATCCCCTGCTTCTCCATGATTTCCGTAAGCCAGGCGCTGGGCGTTGAGGTTGTGCAGATGATTTCTGTATTCTCTGTCTGGCTCTTTAGGGAACGAATACAAGATAGAAGGTACGGCGACTTCTGATATGCACAAATCACGAATGTATGAACCCCCATGGTTCTTCCTCCTTTATCCAAAAAAACGCTCCTCCAGCATGAGACATAAGGTATGATAGATAGGAAGATGAAGTTCTTGAATCTTATACGTTTCTGTCTCTGGTACGACAACTGCCACATCTGAGATTCGTCTCAAATCCCCGCCGTCTCTTCCGGTCAGTCCAATTATCTTTAACCCTTTTGCCTTGGCGGTCACACAAGCATAATAGATGTTGGCAGAATTTCCCGATGTTGAGATTCCCAAAAACACATCCCCTGCCTCTCCATATCCTAACACCTGCTGGGCATAAACCATCTGACCGTCAACATCATTTAAAAAGGCTGTAGACAATCCGGGATGGCCGGTAAGCGCGATAGCCGGAAGACTTCCCTGAAGCTTTTGGGCTAATCGTTTACCCATTTCAGGATCTGCCTTTTCTAATCCCGAGAGCACCTCCTGTGGCAATGGCCTCTTTTTCTTGAACCCCTTCATTAATTCCCCTACAATATGCTCTGAGTCTGCAGCGCTTCCCCCGTTTCCTGCCACCAAAAGCTTATGCCCGCTCTCATAACACTCCTTTAAAAGCACATATGCAGCATAGATTGGCTCCCGCATCTGCTCTAATGCAGGATACCGTTCAGTTAATTCTTTCAGATAATCCATCTCACATCCCACTTTCTTTTTCTCTGGTGATAATATAGTTTGCTGCGTCCACAAGAGTTTTGGCGTAAAAATCATAAATAGGTCTTTCCCCTTTCTCTTCCATCTCTTTTTTTAAAGAGAAGCCATAACCAGTTCCCACTAGAATCCCCTTGACTCCATATCGAAGGCCCGCCTCAATATCAATCCATTTATCTCCAATCATATAGGAATGGGATTTCTCCACAAAAAAACGCTTTTCCGCCATCTCAAACATCCCAATTTCCGGTTTGCGGCAATGGCAAACCTGTTTATACTTGCCCACTCCATAAACGGGATGGTGCGGGCAGTAGTAAAACGCATCAATCCAGGCTCCCTCTTTTTTCAGTTGTTCATTCATATATTCATGCAGGCGCTCCACGTCTTTACACGTATAGTATCCCCTGGCTACCCCCGCCTGATTGGTAATCACCACCAGTTTAAAGCCAGCCTGTCGAAGCATCCTTACGGCCTGGGAAACTCCATCCAAAAAGTGCAGATCCTCTGGTTTATGAAGATAATGAACCTCTTCATTGATGGTGCCATCTCTGTCTAAAAACACTACCTTTTCCAATCTTTCCCTGCCCCTTTCTGAATCTTTCAAAACGGAAACTCATAAGGTCCGTTGGACATCTGCACCTTAACGGTATCGTAATCCCATCGGTCCTCATCCGCAATCCAAGACTGAGCTCCCCTTAATTCAAAATTCCAGTCTGCCAGCTGCCCGCCTGCCGCTTCCATCCGAGCCGCCACCTTATGTCTCACATTATAAGGACAGTATAATAACAAATAACCTCCGCCGCCGGCTCCTAACAATTTTCCGCCTAAAGCCCCGCCTTTAAGGGCCTCTTCATAAAGCTGATCGATCTGGGGATTGGAAATTTTGCTGCTCATCTTCTTTTTACTCTGCCATCCATAATCCAACAGCTTGCCAAAGCTGTGGAGATTTCCCTTTAGCAGCTCATCCTTCATGGCATACGCCAAAGCCTTTACCTCGCACATCGCGTCAAAGGCGTCTTTTTTCCCGTAATTCTTTACCTGATCCTTAATAATATTGGCGGATACATGGATTTTGCCGGTATAACACAACAACAGGTTATACTGCAGTTCATGAAGGATCTCCTTCTTGATTCGCAGTGGGTTCACCACCACATTATTCCGCCCATGAAACTCAATAAAATTGAATCCGCCAAATGTGGATGCATACTGATCCTGATAGCCTCCGTCGATCCTTAAATCTTCCCTCTCTACCTCATAGGCCAAGTCTGCAAGGGCATAGGAATCCATAGCAAGACCTTTCCAACGGGCCATAGCCACTAAAAGAGAGACCATAACCGTAGAAGAAGTGCCAAGGCCAGAGCCCGGCGGTGCATCACACTGCAAGTACACCTCGCACCCCTGCTTGATATTCATTGTTTTTAAAGCTGCTGTCACCAAATCCAGTTTTCCGTCATACACATAGTTTTCACTGGTATTATATTTTACGGTCATATCAAAATCCAAAGAGTGAACGATAATCTGATCGTCCTCTCTTGGAACAATGGAGCAGTACGCATACTTATTAATCGTACTTCCAATAACCGCGCCGCCCTGCTCCTCACAGAAGGGAGCCACATCCGTACCTCCGCCGCCAAAGCTGATTCTTAAAGGCGCTCTGCCTCTGATTACCATGTAAGAACTCCTTTCTCTACATCTTCCACAAACCGATAGTAATCCTCTGGCACCCCGATATCAATAAAATACCCTTCATTGACAAATCCGCCTAACTGATACCCCTCTTTCATCCACTTTGGAATCATCTCCTGTTCCAGAGAAACCTTTCCTTCCGGTATCTGCTCAATCAGGGATTTTGACAGTAGATAAACACCGCCGTTGATGGTTCCTTGTCTTGCTTTCACACTCTTTTCATTAAATCTGACCAGACGGTTATCTTTCAGTACAGCCTCTCCATAACGGGAGATATCCGGAACCTGGCGAAGCACCAGCGCCATATCAAGACCCAGATCTTGTTTCAAGTTCTCCAGCCGCCTATAGTCCATCTCGTAAAAGGTATCTGCATTCAGAACCAGTACAGAATCCTCTGTGACAAACCTGGCTCCATTGCGGATGGCACCTGCAGTTCCTAATAACGTCTCCTCATAGGCGTAGGAAACGGTAATCCCAAATTTCTCGCCAGACCCAAAGTACTCTTCCACCATGCTTCCTTTATATCCTATGGCAAAAATAATATCCTTAATTCCCTGTTTTTTTAGCCCCTCTATTACATATTCCAAAAAAGGTTTTCCCTGAACCATAGCCATAGGCTTTGGTCTGTCGTTTACTACGCTGCGAAGGCGGGTTCCAAGCCCTCCTGCCAATAAAATTGCCTGCATCTTTCTCCTCTTATCTGTAAATTTCAATCTCGCCGGCAAGAATCCCGAAGGAATCCACCAGCTCCCCAGTGACCTTACTGCACAAAACTACATTGATCCCATTCTCTACCTGTTTATAGAATGTGGTGTCAAAAGAAACGCTGTTTGTATACTGACCTTTTTCCTGACTCCAGGCAGACTTCATGGTCAGGACGTGATACGGATACGAAATCTGCCGAATCTGCTCAGGCCCCCAGCCAAGACTATCTGCCTTTCCTTCAGAAACAATCCAAATTCCGGTATCTCCATTGGAGGGTATCTGAAACGCCTGCAAAAAGGCCCGAAGATTTCCATCCTCCTGTGAGTATGTGCCGTCCACAGAGATCACAAGATCCAAGTCCTCTCTCTGAAGCAAAGAAATCATCTCTGTTAAGTCGGTACACTCCACAATTTCCTGATAGGACATGGCTGCCAGATACCAGTTGGAATTTCTCTCCCAGGAATCGTATCTTTCATCTCCCCTGTGATCAGTAAGGTTATAACGCTCTGATAGATACTCCGCTATATTCCTTGTATATTTTTGATTCCCCTTATAATTTAAGTGCATAGGATCCGCCATATCTGTGGAGTAATCCAAGCCGATTTCCTCTAAACATAAATTATAATTTATAAATGGAACCTGATACTCTCCAGCAATATCCGCTGCAGTATTATAAATTGTCTGGGACCACTCCGAAATCCCCGCGTGAGGAGAAACCACAATCAAAAGGGGAATTCCCTCTTCTTTAGCAAGCTCTATGGTCTTTCTGTAATATTCTTCTGTTTTACTAGAAAGTTCACTCCGTTCTTTCACATGGCTCACGTCTGTCCCTTCTTGGGGCACAGTCTTCATGAGACACATAAATCCTTTCCAGTCTTCATATTGCAGGCTCCCTTGGTTAGCCAGAAAATCCGCTCTGGAAATCTCCTCATATCTGGAATGATACTGCAAATGTTCAAAAAGATACTCGTTCCATTGCTCTCTGGGCGCGCTGACCCTGATTGCTTCCAGTTTATCCTTTGACCATTTCATTCCATACGTATTTTTTATAATCCGGCTCTGGTCACTATAATCGCTCATCATGTTTGTGACTGACGCCTCTAAAATCATAACTTTGGGGCGCTGGTATTTTAGTGCTTCCTTCATATAATAATACGTGTTCCACATTGGCTGAATGCTTCCGCCCAGATGAAAGGCAGAAATCCCGTATTCACTCCACAAGGTAGCTGTATTAATATCTGCAAAAGCCAGAGAAGGCCCTAAAATGAGCACGTCAACCGTTCCTTCTTCCTGTTCATAAAACTTCTCCATGCCATAAATTCCATCCCCGTATTTAAAGGAAAAGACGTTTTTTGTCAAAAACAGCAAGAGTATGAGCACAATTCCAAAGCAAAGGCTCCCAAATATTTTCTTTTTCATATGCAGTCCTCCTAAAACTGGATATAAATAAAGGATTGGGCATCAAACCCAGGTCCATAATATCCATAGATAAAGACTGACAACACCAGTAAGAGGAACGCGGTCCATCTGAAAAGCAGGTTCTGCGCCAAAAGCCACTGTCTAACCGTTTTTTTCGTAACATGTCGTATGAGTCCACATACGATTAATGCCAACAGTGAAAACTCCAGAATATGCCACTCTCTCCGATCCAATCCCAGATTATACAACGATTCGTCAAAGAAAATCCAGGGATTCCAGTTACAAAATGCCTGTCTCCACATCTGAAACGCACTTTTTAAACTGACAGCACGAAAAAAAGAATTTGCAAAAGCTAAAATGAAAAAAGTTCGAGCCACCTGAAAGAATTGCCAGCTAAAGCAGTCTGTATGAATCTGAAACAACGTGATGGTCTTTTTGAATACCGGCTCCAGAATTTGTCCTGAAACAATCACCATGCCATAAAACAAGCCCACGCCGAAAATGTAATTCCATTCTCCTCCGTGCCAAAAGCCTATCAGAAACCAAGAAATCATTGTAACAAGGTAAAGCGGAATCTTCTTTCCTCTTTTTTTCCCAAGAATCTTTTTCGAATGCTCTCCGATATTCTGGATAAAGTCAGATTTCAGCATAGGATAATAGATATAATCTCTCAGCCAGCCGCCTAAGGTAATGTGCCAATGTCTCCAGAATTCCGAAACGCTTTTAGACAAAAAGGGCAGATCAAAGTTTTCAGGCAGCATTACGCCGAATAACTGTGAACACCCTAAACAAATGTCGATACAGCCCGAAAAGTCTGTATAGAGCTGTAATAAAAATGCGACTGCCGCAACCCAGATATAGAACCCTGAATACACATAGTAGTCTCCATAAACGGTATTGACAATCACAGCCAGTCTTTCTGATATTACCAGCTTTTTAAACATTCCCCACACAATTCTCTGAAGTCCAAAACAAAAATTAGAATAGTCAAAGGCGTGACCTTCCATGATCGCTTCAAAAGACTCCCTCTTACGCAGAATGGGACCAGAAACAAGAGCTGGAAAATAACCTGCAAAAAGCGCAAGCTTTAAGACATTTTTCTCCACTTTTGCAGATCCCCAATAAACATCCAAAAGGCAGCCTGTGAGAGAAAGGGTATAATAAGAAATCCCTACGGGCGCCAGGATAGAAACTGGCGAAAGGGGCAAAACCTTTCCAAAAACAGAGGCTGCAATTCTGGTCGTATTAAGGAAAAAATTCAGTTCCTTCATAAGAATCAGACTTGTCCCATTAATGACAATGCCTAAAACCAAAATCGCCTTACAAAGTCTCTGTTTTTCCCGATATTTGTCTAGTAAAAGACTGATCACATACGTACAGACAATCACAAAGGCCATATACAAGGCCAGCTTTATGCCATTAGCATGGAACACAAAATAAACGCTGAATCCCAGCAGTATGACCCAGCGGTACTTTATGGGCGTACTATAATATAGAAGAACCGCAAACAGCATCATACCATAAAACGTAAACGATAAAATATCCACTGTTCTTAAATCCTTTTCAGAATAATGTCCGCCATCTCTCCCACATTCCTCATGGTTGTCACTTCGCCCATATTAAACTTTATGCCAAACTTCTTTTCAACAGACACAATCAGATTAATATGCTCTAAGCTGTCCCAGTTGTCAACATCCTTAGAGGTAGTGGTCTCGTTTACCTCTATCTCCTCGTCATCAAACACTTCCTGAAAAATTTCATTCAGATTTTTAAAAACTTCTTCTCTTGTCATTTTGTACCTCTTTTTATAAAAATATCCATTATGTCGTATTTTAGTCTATCGGTATATTCTTGTCAAGCGCTTTCACCTCTGCCTCTTCTTGGGCGGAGGCAAAATGTTACCGAGCTGCAATGTAGAAATAGTATGGAATCTCCACCAAAAGCATCATGCTCCAGCCGATTGCACATGCAACAGCCACGCCGTTTAATCCCATATGGGGAGTCAGGATATACACAAAAACGACCCGTAAGCTGGTCTGAATGAAGGTCCCCAAAAGGGTCATCTTCATACATTTTCTTCCTCTGAAATACCCCTGAAATCCGTTGGTAAACCCAGGAAACAGGTAGAAAAGCGCCATAAACCCTAAGTATCCGCTTCCCAATGCCACAATCTCTTTGTTCTGCCCAGTCACAAACAGTCTCATAATCGGTTCCCGAAAAACCATTGTCACAACGCAGATAAAAATCCAATAAACAAACTCCAGCATGAGCCCAGAACGGAATCCTTTTTTAATTCGGTCTTCTTTTTTTGCTCCTGCATTCTGGGCCACAAATGTGGTAATACCGTTGGCAATACTCTGCTCTGGGGTAAACGCATAGGAATCCACACGGTTCACTGCATTAAAAGCAGCAATGACTTCCACGCCCATAGGATTCACCGCTCCCTGAATCAGCAGTTTGCCAATAGGCTGGCATGACTGCTGAAGGGCCGTCACGCCTCCATACTGAAGAGTCTGCTTCAAAAGTTCCTTATCTAACCGAAATTCCTTTGGTTTTAACTGGAGAAGCGGAATCTTCTGGTAAACATAAATCACACATAAAATCGCGGATAATGCCTCTGCCACCACAGTGGTAACGGCGGAACAGATGATTCCCAAGCCAAATACGCCAATTAAAATTACATCCAAAACCCCATTGAGCACAGAGCAGAAAGCCAAAAACTTAAGTGGAGTCTTGGAATCTCCAACGCTTTTTAAGGCAGAAGAAACCGCATTATAAAAAAAGGTAAACGGTGCTCCCAAAAAGATAATCCGAAGGTATGTAGCGGACATGTTAAGAATCTCCTCTGGAACGTATAAGGCTCTTAACAGCAGTTTGGCTGCTATCATTCCCAAAAGAACCACAACCAAAGAAAAATAGACGCCAAAAACTGCTGTCGTAGCCATTTCCTTTTTGATCAGTTCCTCTTTCTTTGCTCCAAAAAAGTTGCTCATCAGCACAGAAGCTCCAATACAAATTCCAGAAATCCCAAGAATAATGATGTTCATCACCGGACTGGAGACCCCCACGGCAGCCAAAGCCTCCTTGCCGATAAATCGTCCCACAATGATCGAGTCCACCGCATTATAGGTGAGCTGAAATAGGTTTCCCAAAATCAGCGGAATGGAGTAAGAAATCAGATGTTTCGGGATATTTCCCTCCGTCATATCTGTAATCATGAAAAGTCCTCCTCAATCACACTCCAGGCCGCTTTTACACTGTAGCGTTCTTTTATATATCTCTGAGTTCTGCGGCTTAAATCCATACAAACATTGGGTTCTTCATACAGAGCAAACACGGACTCTGCAAACTCCAAAGCTCCGTCCCTGATCATCATCACTGTTTCCGCATCTGAAATTCCTTCTGCTCCGATGGAGGTCGTCACAATGGCAGATCCATGATACAAGGCTTCCACCACTTTGCCTTTGACTCCGGCTCCGTATCGAAGAGGAACCACAACCACCCTGGTGGTATCATACAATCTGACCAATTCTTCCTCACTGACAAATCCTTTGATGATAACACCGTTTCCAGGCTGTTCCAATTCCTGAATCTCCTCAGTCACCTTGGAGCCCACCACATAAAAGTTTGGTATTTCCTGTCCCATGTTTTTTGCTCTTTGACAAATCAAAGGATAAACCTCTCTCACAAACCACAAAACAGCGTCTGCATTGGGCGGATGGGCAAATCCGCCTACAAATAAGATTCCCTCTCGTTTTACAAAATCCTGAGGAATGTTATCCTTAAAGGTATCATAGACATAGGCCACAATGTCTTTTACTGGAATCTTCTCATCCTCTGCCTTAATAGCATCCCTCTCCACATAGGATGGGTAATAGGACATCGCCGCCTTATACATGAGGGACATTTCCACGGATTTCCAGTATTCTGAGGCCTGACGACGGTTTGGATCTCCCGTGAGAGCAAACTCTCTTCCCTCCCGCAGAAAATGAAGATCATGTCCATAGTAAATCACCTTGATATTGGTATTCTCTTTTATAAAATCAATATATTTAATCGCCACATGAGGTCGATTTAAGTATGCGACTGCTATGTCCTTGCCATGGTTTTTCAGCCAGTCCCAGATGTCCACCTTATAATCCTGTCCATAGAGAATCTCGATCCCCATCTGCATAAGCATGGTGGAATAAGGCTCTTCGTGGAGAAAATTATCTCCCAAAAACTTGACCACATAACCTTTTTGCAAAAACATTTTCAGATACTGGAATGTGGTCTTGGAACCGGCGTCCTTATCGTACGTAGGCACATAGTGGTCTACAACCAGAATGATTTTTTTGCCCATACTCCGTTCCCTTGCCCGGAAGGGATCTGGATTTCCATTGTTCTCGCACTGCCTTGCAAATTCCCTTTTCCATTTTTCTCTCAGTTTTTCGTTGTTTATGGTTTGATACCGTTTCAGTCCAGATCCCTCAACGTCTGTTCCATTGGAGATGCCTTCAAAATGTATCACTTTTGAAAGAGGCTGGTACACAACCCGATACCCCAGCGCCCGCACTGCAAAGGCCAGGTCGGAATCTTCACAGTACGCAGGGGCAAAGCGGGTATCAAATCCGCCAATCTGTTTCCACAGAGCATTGGATAATAAAATAGCAGCCCCTGAAATATAGTCCACATCTTTTACATAATTGTATTCCGGCTTGTCTGGATCATCCAGCCGGCCATAATTCCATCCCGATCCATCGCTCCAGATGATTCCTCCTGCTTCCTGAAGCCTTCCATCTGGATATACCAGTTTAGAGCCTACCATCCCTATGGAGGAATCCGACTCTATAAGATTTACCAGAGAAGACAGCCATCCCTCTGTCACCTGAGTATCGTTATTTAAGAACATCAGATAGCGTCCTCTGGCTGCCTGAGCTGCCTGATTGCAGTTTTTCAAAAATCCCTGGTTGCTGCTGTTGCGGCAGATTACCAGCCCCTGTGCATACTGCTCTAAGTTCCTTGTGGCGTCTGTGGACACATCATCCGCAATAATCACTTCATAAGAGACGTCCTTCGTATATTCTAAAATAGAAACCAGACAGGCATATGTATAGTGAATCTGATTATATACCGGAATAATAATGGATACCTGGGGCGTCTCTTCATAGGAAAAAGTAAGCTTTCCATGTTCCCGGTACTGGCTTCCTATGAGAAAATCCCCTTCTTTTAAATTCTTTCCCTCCTCAGAACGATACAGCTTAAACGACTGGACAGGATGAAGGAAATATTCTTTTGCATAAGACAATTTTTTCCGCTCCACAGAGCCTTTCGGATATCTCTTATTAAACTTTTCGCCTAATTTCCTGCGTATCTTAAAGACCAGGGCTTCATGACGGTTTAGATAGGTCAGCGTCTTTCCCATCTCGTCAATCTCATGGCGCAGGTCTTTAATCATGATTTCCAGATTAGTCACATGGTTATTGGTCAGGCGCTGAATTTCAGTCATCTTTCTAAGGGCGGTATCCTTCTCCCTGGCCTGAACCTTGGTTCGCTCCAGCTCCCTGTCGACCCTGGCAAGTTCTCTCACATTCTTTGTCTCCACCAGATAATTTTCCAGAAAAATCTGCTGATTTTCTCCGTGGACATAGCGCTGGAACGCAGTTTCCATGTTGCTAAATACCTCCTCTTCCTCTTTGGAGATACCAAATTCCACAAGCCAGTCGCTTACTGTGTGATATGTGGTCAAAAGACTGTGATACTGTCGATAAAAATAAAATAAGATTCGGTATTGAATAAATTTTACAGGAATGGGAAACGGAAATACCCACTCATAATCCAGGCAGTACCGCTCATCCCCTGTCAGAAGAATGTTTTCAAACAACGCGTCAATGTTGGATATGCCCAGACAAGGCTCCCCACGAAACTGCTCCCATGACGCTTGATCACCAAATACTTCCTCAAATTCTGGCGTCTCTTTAAAGGAAACCATGGCGGAACTCTTTGTCTTTAGCACCTGCTCCATAGCCAGGCGCACCAGCCTTACAGGAACTTTTCCAAGGGAAATCTCCTCGCCAAGCTGTTCGGACCAGCTTTTTCCTACTATGTAGGGAAATCTTACGCTGCTGCGGTCTTCTCCCATATCCGGTTTGACAAAGTTTACATCTGCATATTGTTTACTCAGCTCTGTATAATTGGTCCCAAAAGCCCAGATATGCGGCGCGCCTTCCATAGAAAGAGCTGCTTTCTCCACCACTCGTTCCTGTCCCTGCCCTAAAATCGTAGTCTTAATCTGAAAACGTTCTGTTCTGGTTCGGTTATATTTTACATATTGAATCTCCAATGGCGTTTCGTGCTTTTGCCACACCACAAAAAAAGAATTGGCATACTGATCAAACATTCCCTCCCTGCAGACCTCGTCATAGGAAGCGCCTACGTCCATAAGGAGATATTTGGGATAATCATACGCTGTGATGGTGTCTGTCAAGTCTCCCTTTCCGGGAAGATAGCTGTCAGAAAAGATGGTGACAGGAAGCTTGTAATCTGGCATTGGATAATAAAATTTCAGATTTCCTCCTTCCTTTTCCTCTTTAAAAAGAGATTCGAGCTTAGGTTTGGAAAAGCAGTTCTTGTCCTTTGGCGCGCCTGCCCAGTACTTCATTCCAAATGGATTGCAGACTGCAGCCACCAGTTCTCCTCCTGGTTTTAGCAGCCTTTTCGCCGCCTGAATCTGCTCCTTCGCCTTCTCATCCAGAGAACCTGCAAATACCACATAGTCATACTTTTTCGGATGGCAGTCCCCTTCCTCCATCTCTACAGAATCCATATAATCCATAATCGTCCCTACATAATATTGGATATTGGTTCTGCCCTCCTGTTCTACGTGGCGCAGCCAGTTTACCTTTAAATTGTCTTCAGACTCGTCTAAAACGTCCACTGCTGCTACTTTCTGGCTATACAAACCGGTGAGAGCTCCAAAGTCAGAACCTACCTGCAAAAGTCTGCCTTCTGCGCGAAAAGGATACCACTCCATCAGATTCTCTCTCTGGTCCGACAGTGCATAGAGATACTCTAATCCCGGATGCTCCTTTAAAGCCTGTTTTCGGTCTCCTCCATAGGCTTTTAAAAGCTCCATCAATTCTTTTTCAATCTGTTTCATACGTTCCTCCCAGTCCCTGTCTTACACCCGTTATATGCCTTTTGATTTTACCGCCTTCACTTTTGATTCCATATCAAACACGCCTACCGTATTTTTATTGGAAATCACTGTGATATTGGCAACATCATAGAGGCGATGGTATACCACATGTTCTCCTTTTTCAAATCCTGTGCAGCTCATGGACAAGAGGTATTCTCCTCCCTGAAGCGTCATCTTCTGGGTAAAGGACACTTCATACTCATCTCCCGCATTTACAGGCTTAATATCGGTTCCCTCAAACATGGTGTTCGTACCGCTTAACTCGGTTCCCTTTTTATCTTTAATCGTATAGGTAAAAATAGGCATGGCAATCTCAGCCGCAAACCGAATTTTTTCCTTTATCGTAAATTCCTCTCCCTTCAAAAGGAGATTCGTCAGATTTCCTCTTTGATCAAATAATCCCAAATCATAGATCTGGGCCTTTCCATCCCCATATTCTGTCCGGTTTGTGTTGATGGTCAGACTTTCCTTCATCAGTTTTTGCTCTTCCACAACCGGATTCTCATCCTGATTCAGCTCTTTTTGAAGAGAATCCATCTGGTTAGCCAGTATTTTTTTGTATAAATCCACCATAGGACCAGGCTGGCCCTGAGCAATAAAGTTTCCCTTATTTAAAAGCACCACTTTGTCGCAATACTTGATAATACTTCCCATATCATGAGTCACCATTAAGATCGTGGTGCCGTTTTTCCGAATCTCCTCCATCCGGCGATAGCATTTGGACTGAAAAAATACATCTCCTACAGAAAGAGCCTCATCCACAATCAAAATCTCTGGCTCCACGTTAATCGCCAGCGCAAAAGCCAGACGGACAAACATACCGCTGGAATACGTTTTTACAGGCTGATACACAAAATCCCCAATGTCTGCAAATTCCAAAATATCTGGCAGCTTGGCTTCCATCTGCTTTCTGGAAAAACCCATCATCGTGCCGTTCATATAAATATTCTCAATGCCTGTATAATCTGAATTAAACCCTGCCCCCAGTTCCAAGAGGGCGGAAATTACGCCGTCCACCTTTACCTTGCCTGTTGTGGGAGACAAAACGCCTGTGATAATCTTTAAAATTGTAGACTTTCCAGAACCGTTCGTTCCGATAATCCCCACGGTTTCCCCTTTCTTTACCTGAAAAGAAAGGTTATTTAAGGCATAAAACTTCTTATGGTATTCCTTGTGAAAAGGATTTAAAGACTCCTTCAGCCTGTCAATGGGTCTGTCATATAATTTATAAACTTTAGAAACATCTGTTACAGTGATTGCATTCTCCATCTTCTTTCCTTATACTTTCCTACAAAACATCTGAGAAATGTGGCCTCAGCTTTTTAAACGCCTTCAGTCCAATCAAAAACATTACAAGAACCGCAACCCAAAAATACAAGGTCAGACCAGGTCTTTCCCAGAACCAATGTTCCATAATCATACTGTCTCTGTACCCTGCCGCAATGTAGTACATAGGATTCAATTTCACAATCTTACAGAATACCGGATAAAATGAGCTTCCTGCAAACTGCTCCTCCTGCCACATAATCGGAGTGAGCCACATGCCAAACTGGAGGCAGATACTGACAATCTGCGCCATATCCTTAAAGAAGACTTGTACAGAGCTGGTAAAATATACCAATGCAATGGCAAATAGAAACGTGGCCATGGTATAGTAAACCGTCTGAAGCCAGTACGCTTTTGGAAACCAGCCAAAGCATAAAAAAAGTCCCAGCATAATCAAAACAAAAATCACATGAACAATGAGACAGGAAATCATCTTTATGACCGGAAGAATTTCCACAGGAAAAACCACCTTTTTCACCAGATAGCTATATTCCTGCAGGCAGTTCGTTCCTGAGTTTAGCGCCTCGCTAAAGAAAAACCAGGGCACAATGCCAGGCACCAGCCACAGCACAAAAGGCACTCCTTCAATGGGATTTGCGCTGCGAAATCCCAGACCAAAAACAAAATAGTAGATCGCAACCGTGACAATAGGCTGAACAAACATCCAGACCACGCCAAAATAAGACCCTACGAACCGTTTCCTGAAATCCGCTTTTGCCAAGTCTAAAATCAGTCTTCTTTTACCGATAATATCCCTTCCTAATGATAAGAGGTATTTCATCTTTCCTCCTTTAATCGTCCCCACTTCTGATCTTTTTCCGAGATGATGAGCTGCTGCCCATCCTCAATCGGCCATTTTACTCCGATGGCGGGGTCATTCCAGATAAGGCCGCCTTCATCCCCTGGATGATAAAAGTCTGTGCACTTGTATGCAAATTCCGCTTCCTCTGACAGCACAAGAAATCCATGAGCAAAACCTTCTGGAATGTAAAACTGCTTTTTATTTTCTGCTGACAGTTCCACTCCATACCATTTTCCATAGGTGGCAGAGCCGGCGCGCAAATCCACAGCCACATCAAACACAGCTCCTTTGACAACGCGGACCAGTTTTCCCTGAGGATACTGCTTCTGGTAATGAAGTCCCCGAAGTACCCCTTTTACAGACATAGACTGGTTGTCCTGGACAAAAACCATCGTAAGGCCGGCTTCCTCAAAATCCTTCTGATTATATGTCTCTACAAAATATCCTCTCTCGTCATAAAACACAGTGGGTTCAATCACATAAAGCCCTTCCATGCCGCAAGATGTCACTTTAATCTTTCCCATATTCCAGACTCCTTATCTTTCAATCCTTATCCTCTCATACTGATAATACTGAACAAGCGAAACAGTATATATCCATTCGTGCAAAACATCAGATACAATATACTACGGTTTATATCCTTTGTCAAAATCAAACCGTTATTTTTACATGCCATCAAAAACACGGGAAGAAACGGAAGAAAATATCTTCCCTGAACTCCGCTTATGACCGGACTGCTGACAGGCGTCCAGGCAATCAGCATGGATAAGAATGCCGCTGCCACACATCCAGCGCATACTGTAAAAATCCAGGCTCTCCTTCCTCCTGTAACAATCAGCTCTTCCTTAGGCTTTTTTAGAGCCAGCCCTATGAGGCAAAATGTAAACAGCATAACTGGCAGATATGGAACATCCAGCATAGGATCCAGACTGCCTAAGTAGGTGCCTATCATGGTGAGATGATAGGTCTCTGTGGCCCAAAGCACCGTATTATACAAGACCTGCAGCAATTTTCTGGGATTTTGGAGGAGAAAGCTTACACTGTACCCTGCCTCACCGGCCCAGGCTACCACCGGCTCCTCTTGGCCAACCAGATTCACCAAAACCGTACTGTTTATCACAATCATGGCCAAAATCCAGGCCCCGGCCACAGCCAATGCCGCACATCCCCATCTGGACCACCCGCCAAACTTTTTTACCGGAATTAAAAGGCACAGTCCTATTAAAACTCCATAAATCATCTTACACGGTCCCGCCACAGCCATAAGCACCATAAGAACAACCACATCCTTTGTCGATACCTGCTCTTTTTTATAAGCCAAATCCAGGCAGACCGCCGTGAAATAGAAAAAGCAGCCAAGAATCATCACATCATAGGAATAGGAAGCAGAAAGGTGCAGCGTCATTGGAAGGAGAGCGACGCCAAACAGCACTTCCTTACCAAAGGGCAAACGCCTCATGGAAAGCGTCGTCATAGCCACAAAGAACACCAGATTGCACAGGCGTCCCAGATAAGCCAGCCAGAGAGGCCCCAAATGGAACACTCTAGCCAGAGAAATTCCCAGCGCCTGAGGAACATAGGCAAAGGGAGTCGTCGCCACAGCCTGATAGCGGCTGGCTGCCGTCTCTTTTTCCACTCTTTCGATTCCCTGTTCTAAAAAACGTTCCTCCTGAGGTGTGGCCTTTCCCTTTAAGCCCACGTCATGAATCAGACGATAGGTCTCTTCATTCACAGTATGACCCAGAATCATCCATGGCTTGTCTTCCTGTATGTCTCCCACACCCTTCCAGATGTGATCCTCCCCTTCTTCATATTCATAATTGCCGTAAATATCTTCTAAAAACCAGTCGGAGCCCCGTATCAATACATCTCCAAAAGAATTAACCGCCTGTTTCCCCAGCATATAATTAGATATCCGATAGGAGCCAATATAATGGCTGATCTCATCTGGAGCGGAAAGAGGCGGAAGAACAAAGAGGTACAGCATGCCGAGAAAAAATCCGACAACTGGATAAATCTGCTCCAGAGGCTTTTTTACCTTCCCGCCCTGATTGAAAAAGACCCCATACGCCGCGGCTGTTCCCAGAACGATTGCCAGAATCAAAATTCCATACCAGACCATGAGCCATTGGTCCCCATAGGTCCTTGTCCCGTTGCGCACATCCAGAAAATGCCAGATCGCCAGCAAAACCAGAAAGGCCCATACTGTCAGCCAGGTCTTAGGTAATTTCTTCATGTTTCATCTCCTTCTCTTCCCGTCTCTTTTCTGCCAGAGCCATCTGCTGCACCAGCTCCTTCACTTTTGCCTCCAGCTGGGAAATATGAATGGTCATATAAAACACCTTCATAATCAAGACAAAAATGGCAAAGACAAACAAAAAGTTTGTGGTGGCATAGATTCCCACAAGATGGGACGCAAAGTCTGCCACAGACGGAAAAATACTGATTACGACTAAAACTCCAGCCAGAACAATCCAGAAAATAGCGCTCTCAATCTGCAGCTTCGACTGCCGAATCTTTTTCATCATTAAAAACATGGTTGCCACACATACCAAAACCAGCGCAACCCTGAGGGTCATTGTCATCATAGCCTTATCTCCCTTCCGTACTCCAATAATCTGGGCTGGAGGTGCACCGCCGCACCAGCCACATCGGCAATATCCGGTACTGTTTTCCCAGACGATATCCCAAATACTTACACCCGCTGCCAAAGATCAAGGCCGGAATCTGCCCTCCGTGGCCAGTCTTCATCAGAATCTTTGCTGTCTTTCTCACCATTCGGATTCCTTCTCCCTCTGATGGAAGGCCATCAAATACCTCTGGGTGGTCTGCCTGAGATACTGCCAAATCGAAATTGCGTGAAAACTGCTGTCTTCCAGAAAAATTATGGGAGTGAATCACTCTGGCCTCCGCCTCATAGACAATGGCATATCCGGCCTGAATCGCTCCGGCTGCATAGATCATATCCTCGTTAAAAATGGTTTTCCCACAAAAGCCTCCTTGCTTTACAAAAATATCCCTCTTATATGCACAGCAAACATTGGAAGAAAAATAAGTCTTGATACCAAGTTTTTCTAAATC
The DNA here is from genome assembly GCA_910579515.1 of uncultured Hungatella sp. Classification (GTDB taxonomy): domain Bacteria; phylum Bacillota; class Clostridia; order Lachnospirales; family Lachnospiraceae; genus UBA3402. The sequence goes on from CAJTUV010000010.1 coordinate 50,269, forward strand.
CTCTTTTGTCTTGACACAGCCTTCCTTTGGATAATTAAACTCTCTGTTAAGCCGTTCAATCAGACGACAGTCTTTTTCTGGGAGTTGTCTTGCATAAACCTGAGAAACCGGTTCTTTCTTAGACCCCAGTCTGGAAAAGCCTGCCAATAGGCGTTCCACCAGAAATTCGTCAGCCGGAACTGCATCCTGGGTCATGAAAATGATAATATCTGCCTGGGAATGGGATGCGCCCTCATTCCTGGTTCCCCCATGATTATACTCTTTCTTTTTCACATGATAAACCTGCAGATTCTCCATATCTGAATACGTTTCTTCCTTCCAGTAAGAACGCTCTGTATTCATGATAATGATCTGCCCGACAGGGTAGGTTTGATTTTTCAGCCTTTTTATCAGAGTGTCAAACCGCTTATCTGGTTTATATACCGGAATCACCACATCCACACTGACTTTATCCATCATTTCTTTTCATCTTCCTCCTGCACGTCCATTCTCCCTGCTTTTCCCTGCCGATACCCAAACCAAGCGCCTGTTACAAAGCCCACAGCCATAAGACTCATCAATATCACATACGCCCAAGCAGCCCCGGGAATTCCTCTGCGCTCCACCAGCCATGGCGCCAGCCAGGCGGCTGCAAAAGTCAAAGCCAGCTCAATTCCAAAAATAACCTTCTGCCGTCTGAAAATCACCAGAACATAATAGTAAAGATTCAAAAAAGCATAAAACCCACCCCCCAGCACAATCAATACAAATGAGGGGTAGTATATGGTCAGGCTTCCTTTATAAGAAGCTCCTAAAATCGTTTCCATAACTCCAAGAACCGGCTTTCCAATAAGCCATGTCATAAAAACTGCTACGATGCTAAGTCCGGCAATAAGGCCGGATATTCCAAAAAGCAAGCGGGTAAACCTGCGAAACCGACCTTTGTTCCAATCTGCTGTCAACCTGGTAAGAATGGGCCGGATCACAAAGCCGGCAGCCAGATTAATGACTGAGGTAGGCATAAAAATTACATTAAAATATCCAGATGCCACATCATCCATACAAGAGTCAATGGCATATTTAGCCGCTGAAAAAATATAGAAATCCAAAAATGCGGAAAAAAACAACAGCACAGTTCCAAGACTGAGACTAATCATGTGATCCTTACTCCAGCCATAGTCGATCCCTGGTAAACGTTTCATCACAATCTGGTCAAAGAAAAAAACTCCAACTGCCTGGGCTGCGACAATGGCCGCACACGCCGCCAGAAGATTCTGGGTTGCAGCCAGTATAACCAAAAATACACTGACAGACAAAAGCGTCCGAAAGGTGTTGGACTTTCCAGTGAGATGAAGGTTTCCATTCCTCTGAAACTCAGAATCATACACATCTGCAAACCCGTCAATAATCTTATAACACACAAGCAGGAAAATAATTCCTGCCTTCTGAAGGCTATAACCGCTTATGAGCAAATAGCCTGCTCCCACAAACAGCGCCAAGAGGCAGGTTCTGTATCTGTGATGGAGGTAATCCCCGAACTGATATTCTCCCTTCCCGTCTGTAATATGAAACGGTCGAATGGCAAAGTACGCTAAAAGAAACATCTGGTGACCAAAGGTGCTGTATCCAAATGCGAAAATCCCTCCCTGCTCCTTTCCTGCAATTCGCAGAACAAGAAAGGACAACACCATACTGGCTAATGCATAGCAAAAGCTTCCAATCATATTCCAGATAATATTCTGCTTCTCTTTATTCGGACCTGTCCTCATAAGAAAAGATACCCATTGATCTGCCATGTGCCTGTTCCTTTCCATGTATTATGATTTCCTCTTTCGGAAATTTTGAATCAGAAAAATGGAAATCAGCATTCTGGCCATGTAACCTGCGGCCACCATGGGTTTAAAATAACTTTCACCACCTGTTCTGTCTCCAATCACCACAGGAACCTCTGCCACTCTGGCGCCCTGTTTTATAAGGTACGATATGGTATCTGGTTCCGGGCCATAGTTCAAATTCAGAGCAAACTCCCGTATCATAGCCCTGTTAAACATCCGCATCCCTGATGTAGGGTCTGTAAGGCAGATTCCTGTGGTCAGCCGAATTGCTCCTGTTATCATTCTGCTTCCAATCATCCTCATGGAAAAGTTTTTCCGCTCCAAAAGGAAACGACTTCCGATCACTATGTCAAAGCCTTCCTCTATCTTTTCTTTCATGGAAGCAATAAACTCTGGCTTATGCTGGCCGTCTCCGTCAAATTGAATGGCATAGTCATATCCCTTTTGGTAAGCATACTTCATTCCAGTCTGAAAACAGCCTGCCAATCCCAAATTTACCGGAAGGTCAATCAGATTAAAGCCCAGCTCACGGCAAATACGAACTGTCCGGTCTGTGGAGCCGTCGTTTACCACCACATAATCAATCTGCGGACAGCACATGGTCAGTTCTTTCACTACCATCTCAATATTTAGTTCTTCATTAAACGCAGGAATCACCGCCAAAACCTTGTTCATTGTTTCCTCCATCTTACAGTATTATTACGATTTTACAACATTAGTGAAAAAAAGTAAATTGTATCTGGCATTTTCCTCTTAAATATGGTAAATTATGAGTTATGTTTATTCATATTTAGGAGGTGCCACAGTGCAAAAAATACTACATAATTTACTTTTATTTTTCTTAACGTTTGCCTTGGCTTTTGGAACTGTGATCTCCGCTCATGCGCAGATTGATCCTCAAGCTGTTTCCTTCGTTGAGACGTCCCTGCTGGATGCGCAGACCATGAGCTGGTCCAATCCGGTCAGAGATGCCTCTCTATTACAGATCGGCGATGGCGGCGCTGTATCCCTGCGCATCCGTTCCATCAATGGTCTCTATGGAGACGTTCTTTACCGGACCTATGCTGGTGCAACGGGATGGTCCAACTGGGCCATGAACGGCAAAGAAGTTGATCAGACCCAGGGCCCCATCGAAGCTGTCCAAATCCGTTTAAACGGTCAGATAGCAGATAATTACAGCATTTATTATTCCGCCAGATTAGCAGACGGTACTACCTGCGGCTGGGCTCATGACGGCTCTACCACAGGAACCATTGCCACAGGCAATTATGTTACTGGATTATGTGTCTTTCTCGCACAAAGAGGAGCAGATACTTCATCATTTTCTCCTGAAAATGCCGTTATCACTCCCTCTGTTGAGGGAATGTATTTTACAGACGGAGTACTCACTTATCTGGATGGGAGCGGACAACCCTTCACAGGATGGCAGTGGGTTGACAGAGACCGTTATTATTTTGTAAACGGTGCGGCTGTGACAGGTTGGCAGTACATTGACGGCTATAAATATTTCTTTGAATCTGACGGACGTCTGGTCACAGATTTAGAGCCCTATTTACATTCCACCGGACCTTTTGAGATCCGCATCAACAAGCAGATGAACTGTACCACCATTTATGCCAAAGACGGCGCTAATGGTTTTATCATTCCATATAAGGCGTTTTTGTGTTCCACCGGAGACGACACTCCTATCGGAACCTTTCGGACTCCTGAAAAACTGCGTTGGCAGCTCATGCTGTCAGGCGTATACTGTCAGTACCTGACACGACTTGGACCAGGGCTTCAGATTTTAATGCACTCTGCGATTTACACAAGACCTGATCCCTATACCCTTCATCCTTCTACCTATAACAGGATGGGAATTGCCCGTTCGTCAGGCTGTATCCGTTATATTACATCCGATTGTAAATGGATCTATGACAACTGTGCCCTTGGTACCTCAGTGACTGTATATAATTCTCCGGTTCCCGGCCCCTTTGATCGTCCGGCCCTTAAAATTGTTATCAGTTCCAGCCAGACTTGGGACCCAACCGACCCTAATATTCCAGAAAACGGTCTGTAAAAGTAAAAGGAGCGGTCCATCTTAAAATAAAGATGCACTGCTCCTTTTTTTATTTTTCTATTCTGTTTATAAATAGGGATTATCCCTTGCAATCTGCCTCAGCTTTGCAGGAGTACAGTCATACGTCTCTTTAAACATTCGGTAAAACAGCTTCTGATTCACAAATCCATGACGCTCCATTATCTCCTGAATCCCGTCTTCTGTATAGATCAAATCTTGGTAAATGTGATTAATACGCACCTGATTCACGTACTGAATAAAAGACACTCCCATGTTTTCCTTAAAAAAGCGGCAAAAATAATCTTTATTCAGGCTTAATTCGTCTGCGCCTTCCTGTAAGGTAATCTTATCCTGATGGCGTTCTTCCACAAACTGACAAATCTGTTCCATCTGAGCCAATTTGTTATATGCCGATACAGAAAGACTCTCTGACACAGGGCTGCTAAAATGTTCCACCAGATCCGCCAGAATTTCCAACACCAGGGCGCTGCTTTTTAACTGGTAGCTTTGACTCTGATGAAAGTACAAAATCGTGAGCTCCTTGATATAGGTACAGATTTGATTGTAAACATCCTTCTGGCCAGGCAGAAGTTTCTGAGGATTACACTGAAATTTCAGAAGTTCAATATCTGCAAGATATTTCCTCATAAAGTTTTTGGATATGTGAATGCAAACGCCCATGGTCTGGGGCAGAGCAAAGATTCCGTCATGAACCTGGGCGGAATCCACCACAATCATATCTAAGGGATTCAATTTATGTTTTACCCCATTCAGATTGACGGTAGCCCTGCCATTGAGAATAAACAAAACCTCCATGGACTTGTGCCAGTGAAGGGGAGAGTTGCTGCTCATGGTAATAAATTTGATATGAAACCCATTCTCCAGAAGCTGATCGCTTCTCTCCCAAAACACGCCTTCTACCTTTTCAGTCAATCCCTGTTCTCCTTATCTTCCACTACCCTGTTCGTCAATTTCCCAATACCTTCAATTTCGCATACCACTTCATCGCCTGTCTTTAAAAATTTAGGCGGGTCAAATCCGAGTCCGGCCCCCGCAGGCGTTCCTGTAGCAATAATGGTTCCTGCTTTAAGCGTCATTCCTTTGGACAGTTCACTGATAATATGATCTATATCAAAAATCAGACACTCTGTGTTGCTGTCCTGGCGAAGCTCTCCATTTACAAAGGAACGGATTGACAGTTTCGGCGGATACGCAATCTCATCAAACGTCACGATACAGGGACCCATTGGAAAAAATCCGTCCAGACTTTTTCCAAAATACCATTGATTGTGCCGATCCTGAATATCCCTCGCGCTGACATCGTTGATAATCGTGTATCCAAATATGTAGTGTTTCGCTTCTTCTCTGGAAACATGGCTGGCGTCCTTTCCGATAATCACCGCCAGCTCTACTTCATAATCCAGCCGTTTTACAATATCCCCATGTCTGGGAATCCCTTCTTTATCTCCTGTCGCCCCATTCACCCGTTTGGAAAAGTAAACCGCATGAGGACGTTCTCCATCAAAGTCCTCTTTCTTATAGCGGGCGGATTCCTCTGCATGAGCCATATAGTTGACTCCCAGACAGATCACATCCTGCTTGGGTCGTAAAATCGGAGCCAAAATTTTTACCTCGCCGATTCTGGCCGCTCCCTGGACCGTATAAGGGTCTTTGCCAGCCATGTGATTCAAAAGCTGAATCTCTGACTCGCTTAACTCCTCAATAGCCTCCTCCATTCTCCGATATTCCATTCCAAAGCATTCCAGAGGATATACCCACTGTCCATCTGCATTCAAGATTCCAAGCTTCCGTTTCTTTTCTACCTCAAATGTCACAATTTTCATAATGTTCTCTGCCTCCATTGTATAACTTCATTATACTGGTTCTTTTTTACAAAGGCAAGTAAATTGTTCCCGAAATACCTTCAAAGCCTGAATAATTCCTGTAGGAAGGAATGCGTAAAACGCCACATTTCCTAACTGCCAACGACTTAAATCAGCCACGGAAAACAAAGCCTGCAAATTAGGTATGAAAAGAACAGAGGCCAAAAGGAGTATTCCTGCCTCAAATGCCATTACTGTATACAGATTGGTAAAGACTCCGAGGCGGAAAATAGAACAGCTGCTTCTGCAGTTGAACCCATGAAACAACCTTGCCAAAGTCAGGGTGGAAAAGGCCATTGTACTTGCCATGCCCGGGCTGTGAGATAAACCGATTCGATAGGACTCCATAGTACAAATGGCAATTAGCATTCCCTGAAACAAAATATCTGCCAAAAATCCGAAGGTTAAAATTCCTTTTTTAGGATTTCTGGGCGGAAAATCCAAAAGCCCCCGTTCCGGTGGTTCCATGCCGATAGCAATAGCTGGAAGAGAATCTGTCAGCAAGTTGATAAACAGCAGATGGACCGGGGCAAAGGGAATCGGCAATGCCAGGATCGTGGTATAGAGAACACAGAGGATTCCCGCCATATTTCCTGACAAAAGAAATTGTATGGCATTTTTGATATTGCGGTAAACATTTCTGCCGTTTGCCACAGCCTTGATAATCGTGGCAAAATTATCATCTGCCAGAATCATGGCCGCTGCGTCTTTTGATACCTCGGTTCCATTTTTCCCCATGGCAATTCCAATATCAGCCTGTTTTAAGGCAGGCGCATCATTGACGCCATCTCCGGTCATAGCCACAATGTTTCCCCTCTTCTGCCAGGCGCGGACCACCCGCAGCTTGTGTTCTGGCGAAACCCTGGCGTATACAGTGATATCCTCCAGTTTTTGTTCCAGCTCCTCCTCTCTCATATCGTTGAGCTCCGCTCCTGTCACCGCCCTGTCGTTGTCTTTTCGGATCCCCACCTGCTCTGCAATAGCCATGGCCGTAATTTTGTGGTCTCCGGTAATCATAATTGGAAGAATCCCTGCACGCCTGGCATCCTGCACCGCCGCCATAGCCTCCGGTCTTGGAGGGTCCATCATGACAGCCATTCCCAGAAAAGTATAATTCTGTTCCAGTCTTCCGGGTGATAATCCTTCTTCCTCCTGTTTTATAGGCCGGTATGCAAAAGCCAATACCCTCAGTCCTTTTTGAGAGCACAAAAGATTCTTCTCCATTATATTTCTTTTGTCTGTCAACGTCAGAGGCCGTACCTTTCCCTTTTCCACAATCCGCCTGCATTTTTCCAAAAGAAGGTCAACCGCGCCTTTGGTCAGAAGAACTCTGTCACAGTCTGTATCTCTGCCGCTTAAGCTTCTCCAGTTTCCCGTCCAGGCAGCCTTATGGATCGTGCTCATCATTTTCCTGTCCGAGTCAAAGGGTATTTCCCTGATACGCGGGTATTGTCTTCGAGTTTTTACAGGAGACAGCCCACATTCCTGCACCAACTTTAACAAAGCCAGTTCCGTGGCATCTCCAATTTCAGATGACTCTTCTAATGTGGCGTCATTGGCCAACGCACAGACTTCCAGAAAAAAACGGTGCTGGGAATTGGAAAGCCTCAGCCTTTCCCGTTCCAGAAGATTTCCCTCCACCATTACCGCTTCTACATTCATGCAATTCTGGGTAAGCGTTCCTGTCTTATCCGTACAAATCACAGACACACAACCCAGGCTTTCCACAGCTTTTAAGTCTTTGATAATGGCCTGCTGCCTGGCCATTTTTTGGGTGCCCATGGCCTGGACAATGGTGACTATAGAGCCTAGTGCCTCCGGAATCGCAGCTACTGCCAGCGCTACTGCAAACATCAGCGAATCCAGCACTGGCATTTTTCGGTACAGACTCAGTAAAAATACCACGAGACAAATTACCATAATTGCCGCTGCCAATCTGCTGCTGAATTGATCCAGGCTGACTTGAAGAGGAGTCTTTTTTTCTTTTGTGTCGTTCATCATCAGGGCAATGTTGCCGATTTCTGTATTCATTCCTGTGCTGGTCACCACAAGACTTCCCCTGCCTGAAGTCACCAGAGAACCAGAATATACCATACACGCCCTGTCTGCCAAGGAAACGTTTTTCGGAATCGGCTGCTCATTCTTCCACACCGCAACAGATTCTCCGGTGAGAGAGCTTTCATTTACATAAAGAGCTGTGCTCTCTAAAATCCGTCCGTCAGCCACCACCAAATCCCCTGCATCCAGAAATAAAATATCTCCTGGAACTACTTCCACGGAAGGAATCTGCACCCGATTACCATCTCTTAGCACTGTCGCCGAAGGGGCTGATAACGCTTTTAAACTTTCCAGGGATTTCTGTGCCTTCTGGTGCTGTATAGTCCCCAAAATCGCATTTAACAGAATCACAGCAAATATTACAACGGTGCTTTCCACATTGTCTGTCAGCATGGAAATAATCGCGGCGCCAATCAAAATCAATACCAGCAAATCCTGAAACTGCTCCAGAAAAACTTTCCATGCAGGCTTTTTTCCTGATTCAACCAGCCGGTTTTCTCCGTATCTGCGCCTTTGCTCTGCTGCCCGCTCGCTACTCAAGCCGCTTTCTGACGACTCCAGCCCTGCTAACGTTTCCTTCCCTGTACACTGATACCATTCTCTCATCTCAGACGCCTTTTTGTTTTTCCTTCCATGTTTATGCTCTGGCAGACAAAAACATGTAATTTAGTATTTGTCTTTCCCTCCAAATTCCGCTATACTATCTTTAGACAAGGAAAAGAAAGGAAGGCTTTACTATGGAAAAGATCACCAGCTTTACCATTGATCACCTGAAACTGCTGCCTGGAGTTTATGTGTCCAGAAAGGACCACGCAGGCGATGCCGTGATTACCACCTTTGATATTCGCATGACCCGGCCAAACTATGAGCCTGTCATGAATACCGCCGAGGTTCATACCATTGAGCATTTAGGCGCTATGTTTTTGAGAAACCACGCGGAGTATAAAGAAAAGGTTCTGTACTTTGGTCCTATGGGCTGTCGTACCGGATTTTATCTTTTGCTGGCCGGAGATTATGAATCCAAAGAAATTGTTCCTTTGATGAGAGAACTGTTTTCTTTTATACAGGATTTTGAAGGAGAGGTTCCAGGAGCAGCCGCCAAAGATTGCGGCAATTACCTGGATATGAATTTAGGGATGGCAAAGTATCTGGCAAAAAGGTTTTATGAGGAAGTTTTAGCATCCATCGGAGAGGAACATCTGGTTTATCCAAAGTAAACGAAAAGGGGGAATGCCACTGCATTCCCCCAAATTCACACTCTATACTTCAAATATTAAATCGCCATAGCTGGGAAACGGCCACAAGTCTTTGTCTACGATCATCTCCAGTTTGTCTGCCGGAGCACGAAGAGCCTCCATAGCCGGAACGACTTTCTCATGGTAGGCATGGGCACAGGCACACGCACAGGTTTCGGCCAGACTTTGTTCTGTTGCGTCAGTTAAAGCTGCCAGCGCTACTTTTAAATCTGACAACAAGGCTGAAGTTTCAAGAAGGAGTTCTGTCTGCACACTCACATCTGCTTCTGGACATGCAGCCTTTATTTTCCCCAGGGCATCTGCAAGCTGTGCCGTATATTTGATTACAGCGGGAATAATTTGTTTGCCTGCCATATCGATCATGGTTCTGGCTTCTATGTTGATAGCCTTGGAGTAAGCTTCGTATTCCACTTCGGCTCTGGACTCCAGCTCTGCCCTGGTAAACACACCAAACTCTTCATAAAGTTTAACTGCTTTTTCTGTGGTTAAGGCAGGAATAGAATCTACCATGGAATGAATGTTAGGAAGGCCGCGTCTTTTCGCTTCCTCAATCCACGCTTTTGAATATCCGTTGCCATTAAAAATGATTCTTCTGTGGTTGGATAAAAGCTCCTTAATCATGTCATGGACCGCTGTGTCAAAATCTTCTGCCTCTTCCAGTTCATCCGCCGCTTCTTTGAATGCTTCTGCCACAATGGTGTTTAATACCACATTGGGAGGCGCAATCGAATCCGAAGAACCTACCATACGGAACTCAAATTTATTGTTGGTAAAGGCAAAGGGCGAGGTACGGTTTCGATCCGTGGCATCTTTATCTAAATCCGGCAAGGTGGCCACACCAGTCAACAATTTTCCGCCTTTTATAGAATGCGTCGCCTCTCCGGTGCTGCAAAGCTGGTTGATCACATCTTCTAATTGTTCTCCTACAAATATGGAAATAATGGCAGGTGGCGCTTCATTAGCTCCTAATCTGTGGTCATTGCCCACGTCTGATGCAGACTCTCTCAACAGGTCTGCATGTTTATCAACTGCCTTCATAACGCAGGCCAGAACCAGAAGAAACTGAATGTTTTCATGAGGAGTGTCTCCAGGATTTAACAGGTTAATGCCATCGTCTGAAATCAGAGACCAGTTATTGTGCTTTCCAGAACCATTGACTCCTGCAAAAGGCTTTTCATGAAGAAGGCAGGTAAGACCATGGCGTCCTGCAACTTTTTTCAAGGTCTCCATCACCATCTGATTGTGATCCACAGCCACATTTACCTCATCGTAAATAGGAGCCAGTTCATGCTGGGCAGGAGCCACTTCATTGTGCTGAGTTTTAGCCGTCACACCCAACTTCCATAATTCCTTGTTTACTTCATTCATATAAGCTCCGATTCTCTCCCGAATCGCGCCAAAATAGTGATCCTCTAATTCCTGTCCTTTTGGAGGCATGGCTCCAAATAAGGTGCGTCCCGCATAAATCAAATCCTTTCTTTGGAGATATTTTTGGCGGTCCACCAAAAAGTATTCCTGTTCCGGCCCTACAGACGGAACGACACGCTTTGAAGTAGTGTTGCCAAACAGCCTCAGAACTCGTAATGCCTGCTTATCAATGGCCTGCATAGAACGGAGAAGAGGAGTTTTCTGATCCAGCGCTTCTCCTTTATAAGAGCAGAAGGCAGTAGGAATACACAGGGTCACTCCCAGGGCGTCCTCTCGGATAAATGCGGGCGAAGTACAGTCCCAGGTCGTATATCCTCTGGCCTCAAAGGTAGCGCGCAGACCACCGGAAGGAAAGGAAGAGGCATCCGGTTCGCCTTTAATTAACTCCTTACCTGAAAATTCCATAATTACTTTTCCTTCTGAATCCGGGGCCGAGATAAAGGAATCGTGTTTTTCCGCCGTTACTCCTGTCAAAGGCTGAAACCAATGGGTATAATGGGTTGCACCATGCTCAATCGCCCAGTCCTTCATGGCGTGAGCCACCACATCCGCAATCGACGGGTCCAGTTCTGCGCCGTCTTCTATAGTTTTCTTCAATTTCTTAAAGACACTTTTGGGGAGGTAATCTCTCATAGCAGTCTCATTAAAGACATTTTTACCAAATATTTCAGCAACATTTACCAATTCACTCATAAAATTTCCACCCTCTCATAGAATGACATCAGAAATGGCGTCCTCCCCATCGTTTAGGAGAACGCCACCGTTCTTTTCAATCAGGCCTTGCCTACAGATCCAAATAATTCCATCTTCTCTTTCACAGTTGCCTTGATAGCCTCTGCTCCTGGAGCAAGAAGCTTTCTTGGGTCATAGCCCTTACCCTGCTGGTCTTTGCCTGCCTCAATGTACTCGCGGGTAGCAGCCGCAAAGGCTAACTGGCACTCTGTATTTACATTAATTTTAGCAACACCTAAGCTGATAGCTCTCTTAATCATATCTGCTGGAATGCCTGTACCGCCATGAAGAACCAACGGCATATCGCCAACTTTTTCCTTGATAGCTTCCAATGTCTCAAAGCTTAATCCCGGCCAGTTTGCTGGATACTTTCCGTGAATATTACCAATGCCTGCTGCCAAAAAATCAATTCCTAAGTCAGCTACAGCCTTGCACTCGTTTGGATCTGCGCATTCGCCCATACCGATTACACCGTCTTCTTCGCCGCCGATAGAGCCAACCTCTGCCTCCAGAGATAATCCTTTTTCTTTGCAAATCTTAACCAGCTCTGTGGTCTTGGCGACATTCTCTTCGATTGGATAATGGGAACCGTCGAACATAACAGAAGAAAAGCCTGCTTCTACGCACTTTAAGCAACCGCCATAGCTGCCATGATCTAAATGAAGAGCCACTGGAACCGTAATCTCTAATTCTTCCAGCATCCCCTTTACCATAGCGGCTATGGTCTTATATCCTACCATATATTTACTTGCGCCCTCTGATACACCCAGAATAACCGGAGATTTTAATTCCTGCGCAGTAAGGAGAACGGATTTTGTCCACTCCAGGTTGTTGATGTTAAACTGGCCTACGGCATATTTGCCTTCTCTTGCTTTGTTAAGCATTTCTTTTGCTGATACTAGCATAATACAAAGTCCTCCATCATTCTTTATTTCTTCATGACCCCAAGTGGTCAGCGCACCAGTGCCATAAAGGATACTTGGCTACTAGTATACACCAAAAATAAAGTTTTGAAAACAGGAAATCCGTGAATTTATAAATTACTCTCAAGAAATCCCCAATTCGCTTTCTTTCAAAACAGTATTCCACGGTATCTTATAAATCCAGGTCTTTTTCAGTTTCTTATAATACTCCAGCCTGTCCGTCTTTCTCTCGCCTCTCCAGAACTGATATCCCAGAGTATAACTACCAACCATATCATCCCATGACGAAAAATTCTCCTGAAGAAGTTTGCAGGCTCGGAAAGCGATTTTCACAGCCTCTTCATACCCCATGATGCCGCCCATATATGCCCCGCCCACAACGGAAAGAGCTCTCACCAAGTCCCAGGCAAGCATCCCCTGTTTGGGATATTTCTGTTTCATCTCTTTTAAAAGCTGAAGCTCAAAATCCGTATACTTCGAGGTCAGTTCCTGTAAAGGAGTCTCTGTGCTGCAATATTCCATATACTTTACATTATACCCTCGATTTAAGCAGTCCTCCGCCATATTTTTAGCATTCTCATATGTAAACTCTCCCCAGCCCCACTCAAACAACTTTTTTACTTGGCTCACCTCTGCCTCTGAATCTCGTGTCTCCCAGATGTCTATAACACATTTATAATTGTTTCCGATCGTAGGGGAACTGGCGGCAAGAATGAACTTCTGGGTAGGCGTGAGAGTTCTTTTGGACTCAGGAGCATCCTTTCCCACCATGGTCTCCATCCGTTTTGCCCAAATACTAATCAAAGCCACACAAGACACCATAAAAATGAGCAAAATTACAACCACGATGATAATACCTACAACGGCTGCTGCAGAGCTCATAAAATCTATCTCCTCTCAAAATTATTCTTAGAATCTTATCAACTGTACATTTTATTGAGAAAGTGGTATAAGCTGCCATATTGCAAGCTTACCTTTTTTATCTATGCCTCCCCAGGAAATGTTACTCCCCACTGGCTGCGGAGTTCGTCCATCCATCTCAGCATTCTAAGGCTCTCCTCATGCGGCATCTGAAGGCACTGCGTTTCCCCTCTCTGAATGGCATAAACGCTGGCCTCCACCTCATATTCATACCCGCTAATCTGTTCAGGCCTGTCATAAGCGGACACCAGGTTTCGCTCTAAATCATAAACCTTGATTCCCTCACAGTTATTAATATTCATTACCTCGATAAAGCCCTTATCTCCATAAATCACTCCCCTGCGGTCGCTAAGCCCTAAAGCGCTGCTATTTAAAGCTGCCATTTTCCCGTCCCTGTAAGTCAAAGTAATACTGTGCTGCAGATCCACGCCATCCTCGTTCAATACCGCGCTTCCCGTGATTTTCTCTATATCATCTCCAAAAACCATAGAAGCAAAATTCAGGGTATACACTCCCAAATCCAAAAGCGCTCCGCCGCCCAGTTCGGCCTTTGCGATTCGCTCCTTATCCCCCACCACATAAGCCAGATTTGCAGTCAGCATATAAGGCTTTCCAATCACTCCGCTTGCAAGCACATCATCCAGCCTCTTTCTCATTGGAATGTATCTGGTCCAAATAGCCTCTGTTAAAAGGAGCCCCTTCTCTCTGGCCATAGCAAATACTTCCTCTGCCTGCTTTTCATTGAGTGTAAACGCTTTCTCACACAGCACGTGTTTGCCATGTTCCAGACACAGTTTTATATGGTCATAGTGATGAGAATGAGGAGTAGCCACATAGACAAGCTCTACTTCAGAATCCTTTACCATCTCCTCATAGGAACCGTATGATTTTGCAAACCCGTACTGCTTTACAAAAGCATTGGCCTTGTCATAATCCCTTGAGGCAACTGCATAACACTCCACACTGTCCATTTCCCGAAGAGTTGCAGCCATAATCCCTGCAATCTTTCCTGCTCCCAATATCCCCATTTTCACCATTATCTCTACCTCCTCTTTTTCCTGATCAAAGCAGCTGCAGCAAAAACACGAATCCGCAGCATCCTAAAGACACCACAAGCAAACTCACCCGATGATATGCTAAAACCATGGCTGTCAAAAAACCCACCCAAGAAATCCACAAAGAATCCGTAACCTGTATAATTGCTGGAAACGTCATCACTGACAATGTCACATAAGGCACATAGGTCAGAAACGAACGAAATGTTCTGTTCTTGATCTCTTTTCTCAAAAGCGTCATAGGGATGACTCGAATCAGATAGGTTGTGACTGCCATCACCAAAATATAACCATAATTTCTCATACCTGCTCTCCTGACCCTTCCTCTGACACCGGAAATAGAATGGCTGCTCCCATGGAAATCACCAAAGTCAAAATAATGATCTTCATTCCTGAAGAAATAAAACCAAACCATGGCAGTCCATGAAATACTGCGCTGAGTCCCATAGAGAGCGCTATAATGGGAAGAAGAATTTTATTTTCTCTGGCCGCAGGCATAAATATGGCAATGAACATTCCATATAAAGCCATATTCATGGCACTCAAAAATTTCTGCGGCAGCACGCTGGTGGAAAGAATCCCCACCAGCGTTCCCAACGTCCATCCCGGAATCGCCACACTCATGGCCCCATACGAATACCATGGATCAAGCCTTCCCTTTTGAGAAATAGATAGTCCGAAAATCTCATCCGTTATTCCAAATGACATAAACAGCCGATGATAAAATGGCAGCTTGGGATCTACCTTTTGGGATAACGCGCAGGACATAAGACAATATCTTAAGTTGATAACCACCTGGGAAATCACCATCTCAAGGTAAGGCGCCCCTGCTGCAATTACTGCAAAGGAGGCAAACTGCCCGGCTGACGTCAAATTTGTCAAAGACATCACCGTCGCCTGAGCCGGCGTCAAATTCGCCTGCTTTGCCGCAATGCCAATGGTAATGGAAACCACAAAATATCCCAGGCCCACAGGAATTCCTTCCTTCATTCCTTTCAGATATGTACGATAAACCATGAATCTGTTCCTCTTTTCGTTCCTTCTGTTCCTTTACTCACGAAACACAATCAAGCCGGTTTGTTCGTCCATGCTTTCCACAATCGCCAGAGATTCCAGGCGAATTCCCTGCCTGCGCAGCTTATCGCCTCCTGGCTGAAATCCCTTCTCTATCACCACTCCGGCTCCTACTAAGCTTGCGCCAGAATCCTTTACCAGCTTTACCAGTCCCTCTATGGCTTTTCCATTTGCCAAAAAGTCGTCTATCAAAAGAATCCGATCACCCTTTCCCAAAAATTCTTTTGACACCATAATGTCATAAACCCGTCCATGAGTAAACGACTCAACCTGGCTGGTATAGACTTCTCCTGCAATGTTTTTTGTCTTGTTTTTTTTCGCAAATACCACCGGAACATCAAAATACCTGGCTGTCATACATGCAATTCCGATTCCGGAAGCCTCGATGGTCAAAATCTTATTCACTTCCACATCGGCAAATCTCTTCTTAAACTCCCAGCCAATCTCCTCAAACAGCCGAATATCCATCTGATGATTTAAAAAGCTGTCTACCTTCAGCACGTTTCCACTGGCAATTTTTCCACATCTGCGAATCTTGTCTTTTAATCGTTCCATTACAATCTTACTTCTCCACAGCGTTATCCGCCAAAAACGTCAACACTTTATCTGGCAGAATATAGTTATTCATTGCCTCTTCCCCAACTGCTTCAGACATTTCCTCCCAGCTTTCGAATCCAAATTCTTCTGCCAGTTCCTTTTTGTCCGCCTCTTCCACTGTGATATTCTCTGCTTCTGCAATGGCAAAGATTACGGCATTCTGTTTTGCCACTTCCAGGGAGCTGTTTTTTAACTGTGCCTCAAAAGCCTCCATGTCCATACCGTAAAACCCTGCCAAAGTCTCCAAATCAATCCCAAAGCTCATGGCCTGGCCTTCATAATATGACTTTTGATTGTCATACACTGTCTGAATGCTGTTTTCTGACACAGATACTTCGGCATTGTCCATAACAGCCATAAATACATCATTCTTTTTCTGATTTACGACGTTATCCTCTGCCATCTTCTCCAGTTCCTCTCGAATTCCTTTCCGGCATTCCTCCACAGTTGCAAACTCTGTATTCTCAGCCACAAATTCATCGTTTAAAACACCGATCTTTGACTCTTTGACAGCATTAACCGTCACGTCAAACACAACTTCCGCACCCGCCAGCTCCGTATTTCCATAATTCTCTGGAAATGTCAGGTTCAGACTGAGCTCCTGTCCCTTTTTGCTTCCAATCAAACCGTCTTCAAATCCGTCAATAAAGGTCTTAGACCCCAGAACTAAATCATACCCTTCAGCCGTTCCTCCCTGAAATGGGACGCCGTCTTTCATGCCTGCATAGTCAATGTTTACCGTATCGCCTTCTTTGGCCTCTCTGTCAACTTCAGTTACAATCGGATAGAACTCCAGTAATGCCTGAAGCTCTTCCTCCACTTGTTCGTCTGTAATCTCTGTAGATAACAAAGTGACTTCTATTCCCTTATATTCTCCCAGCTTTACACTGTCCTCTGTGCCCTGGCTCTCCCCTTCCAGAGTGCCTTCTGTGCTCTCTGCTGCAGTAACATTGTCTGTATTTTCTGTCTTTTTAGAACAACCGGCTGCCATCATCACTACTACCAGTCCACAAAGTCCGATTTTCCATATTTTCTTCATAAACCAACATCCCTTTCTGTTATCTTAAATATACTTGGCAAGTTTCACACCGCCAAAGTATACCATACAATATCACCAAAAGAAAGAGATTCTGGCTATTTAACAGAATTTTCAGTTTTTGTAAAAAGCCTTAAATGCCAGATACGCACTCAATACATCCAATTTGGAAGCCAGTTCAAACGGCGAGTGCATAGATAAAATGGGCACTCCCAAGTCCACCACATCAATATTCATGGAAGCCACAAATTTTGCAATAGTTCCACCGCCGCCTACATCCACTGCCCCCAGCTCGCCAATCTGCCAGTAAACACCTTCCTGATCCATCATGGCAATCACTTTCGCCATCAATTCTGCACTGGCATCGCTGGCTCCTGATTTTCCTCTGGCGCCTGTATATTTGGTCAGAACGCAGCCTTTATTGATATAGCAGGAATTTCTTGGATCATAAGCCTGAGAAAACGTAGGGTCAAACGCAGCATTTACATCAGAAGACAGGCAGATGGAATTGTAAAATAC
This sequence comes from uncultured Hungatella sp., assembly GCA_910579515.1. Classification (GTDB taxonomy): domain Bacteria; phylum Bacillota; class Clostridia; order Lachnospirales; family Lachnospiraceae; genus UBA3402. The sequence continues at coordinate 67,624 of CAJTUV010000010.1, forward strand.
CTCCTTGGGATCCGCCCCCTCCAGCTCTGCCAGATAACGGATATAATCACCCACATAATTAGAATCCAATCCGGTATTTCCTTGAGAGCCAATCTCCTCTTTGTCCGTCAGAATCGTTACCGTAGTATAGACTGGTTGTTTCGTATCAATCTCCGCCATCAATGCCGTATAGGCGCAAACCCGATCGTCCTGTCCATACGCTCCTACCATGCTGCGGTCCAGTCCCACATCCCTGGCCTTCTGTGCCGGAACAAACTCGATTTCCGCCTGTAATAATTCTCTCTCCGTAATCCCATATCTGTCATTTAAAAGCTTCAGAGCCATAAGTTTTATCGGCTCTTTTATCTCCTCATCGTCCTCATAGGGAATCGATCCAATAACAATATTTAGCTCTTCCCCCTTGATTCCGTCTTTTAACTTTCTCTCATTTTGTTCTGCTGAAAGATGGGGTAAAAGGTCTGTGATGCAGAATACTGGGTCTTTGGGATCCTCGCCCAGGTTCAGCTCCACAACCTCTCCGTTTTTCTTTACCACAACTCCATGCATAGCCAGAGGAATGGTTGCCCACTGATATTTGCGGACTCCTCCATAATAATGAGTTTTAAACAAGGCAATCTCATCTTTTTCATACATAGGATTTGGTTTTAAATCCAGTCTGGGACTGTCAATATGAGCGCCGTTTATCCGAACGCCTTCCCTGATTGGCCTTTCTCCAAATGTAGTGGCAATCAGAGACTTTTCCCGATTCACATAATACACCTTATCTCCCTGCCGATACTGTCCGCTGGCACAAAACCTTGTATATCCTGCCTTTTCAAGCATCTCTGTCGCGATTTTTACACATTCCCGCTCTGTCTTTCCGTTATCCAAAAACGCTTTATATCCTTCACAAAACGCAGCGGCCTCTTCCATTTGTTTTGGCGCCGCCTTTGCAATGTGAGGAAACTTCCATGTTAATTCCTTTTGCAATTCTTTTCCTGTCATCTTAAGTCTCTCCTTTTCATTCTTTTGTTTAAAAACCCAACTCTTCGCTGTCTAATACAAGCGTAAAAGGCCCGTCATTCACAAGCTTCACCTCCATATGAGCGCCAAAGATTCCGTGTTCAACCTTTTTGCCATACAGCTTAAATCGTTCAATCATGTGTTCGTATAAGGCATTGGCCTGTTCTGGCTTTCCTGCCCGAATAAAGCTTGGCCTGTTTCCCTTTTTACAGTCTGCATAGAGTGTAAACTGACTCACTGCCAAAATCTCTCCATTTACGTCCGCCAAACCAAGATTGGTTTTACCATTTTCATCTTGGAAGATCCGCAATTTGCATATTTTGTCGACCATTCGATCTGCCGTCTCTATGGTATCACAATCCTGAGCCCCTAACAAGAGCAAAAATCCCTGCCCAATACTGCCTACAACCTTTCCCTCCACCTCAACCTGTGCCTTAAGGACTCTTTGAAGCACAACTTTCATACTTCCTGCCACCTCTTTCCTGTCTTACTTTGTTAACACTAATCGCCAATACTCTAATAGTCCTGCTGTCCCCTCGTCTTCATATAAAATTTCTCTGGCTAAAATCGGATAGTCCGTAATAATGTCGTCCACCCCAAGACGCTCAAGGCGTTCTAACTCTGCCTTCCCGTTTACAGTCCAGGCATGAACCGCCTTTCCCTGTTCATGGGCCAACTGCAGCATCCTCTCTGTCACAAAGCTGGAGCGAATGCTGATAACATCCACAAATTCGTCAGAATAATAATCACCATATGCCGCAGGTATAATATAGCCCGTCTTAATTTCCGGCTCCATTTCTTTCAACCTTTTTAAATAATTGTGGTTTGTAGACGTAATGATGCATTGGTCCTTCATCTCATGCTCCAAAACGAGCGCCAGCACTTTATCGGGAAGCATACTGTCATTCCCCATATTTTTAATCTCAATATTTAAATCTATTTTTCCTTTGGCATACTCCATAACCTGATTCAAAGTTGGGATTCTTTCCTGTGAAAATTCTGAAGAATACCAACTTCCCACATCAAGAGTCTGCAATTCTTCCAAGGTCAGATCTGATACTTTCTTATTGAGGAAAGCTACTCGTTTTAATGTGTCATCATGGCACAAAACCACAAAACCATCTTCTGTCTCCTGTACATCAATCTCCACCCGATCCGCCATCTGTTCCACAGCGGCCATGATCGCAGCCATCGTATTTTCCGGCGTCTCTGCGCCTCCCCGATGGGCCGTGATTCCTGTATGAACTGTCACGGATTTCCTAATCGAATTTCCATTATAAATAATGTCAAACAGACATACCAAAACCGCCGCTCCAGCCCCAATTAAGAGTATTAGTCCATTTCGCCTGTTGATCAGTTTCTCCCTGAGATAAAAGAAATCCCATCCCTTCCCCTTACGTTTTTGGAAGCTCGTGTACTCATAATACTCTACTGTCACAAGCGCTATATGGACTATCATCGCCGTTATTCCGGCCAAAAAAAGAAAAATCCACTCTACTCGTTCTGTTATCTGAATGAGAAGAACTAATTCTGACTCCTTTTCAGCAAGAAGCACCACCAAAAAAGCCAGAACCAGAGTACACCCCAAATACGCCAGTAAAAATCCTCCTGCTAAAACCACCTGATATCCAAACTGCCGCAAAAAGACAGAGGCCTTGCGTCCTCTCAGAAGGCTTATGCTTCTGTCCAGGCTATCCTGATACGACTTCTGCTCAATCATACAGCCATGAAATGTAAACACCCCAGGCACAACAAGCACAACAAAAACCGCCAGAAATACAATAAGCGTAAACCTGGCAAATACCGACTGCCACAGCTCTCCGGCGACAAAGTTCATAGGTTTTACATGAGTCAGGATTCGATAGATATAACACAGATTTACCAGAACATAATTTGCCATGCCTACTAAAAACAAGGAATAGTTTCCCTGCTTCACTTCATCTATTAGTATTTTAACAGCTCCGGCAAAAACCTGAAATAAAGACAGACGAAGGGAATAGGCGGCCCCTGAATAAACTGTTACCAAGCCGCCTATTTCTGTTAATACCAATATAAACCCACTGACTGCCAAAATCAGAACAAAAAGGATCGTCCATGGCTTCAGCAAAAAGCTGACTGCGTTTTCCGGCGTCAGATAACCGAATCCCGCCATCTTCAGAGAGAACTTTAATCCGGCTCTCACCATCTGATATAAAATTACCCCAGCGCCAATCCGGTATATCAATTCAAACAATATCAAATTTCTAAAATTCAACCGGATGATCTGATACGTCTCTTTGGCCAGCGTTTTCATCCAATAGGTGTTCCTTTCAAATAGGTTCTTCTGTTTTTTTCTGTTCCCTCTGTTTCCAGGCCAGAATTGCCTCGTTTAAGGAATACATTTTTGCATCCAGAATATCCACCACATCTGCACAGGCTTTTAGCTCTTGTTGAAGGTAATCCGGCGCATCCCCTTGGGATTTATAATAAATCTTATGCTCTAGCGTAGCCCAGAAATCCATAGCCACTGTTCGAATTTGAATCTCCACTTTGGTTTCCACCGGCCCGTCTGACAGATACACAGGGATTGTCACCACCATGTGATAGCTTTTATAACCGTTTGGCTTTGGATTCCTGATATAATCCTTCACATAGAGTACGGTTACATCGCTTTGTTTCGCAATCAGATCTGCAAGCTGGTAGATATCTGATATAAATGAACAGATAATCCGAATCCCCGCAATGTCATTGATTTCCTCCATTACGTTATCTACCGTTGCCTCGATGTTATGACGCTTTAACTTTTTTACAATACTCTCTGCAGTTTTCAAACGAGATTTCACATGTTCAATAGGATTATATTTATAAATTTGAATAAATTCATTATTTAAAATCTCAATCTTTACATTGATCTCTTTCAGAGCCGAATTGTATAAAAGCATAATGGACTTCCATTGATCAATCTGGTCATATGTTTTGGGGATATTTTTCATGCTTATCCCTCCTTGTAGTGCACTATAATTTAATGTTTTTCAACAGGTCCCCTAAGCCTGTAAAAGCCTCTCCAGAACTTTTATATTCAAAATGTTCCGTCTCCGGCTGCGTCTCTTCCTCCAGAACCTTCATGCTAAGGCTTATCTTATTCTCCTCTATAGAAAGAATCTTTACTCTTATCTTCTGACCCTCTTTCAGAACGACTCCCGGATGTTTAATCCGCTGGTTACTGATTTGAGAAACGTGCAAAAGTCCGGTAACGCCCTCTGCCAGCTTGACGAATGCTCCGTAGTTCTTCAGGCTTTCCACAATTCCTTCCACCACATCGTTTGCCTTAAACTCCGCCATCTTTGCTTTTCTTTCCTCAGCCTGGCGCTCCTTTAGCAGTTCTTTTGCTGACAGCACCAGACGTTTATTTTCTGGTTCCGCTGTAATGATGTAAGCTTCAATATATTTTCCTACCCAATCCTCCAGCTTTTCAATATATTCCAGAGAAAGTAAAGAAGCTGGAATAAACGCCCGAATCTCATCCACATAGGCAACAGCGCCGCCCTTTACAATCTCTTTGATCTTTACTTTTACGATTTCTCTATCTGCCTGCATCTGTTTAAGCTCCTGCCACTTTTCTGCATCAGGAGACTCTTCCTCCACAAAGGTCTGATTTCGGCGTTCATCATATTCTTTATAAGAAGCCTCTAATTCTTTGGCATAGTCTTCCATAGTCTCTGCAGCCTCGGGGCTCTCTATGGCATCCTGCAATTCTTTGGTGGTTTCTTCATTCATGGCTGGTTCCTCCCTTGTTGGCTTATAATTTCTATATGAATAGTTTACCACACTTTCTTGCTTTCACCTACTATTTTTATACTTTTCTTTAAAAAAGTTTCCTCATTGACAAAGAAAGACAAATTTGGTATTATAAAATAGTAACTGTTATTGTTTTTAATAAGGAGCTATCATGAAAACATTAAAATACAGCAGGCAGAGAGAATCCATAAAAGCCTGTCTGATGAACCGGCACGACCATCCCACTGCGGATGTTCTGTATCTGAGTATTCGAAATGAATTTCCGAATATCAGTCTGGGAACCGTCTATCGAAACCTAAATTTATTGGTGGACTTGGGAGAGATACAGAAATTAAGTTGTGGAAAAGGTCCAGATCGTTTTGATGCAGATACCCACCCACACTATCATTTTGTATGTAAGGAATGTGGCGAGGTTCAGGACCTTCCCATGGACGCCTCTCCCCATATCACAGAATCTGCCAGACAGTATTGCAGCGGCCAAATCGACAGCCACACCACTTATTTTTATGGAATCTGCGAGAACTGTTTAAAAAAATTATCAATTAACTATTGACAAGCAGGATACAGTATGGTAGATTAATATCAGTAACAATTACTGTTATTGTTTAAATAAGAAAATTTATATAAAGCAAAGGAGATATCAGTTATGAAGAAATGGGTTTGTACAGTATGTGGTTACGTTTATGAAGGCGAGAATGCACCTGAGAAGTGCCCACAGTGTGGTGTTCCGGCTTCCAAGTTCAAAGAGCAGGCTGCTGAAGGTTTATCCTGGGCTTGCGAGCATGAGGTAGGGGTTGCTCAGGGCGTTTCTGAAGATATTCTGGCTGATCTGCGTGCTAATTTTGAGGGCGAGTGCTCTGAGGTTGGTATGTACCTGGCTATGGCAAGAGTTGCTCACAGAGAGGGCTATCCAGAGATTGGTTTATACTGGGAGAAAGCTGCTTTTGAAGAGGCTGAACATGCAGCAAAGTTTGCAGAGCTTTTAGGTGAGGTTGTTACCTCCTCCACCAAGAAGAATCTGGAGATGAGAGTTGCCGCTGAGAACGGCGCTACTGCTGGTAAGTTCGACCTGGCTAAGAGAGCAAAAGCTGCCAACCTGGATGCGATCCATGATACCGTTCATGAGATGGCAAAAGACGAGGCTCGTCATGGCAAGGCATTTGAGGGACTTCTTAACAGATATTTTGGTTAATCATATTTTGGATTTTAACGGTTTTTAAATGTAAGGGAAGGCGGATATCATCTGCCTTCCCTCTTTTCTTTACATCTTCTCTCTTGCTCTTCGTATTGCCGACTCAATCACCTTATCCATATCATAATACTTATACTCTGCCAACCGGCCGCCAAAGATCACATTCTCTTCTTGTTCCGCCATCTGAGCATATTTTTCATACAGTTTCTGGTTTTTCTCATCATTTACAGGATAATAAGGCTCCCTTCCCTCCTGCCAGTCTGTCGGATACTCTCTGGTAATCACAGTCTGAGGCTGAGTCCCAAACTCGAAATGCTTATGTTCAATAATTCTGGTAAATGGAGTTTCTCTGTCTGTGTAATTCACCACTGCCACTCCCTGATAATTTTCCGTATCCAAAACTTCTGTCTCAAACCGAAGGCTTCTGTACTCCAATTTCCCATAACAATAATCATAATAGGAGTCAATAGTCCCTGTATAAACCACCCGTTCTCCAAGTCGGTTATACGCCTCTCTGTCTTCCAGATAATCCACCCCTGTCTCTATGGTACATCCTTCAAACAATTTATCAATAATTACATTATAACCTCCAATAGGGATTCCCTGATATAAGTCATTAAAGTAATTATTGTCATATGTGTACCGCACCGGAAGCCGTTTGATAATAAAGGCTGGCAGCTCTTTACAATCGCGCCCCCATTGCTTCTCTGTGTATCCTTTTACCAGCCTTTCGTATAAGTCCACTCCCACAAGGCTGATTGCCTGCTCCTCCAGATTTTTGGGTTCTCCTGTTACGACTGCTTTTTGTCTGGCAATAATCTCTCTGGCCTCCTGAGGTTTGGATACTCTCCACATTTTGCTAAATGTATTCATATTAAACGGCATATTGTACATTTCGCCTTTATAATTTGCCATAGGGCTGTTGGTGTAATGATTAAACTGTGCCAGGCCATTGACAAAATTCCATACCTCTCTGTTGCTGGTGTGAAAAATATGAGCTCCATATTTATGGACATGGATTCCCGCCTGTTCCTCACAATATATGTTTCCGCCTATATGGTCTCTTTTTTCCAGCACCAGACAGCTCTTTCCCTGTCGTCTTGCAAGATATGACCATACTCCGCCAAACAGTCCACTGCCTACAATCACATAATCATACGTTTTCATCGCTTATACACCTTCTTTTTCCTTATAAGTTTTTCCCATCAAAACAACAATGGAACGGCCTTCTACCGAATAGGTCATCTGCTCCTTTAGCAACGGCTCTTGTCCTGCCTGAGCAAACTCCATCTTTTCCTCTCTCCCCGTATCCACCACCAAATGCCATCTGCGTTTTCTGGGAAGCTTAGGGAGTCCAAATTCATGTAAATCCCAATGCATATTATACATGACAAAAAAGTATTCGTCACATGTTCCGTCCGACTTTTTCCCGTATTCTCCACAATATAAAACGCCTATCTGCCTACGAAAACTCTCAAATTCCGGCCTCCATGCCTTGACCCCATGATAGGACATGTCTGGATTTCCACATCCCAAGTAGTCCATTCCTACAGCTTCCTTTTTCATATGAAATATGGGATGGGCTTTTCGAAATTCAATACAGCTCTTTACAAATTGAAACAAATCCCCATTGGTTTTCAATAAATTCCAATTCAGCCAGGAAACCTCATTGTCCTGGCAGTATGCATTATTATTCCCTGACTGAGAGTTGCCAAATTCATCTCCAGCCAGCAAAAGGGGCGTTCCCTGGCTTAAAAACAACAGAAGCATTCCATTGCGAATCTGTTTTTTTCGCAATTCCAAAATCTTTTTCTTTTTCGTGGGGCCTTCCACTCCACAATTCCAGCTGAAATTATAATCACTTCCGTCCCGATTATGCTCTCCGTTGGAATCATTGCGTTTTACATCATAGGAAACCATGTCCATCATGGTAAATCCGTTTGTGTTAGCCATATAATTAATTATACCATTTCTCTCTGGATTCTTGCGGCAATTTATGGCAAAACGATTTAGCTGGTCTTCATCCCCCTTTAAAAAACGGCGCATATCCAGCATAAATCCATCATGATATTCTGCCAAATGGCGAACCTTTCCCTTATCCACCCCTTCCCAGCTTGTGGCAAATAATTTGGTTCTGCTCAAGTACGGATCTTCTCCAATCAACAGTAACGGCACATTTCCTATCAAGTGAATCCCATCCACATGATATTCCCGAACCCAAAAGCGCGCAACATCCAATACAAACGACGGACTTTCTGTCCCTTTAAAATACTGCTCTACCACCAGTTCTAATCTGTTTTTGTGAAGCTCCCGTACCAGCGTTTTTAGTTCCTGTACCGGATTCTTCTTCCGCCCTGAACTATACGATGCTTTAGGTGCAAAATGATATCCGCCCCCATATCCCCAGTAATTTAATCTTCCCGTGGCCTTCTTCTCTCCAAAAGGCTTCCCCGCCTTACCGCCGTCCACAATAATCTCATCAAATTCCATCACTGGCATGAATTCCAATGTCGTGATTCCCAATTCTTTGAAATACGGAATCTTGTCCATTACGGCCCTGAAAGTCCCCTTCTCCCTGACTCTGGAAGACGCGTGTTTTGTCAGTCCTCTGATATGAGCATGATAAATCACACAGTCTTCAAAGGGAATCTCTGGCCAAACGTCTCCCTCCCAGTCAAACCTTGATTCCCACACAGGAGAATGGAGCTCTCTGTGAATATTTTCCAAATCCCCCCACTGTTCCCATCCTAAAATAGCACGGCCATAGGGGTCTGCAGCCAAAATTCCATCCATCTCAAAGCAATATTCCAGATTGGCCGGAAATGTACCGTCTGATTCCAGAGTTAAATTCCATACCTCCCCCACACGGTTCCTTTTATCCATGGCAAATTTCATACATGGCTCTTTTGCCCCTTTTTCAAATAACACCAGACTACAACTTTCTCCTGGCCAATTCACTGAAATATGAAGTCCCTTTTTTGTTACGGTAAGTCCCATGGGAAATCTCCCACTCTCTTCTGTCACAACTCTTAAATGCTTCACTCTTACCTCCACCTGTCTTCTGGTTACAGTTTTGCCATGCAGCTGCTGTAACATCTGCCGTTTGCTACACCCTGTTCACGATACAACCAGTTCCACAGGGCAGTGGTCAGACCCCTGCACCTCTGTGTGAATGGCTGCGCTGATTAAACGTTCTTTCAGACATTGGGACACACAAAAATAATCAATCCGCCACCCTGCGTTTTTCTCTCTGGCCTTAAAACGGTAAGACCACCAAGAATATACCCCCGTCGTCTCAGGATAAAAACAGCGGTACGTATCTATAAATCCTGCATCCATTAGCGCGGAAAATTTTTCTCTTTCCTGATCTGTAAATCCTGCATTATTTCGATTCGTCTTTGGATTCTTTAAATCTATTTCCTTATGGGCCACATTAAGGTCTCCGCAAAAGATCACTGGTTTTTTCTTTTCCAGGTCCTTTAAAAAACCAAGAAATGCATCCTCCCATTTCATGCGATAAGGGAGCCTTGCCAATTCGCTCTGAGAATTGGGCGTATAGCAGGTCACAATATAATAATCTTCATATTCTGCTGTAAGGATCCTGCCCTCATGGTCGTGCTCCTCGATGCCCATACCATACGCTACAGATAATGGCTCTTCCTTTGTAAAAAGAGCTACCCCCGAATAGCCTTTCTTCTCTGCGTAATTCCAATACTGATAATATCCCTCCAGCTCTAATTCAATCTGGCCATCTTGCAGTTTGCTTTCCTGAATACAGAAAACATCCGCGTTTACTTCCCGAAAATACTCCAAAAACCCTTTTCCCACGCAGGCCCGAAGTCCGTTCACATTCCAGGAAATCAGTTTTTTCATGCGTCCGTGTCTCCTCTTTTACCAATTATAATGTCGTATCAAAGCCTGGGTTCCCAAATCGCCCATGCCGTCTGCCTCCAGCTCTTTACACATGGAAAGCACTTTTTCCAAAATCTCGAGCTGGGCGTTTGCCTCTTTTGCCTCCTCGCTGGCAATGCTCATGTCCTTAATAAAATGCTTCAAGAAAAATCCTGGATCAAAATTATCTTTCAATGCCTTGGAAGCTACGTTGCTCATTTGTGCGCTGCCTGCCGCTCCAGTAGAAATCGAGGCGAAACAGGTTTCTAAGTCCAATCCTACATTTTTCGCATACACAAAAGCCTCACAAGCTCCGGCCAAGGCGCCGGCAATGGCAATCTGGTTACACATTTTGGTGTGCTGTCCGTTTCCTGCTTTTCCCTCATAGTTTATGTTCTTTCCCATTGCCTCAAATACCGGAATGCAGGCGTCAAAATCTTTTTTCTCCCCGCCTGCCAAAATCGTTAACGTTCCTGCTTTTGCTCCAGAGTCTCCACCAGTTACCGGCGCGTCGATAGCATGAAGCCCAACTTTTGAAGCCTCCTCGTAAATCCGAACAGCCAGCCTTGGACTGGTGGTGGTCATATCAATCACATACGCCCCTTTATCTGCATTTGCAAGAATCCCCTTTTCGCCAAAATACACCTCCTCCACATCTTTCGGATACCCTACAATCGTAATCACTACATCTCTTCCCCTGGCGCACTCTGCCACAGAATCACACCAGCCGGCTCCTTCCCCAATCACATCCTCTACCTTGGATTTTGTTCTTGTATAAATAGAGACTTCATACCCTGCTTTCATCAAATTGCGAACCATAGATTTTCCCATGATTCCAACTCCGATAAATCCAACTCGTTTCATATTTAGGAATGTTCCTTTCTATCTTCTTCGATAACCGGTCTTAAAATCCACCAAATTCTCCATATCATTTTTCTGTCCGGCCAAAAATTTCTCCAGGTTACGCCCTGCAATTTTTACAATTCTCTCAAAGGTTTCCTGTAAGTGAAACTGCCCAGAAATATGAGGAGTGATTACCATCCTTGGCATATCCCACAGCGGATGATCTTCTGGCAATGGCTCTGGGTCTGTCACATCCACCCCACAGCCGCCCAAATGTCCCTCCTTTAGCACTTTACATAAAGCCTCTGTGTCAATGGCGCTTCCCCGTCCTACATTTATCAAAAAACCAGTCCTTTTCATAAGACGCAGCCGCCTCTCGTCCATAAGGTGATGGGTCGCTGGTGTGTTTGGAAGAGAAAGAGCTACAAAATCAGCCCTGGGGATCAGAGAATCCAGTTTCTCCATTGTATACAGCTCATCCAGGTACTCAGGCTTCTGGCTTTTTGTTCTCCGCACTCCAATGGTATAGCTTCCCAATGCCTTCATCCTTTTTGCATATTCCCCGCCAATATCGCCCAGCCCTACAACCAGGGTCACAGAACCATATACAGAGGTCACATTTCCCTCGTCCTTCCACTGGTGATTCCTTTGGTTTTCATAATATTGATAAAGCTTATTCTGAAGCAGGAACGACATTCCTACCATATATTCGGAAATTGCAAGGCCGTAAGCTCCCGTGGCATTGGTTAGCAAAACTCCTTCTTTTAAAACGCCGTCTTTGCAATAATTATCAGCCCCTGCAGAATTAAGCTGAAGCCACTCCAGCCGTTTGGCGTTTTTTAACTTTTCCGGCGACACATTTCCAATCATAATTTCTGCCTGCTCCAGCTGCTCTTGCGTCGCCGCTAAAGGAGAAGTGTACTGGAATTGACATCCTTGCCCTATGTTTTCCAAATAATCCTTATGCCTGTCTTCTACAGGAATTGTGACTAATATGTGCTTCATGTTGCCCTCCGTTATTCCTGTTCCTCGATCTTGCGAATCATATCCACCCGCCTTTGATGGCGTCCTCCCTGAAACTCCGCCTCCAGCCAGGCGTCAGTTATCATCTTTGCCATTTCAATTCCAATGACCCTGGCTCCAAAGGCCAATACATTGGAGTCATTATGCATTCTGGAAAGCTTTGCAGTATAAGGTTCGCTGCACACACAGGTACGGATTCCCTTTACCTTCCCTGCCGCCAGGGAAATCCCTACGCCAGTACCGCAAATCGCAATGCCTAAATCTGCCTCTTTTGCAGCTACCGCTCTTCCCACCTTCTCCCCATAGACAGGGTAATCACAGCTTTCTGAGGCATTCGTGCCCAAATCCAGTACCTGGTATCCTTTTTGCTCTAAATACTCTTTTATGATACATTTCATTTCCAGAGCCGTATGGTCATTTCCAATCGCAATCTTTACCATCTGTCTTCCTTCGCCCCTTTTCCAATGTCCTGAAAGAAATTTTGAATCCGGTCAAAGCGAGACGTCATGCTTTGCAAAAGCAGATCCGCAATGGTAAAAGCAGTCATTGCCTCTACCACCACTGCCGCTCTGGGCGCAATAATCGGATCATGGCGTCCCCGAATCATGGTCTCCACTTCTTTTCCCTGCCTTGTGACCGTTTTTTGAAGAACAGCAATGGATGGCGTAGGTTTAAAAGCAGCCCGCAGCACAATAGCGCTTCCGTCGCTGAGACCGCCCAAAACTCCGCCAGAGTGATTCGTCGTTTTCACAGGTTTTTTTTCCATTTTAAACCCGTCGTTATTTACTGTTCCCACGCTTTTGGCCGCCAGAAAACCGTCTCCAATCTCCACGCCTTTCACAGCTCCGATGGACATAACTGCCTGGGCAAGCCTGGCATCCAATTTTTCAAATACCGGTTCACCAATTCCCACAGGCATCCCAGTCACGACACATTCCACCACGCCGCCTGATGAGTCTTTCTTCTCCATCAGCTTTTCCAAATACTCTTCTGCTCTGGCAGCCGCCACAGCATCCGGCATACAGACTCGGTTCCGTTCAATCTCGCTTTTATCAAACCTGGTCTCATCTATTTCCACAGGCCCCACAGAACGGACAAAGGCTAAAACTTCAATCCCCAATCCTTTTAGCAGTTTTGCACTGACAGCGCCTGCCGCCACCCGTCCGATCGTTTCCCGTCCAGAAGACCTTCCGCCGCCCCGGTAATCACGAAACCCATACTTCTCATCAAAGGTATAGTCTGCGTGTCCGGGCCGGTAAATATCCATAATTTCACCGTAATCATGAGATCTTTGGTCTGTATTTTTTACCAGGAGGGAAATAGGCGTCCCTGTGGTCTTTCCTTCAAATATGCCAGACAAAATCTCCACCGCATCGCTCTCCTGACGCTTGGTGGTAAACTGATTCTGTCCCGGTTTTCTTCTGTTGAGATACTTTTGAATATCCGCTTCACATAGTTCCATCCCAGCAGGGCATCCGTCCACCACAACACCCACGCCCTTACCGTGGGATTCTCCCCAGGTAGTCATTGTAAGTAGTTTTCCCCATGAGGACCCTGCCATGCATCAACCTCCTACCTTTACCAGGACACAGCAGTTGGGCTCATCCACATGTACCGGATTTGCACACATGACTAAAAGACCTTTTTCATGATCTACCCTAAAGAAAGTAATGCTTCCTGTCTCATGGTTAATAGAGGCGACATGATTATCGTCTGGAAAAACCGCCACATCCTTCGGATACTCTCCGCTTACAGGCAGACAGCAGGACATCTCCAAAAGTCCTGTCTCCGGATCTCTATTATAGACACTGATCGTATCATCCCCTGCATTGGTACAGTACAAATGCTGCTCATCCTGTGAAAAACGAATCGCGCATGCGGCTGTCATCTGGATCTCTCCACTTCCATCTGTGGTGGAAATGGTTTGAATCTTCTCCACTTTCGGCACCCGAAAGCCCGTTTCGTAAGTATACACATCAATCACATTTTTCACTTCATACATCAGATACATATACTTTCCATCAGAGCTAAATAAAAAGTGTCTGGGCGCAGACTCTAAATCACATGGAATCGTATCTACTAAAATCAAAGCATCTTTCGACTCACTTAGGCGATATACCTTTACCTGGTCTACGCCAACATCCGCAACCATAATATACTCATTATCCGGCGTCATACGAACGCAGGTGACATGGGGACGAAACATACGCTCTGCCACGCTTCCAAGGCCTTTATGATAAATTCCTGCTGCGATTCCTCCAATGCTCCCATCTGGATTCAGATTCATCACAGTAGCTTTTCCATCATGGTAACCCGCGATGAACAGATATCTCCCCTCTGGATCTAAAGACATCTGGCATCCCCTCATCCCTCGGATATTTGCCGTATTCATCTTTGTAATGCTTCCATTTTCATGAATTTTGTATGACACAACGCCTTCATCCGCAATAGAATACAGTACCTTTCCGTCTGGCGATGCTACCAGATAAGAAGAATTATCAACCTCTGTTTCACATCTCTTTTTAAAAATTCCCTTCTCCACATCTACGTCGTAAACCGTTATGCCTTTTGCGCTTCCCGTATAGGAGTAAGAACCTACATAAGCCATATACATCTCTTTCACTTGTACTATCCTCCTGATTCTTACATTTGTTTTTTCACTGTGAACAGCAACTGTCTTTATCATAACACATCTTTATCAAAAAATCTATTGACAGTCCTATATTTTTCTGTATAATGGATTTTGCGTCGTGTTTATTATTACTAAACTTTTTGATTATTGTCATTAAATTATCTGAAGCTAAGGAGGCGGCTATGGATATTGGGTTAAAGTTAAAGGAACTGCGTATCCTAAAGGGATTAACACAGGAAGAACTGGCTGACAGAGCTGAACTTTCTAAGGGATTTATCTCCCAGGTGGAACGGAATTTAACCTCCCCTTCCATTGCCACTTTAATGGATATTTTACAATGCCTGGGCGCCTCCACTGCCGATTTTTTTACAGAAGCTTCAGAGGAACAGATTGTATTCGAAAAATCAGACTATTTTGAAAAATATGACGCAGAGCTAAAAAATGAAATTAAATGGATCATACCCAACGCCCAGAAGAATATGATGGAGCCTATTCTTTTAACTCTGGAGGCAGGGGGAGAAACCTATCCAGACAATCCCCATGAGGGAGAAGAATTCGGATATATTCTCCAGGGCAGCGTTACCATCCATTTAGGAAGCCAGATTTATCGTGCAAAAAAGGGAGAATCCTTCTATTTTACTCCAGACAAAAAGCACTATCTGACAAGCAAGGCAGGAGCTATCCTTCTTTGGGTTACCACTCCGCCAAGTTTTTAATCTCAGGAGGAAACTTAACATGGGTCAGTCATTGATTGATTTACTTAACGTCTCTAAAAGCTTTGATAACGCCTTAGTGCTGGATGACTTAAATCTTTCTGTTAAGGAGAACACGTTCGTCACATTACTTGGTCCCAGCGGTTGTGGAAAAACTACCACACTGCGAATCATCGGTGGTTTTGAACATGCAGATACTGGAAAAATCATTTTTGACGGCCAGGATATCTCAAGTCTGCCTCCAAACAAACGGCAATTAAACACCGTATTCCAGAAATACGCATTATTTACCCACATGAATATTCAGGAAAATATCGCATTTGGGCTGAAAATCAAAGGTAAGTCTAAATCCTATATTGATGACAAAATTAAATATGCTTTAAAACTTGTGAATTTAGACGGATATGAAAAACGCAGTGTGGATTCCTTAAGCGGAGGTCAGCAGCAGCGTATCGCAATAGCCAGAGCCATTGTCAACGAACCCAGAGTTCTCCTCTTAGACGAGCCCCTTGGCGCCCTGGACTTAAAGCTGCGTCAGGACATGCAGTATGAATTAATCCGTCTGAAAAATGAGTTAGGCATCACCTTTATCTATGTAACCCATGATCAGGAAGAAGCTCTGACCATGTCTGATACGATTGTGGTCATGAACCAGGGCTACATTCAGCAGATGGGAACTCCAGAGCAGATTTACAATGAGCCAGAAAACGCATTTGTTGCAGATTTTATAGGAGAAAGCAACATTGTGCCAGGCATTATGCTTCAGGATGAGCTGGTAGAGATTTTCGGCGCAAAATTTGCCTGTGTAGACAAAGGCTTTGGGAGCCATGTGCCTGTAGACGTAGTGATTCGTCCAGAGGATATTGATCTGGTGCCTCCCGAAGAAGGGACATTACAGGGCGTCTGTACTCATCTGATCTTTAAAGGGGTCCATTATGAAATGGAGGTCACCACTCCAAATGGTTTTGAATGGCTGATTCACAGCACGGATCTGTGTCCTGTAGGGAAAGCAGTGGGCCTTCGGGTAGATCCCTTTGATATTCAGATTATGAATAAACCAACTTCCGAGGACGAGGAGGCTCAAGGAGTCAATGAGTAAAAAACTTTTATCTGGTCCATACCTGTTATGGATGATCGGTTTTACCATCATTCCTCTTGCGTTGATTGTTTTTTATGGACTTACAGACAAAGAAGGTGTGTTCACTCTGGAAAATATATTAGCGATTGCCACGCCAGAGCATCGAAAAGCCCTGTGGCTGTCCCTAGGCCTGTCCTTGGTAAGCACCGTTTTCTGCCTCGTTCTGGCCTACCCTTTAGCCATGATTCTGCGCAAACGCAATATTGGAAAAGGAAGTTTTGTAGTATTTATCTTTATCCTACCTATGTGGATGAATTTCCTGCTTAGAACCCTGGCCTGGCAGACCTTACTGGAGAAAAACGGCGTCATTAACGGTATTTTGTCGTTTCTCCATTTACCGGCCCAGTCTCTGATCAATACGCCTGGAGCCATCATCTTGGGTATGGTGTACAATTTTCTGCCCTTTATGGTGCTTCCTATTTATAATGTACTCTGTAAAATTGATGACAATACCATCAATGCAGCTCAGGATTTAGGAGCCAATTTCTTTCAGACCCTGATCCGCATTTGGTTCCCTTTAAGCGTTCCGGGCATTATCAGCGGTATTACCATGGTGTTTGTGCCTGCCCTGACCACTTTCGTTATCTCTAACCTTTTAGGCGGAAGCAAAATTCTGCTGATCGGCAACGTCATTGAGCAGGAATTTACCAGAGGAAGTAACTGGAATCTGGGGTCTGGCTTGTCTCTCGTGTTGATGATCTTTATTTTAATCAGCATGGCGCTCATAGCCAAATATGATAAAAACGGGGAGGGTACTGCATTCTGATGAAACGAACCAAAGACAGCCTTAAACGCGTTGTGGAAAACTTTTATCTGGTAATTATCCTGATTTTCCTTTATGCGCCCATCGCAACCATGGCAGTCCTTTCTTTCAACAATTCGAAGTCCCGTACTCAGTGGGGTGGTTTTACCCTCAAATGGTATCTGGAAATGTTTGAAAGTTCTGCTACCATCGATGCACTGACCAATACGCTTTTTATTGCCTTTGCTTCTTCCCTGATTGCTACAGTGATCGGCACTGCCGCCGCTATTGCTATCAACTCCATGAAAAAGACAACCAAGACGATCATTATGGGAATCACCAATATCCCCATGCTGAATGCAGATATCGTCACTGGTATTTCTCTTATGCTGGCTTTTATCGCCTTTGGAATTTCCCTTGGTTTCCAAACCATTTTAATTGCGCATATAACGTTTAATATTCCCTATGTGATTTTAAGTGTCATGCCAAAATTAAAGCAGACCAGCAAAAGTACCTATGAGGCTGCCCTGGATTTGGGCGCTTCACCGCTTTATGCATTTTTCAAGGTAGTATTTCCAGATATTCTTCCAGGTGTTTTATCAGGCTTTCTTCTGGCATTCACCATGTCCCTGGATGATTTTATTATCACCCATTTTACAAGAGGAGCCGGAATCAATACCTTGTCCACCTTGATTTACAGTGAGGTAAGACGTGGAATCAAGCCTTCTATGTACGCTTTATCTAGTATTATTTTTGTTACCGTATTGGTGTTGTTGATCATCACCAATTTTGCACCAAATCACAAAAAAGGAGGAGAAATGATATGAAAAAGCATTGTTTTGCCCTGTCCCTTGCCGTTGTGTTAGGAGCCGCTTCCATTCTTGGCGGCTGCAGCGGAAAGGCTGGCGCCCAGTCTGAGGAGGCAGGGGAGCTGTATGTCTACAACTGGGGCGAGTACATTGACGAAGAGGTTATCGCCATGTTCGAAGAGGAAACGGGGATTAAGGTAATTTATGACATGTTCGAGACGAACGAAGAGATGTACCCAGTTATTGAAGCTGGCGGCGTCACCTATGATGCGGTGTGCCCGTCCGACTACATGATTCAAAAAATGATGGAAAATAATCTTCTTGCAGAGCTTAACTTTGACAACATCCCCAATGTCTCTGAAATTGACCCTGAGTACATAGAGCGTTCGAAAGCCTTTGACCCTGATAACAAGTATTCTGTTCCCTACTGCTGGGGTACGGTAGGCATTTTGTATAATACAAGCATGGTAGCGCCTGAAGATATTCCTACAAAATGGTCTGATTTATGGGATGAAAAATTCAGTGGAGAGATTCTCATGCAGGACAGCGTTCGGGACGCCTTTATGGTAGCTTTAAAGTCTTTGGGATATTCCATGAATTCTACAGATGAAGCCCAACTCACAGAAGCCAAAGAACTCCTGGTTCAGCAAAAACCTTTGGTTCAGGCATATGTAATCGACCAGGTCAGAGATAAGATGATTGGCGGTGAAGCCGCCATAGGCGTCATCTATTCCGGTGAGATGCTTTACATACAAGAAGAGGTTGAAAATCTGGGGCTGGATTACAACCTGGAATACGTGATTCCTGAGGAAGGGACAAACGTATGGATTGATTCCTGGGTAATACCAGCAAATGCAAAAAATAAGGAAAATGCAGAAAAATGGATTGACTTTTTATGCCGCCCTGAAATTGCGAAAATGAACTTTGAGTATATCACCTACCCTACCCCCAACAAGGGAGCTTTCGAACTGCTAGATGAAGAGCTGCAAAACAATAAAGCAGTCTTTCCTGATTTGGATTCTCTTGAAAACTGTGAGGTGTTTCAATTTCTGGGCGATGAGGTTGATACGATTTACAATAACTTATGGAAAGAGGTTAAATCAAACTGATTATGAAGATGATGTATGTTATACTGGAAGAACTGCTGCGTTATGTAGTGGATATTACAATTCTGCTTTTTGAGATTGTAGGTGTTTTTGTTATTATTATCTCTGGTGTGAAAGGCATTATAGATTATATAAAACACAATCCGTCCATCCGTTTAAACCTGGCCACAGGCATGGCCTTGGGATTGGAGTTTAAGTTAGGAAGCGAGATCCTCCGTACTGTGGTAGTCCGAGACTTAAGCGAAATCGCTACGGTAGCCGCTATCATCGCTCTGCGGGCAGCTCTGACATTCCTGATTCATTGGGAGATTAAGGTGGAAAAAGAAGACGATGAAAAGCGAGAAGAGTTAGAATTACATAAACTGGAAAAGACGAAGTAAAGGGGCTGCTCATGGCAACCCCCTTTTTTATGTATCTTTTTATCCCTTCAAACCGGAAGTGCTGATACCCTCTACCAAATACTTTTGCAGACAGATAAACATGATAACTGCCGGCATAATTGATATGGTAGCCATAGCGAACATGGCGCCGTAATCAGAAGAAGAACCCGGGTCACAGAACAGCTTCAAAGCCAAGCTGACCGGATATTTGGCAGATTCATTAATATACAGCAATGCAGATAAGAAATCATCCCATCGCCACATAAAGGAGAAAATTGTGGATGTAATCAACGCTGGTGTAGTCAACGGCAAAATAATGCGGAAGAAAATGCTGTAGTAGGAACATCCGTCGATTTTAGCTGCCTCATCCAGTTCCCTTGGAATACCATCAATAAAGTTAGTAATCTGATATACGAAGAATCCCTGGATCGCAAAGAAATATGGCAAAATCAGGGGCTTGTAGGAACCAACCCAGCCAAGCTTCTGATACCACAGATACTGAGGAATCATCAAAACCTGTGCAGGAAGCATCATAGAAAGCAGCATAGCCACAAAGAGAATCCTCTTTCCAAAAAATTTACATCTGGAAAATCCAAATGCTACCAGAGCAGATGATATCAGAGTACCCATGGTTGCAATGATGGAAATAAACAAAGAATTTTTAAAGAAAATGCCAAATGAAATCTTTGCAAATCCCTTCCAGCCATTGGCGTAATTTTCCAATACAAACTTTGATGGAATCAACTGATTCGCCGTTGTAAATATGGTCTGCGTGGGTTTAAAGGAGCTCATAATCATCCACACCAGAGGATAAATCATAACCAGTCCTAAACCACATACCAACACATGATAGACGATCTTTCCGATTGTTCGTTTTGTTGACATACCCATAGTTTAGAACCCCCCTTCATAAACCCAGAATTTTTTGGTTGCAAACAGCACCAAAGTAATAAGTCCAATGATTGCCAGCATAATCCATGCCAGGGCAGCACCATAACCAGTATTGTAGAACTCAAAGGACTGCTGGTACATATACACAGTATAGAATAAGGTAGAGTTAAGCGGTTTACCCTGTGTGATAATAAAACACTGCGTAAACGCCAAAAAGCCGTTAATCATCTGCATAACCAGATTAAAGAAAATATTCGGCGTCAAAAGAGGCAGAGTCACTTTCCAGAACTGCTGCCATTTGTTCGCTCCATCCACAGTAGCCGCCTCATAAAGAGAAGCCGGAATCTGCTTAAGGGCAGACAAAAAAATCAACATGGAAGAACCGAACTGCCATACAGCCAGAACGATCAGAACCCAGATCGCCGTGCTGGTATTCCCCAGCCATGCAAAGCTGGTCTCAATGCCAATGGCATTCAGTAATGTATTAATAACACCATCTGTAGCCCACATTCTTTTCCACAATACGGCTACTGCTACAGAACCGCCGATGATGGAAGGCAAATAGTATGCGGCGCGATAAAAACCGGTGGCTTTTGTCGTTTTTAAAAGAATCATTGCAACAATCAAAGCGAAAATCAGACGAAGCGGAACGGAAACCAAAGCAAAATAGAAGGTAACGCCAATGGTCTGCCAGAATACTTCATCATCTGTAAACATCTTAATGTAATTCTTCGCGCCTGAGAATACAGCCGGCGTCAGAATGTTGTAATCACAGAACGAATAGTAAAGCGAAATCCCCATAGGAACAATCATGAACATCAGAAAGCCAATAATAAACGGAGAGCAAAATACAACTCCTGCTACGCTTTCCTTACACAGAAACTGTTTAAAGGTCAGGTTCTTCTTCCCCTTCATGTGTAAACCTCCTTTATCGTTTTTATGTACTCCTAAAGTCTCTCTGTGTCCGAATTTGTGAGATTTTAAGAGTACACGTTTTAACCAAGAAGGGAGCAGAGAACCTCTGCCCCCTTCTTCCATCCCCTATCATATGTCTAAAGTTTTATTTGGCTGCCATAATCTTGTTAGCCTCTGCAAGGAATTCTGCAGCTGCTGCAGCTGCGTCTAACTGTCCATAGCAAACCTTTTCAATGGTACGATTCATCAGATCATACACCTCGCTTGCGCCGTCTGGCTGTGGAGGGTTAATTGGAGAGCTGTTTGGAGTCACAACATCATTGATGAATGCAGTAACCTTCTGATCAATTTCACTTAACTGCGGAGCAACTTCTTCTGCAATATCAGTTGGAGCCGGAACACCTCTCTCGCCCAACAAAATGTTATTGGCGTCAGAGGAGTTGATCATGAAATCCAGAACCTTAACTGCTTCTTCTTCATTCTTTGTATGAACACCAACAGAGAAGAACTGGCTGGACTTTAAGTAACCGGATTTCTTTGGATCTGGAGCCGGCCAGGTAGTGATTCCTATCTCCATACCTTCAGGAGCTGCATTCTGCATAGCTGCCAGCTGGTTAGAGTTGTAGAACTCACACCAGGACTGTGTTGCTGGAGTAGAGTTGTATACCATAGGAGTCTGCTCTACAGAGCCAAGAGTAATCTCCGCAAATACGGCTGGCTCTAACATCCATCCCTCTTCAAGACCTTTGGTATACATCTCAAAGAAATGAATCCAGTCTGCTTCTGTACCATTCATGCACTTGTCGCCAAATGGAACAATGTCATAGGATCTCATAAAGTACTCGCTCCAGGAGTTTGCAATACCATAGGCAATGTCTGTCTTCACACCTGTCTTCTCAAATATCTCTTTGCACAGTGCATAGAATTCATCCATTGTCATGTTGTCTTTGATGGTAATGCCGTTGGCATCCAACAAGGTCTTATTGTAAAGAAGAGCTGGGGAGTTAATTCCCGCTGCAATCGCGTAAACTCCACCGTCTACCGTACCAGAAGCGATGGTATTCTCAGAAATATCGGAGACATCCAGAGTACCGTTATCAATGTATGGCTTTAAGTCTACCAGAAGGTTGCTCTTAGCATACTGGTCAACATACATATAATCCATCTGGAGAACATCCGGAATCGCCTGTCCTGCTGCCATAGTCGCCAGTTTATTCCAGTAGTCATTCCACTCTGCAAACTGTCCGTCAATGGAAATGCCGGGATTTAACTCACAATATTTATCCAGAGCAGCCTGGGTTCTCTCATTACGAACCTGATTGCCCCACCAGTACATAACCAGGCTGGTCTCGCCGCCTGCTGCCGCTTTTGTCTCACCGTTTGCTGCCGCCGTGGTCTCGCTGCCTGCCGCCGCTGTGGTATTCGTTGTGCCGCTTCCAGAACCGCCCCCACACCCTGCCAGGGATGCTACAGTCATAGCACACGCCATCAACAATGCAATTTTTTTCTTCATAATAAATTCCTCCTTATTAATTGATGAAGTGTTTTGATTATATCCCATTCCTAAATCTTTGTAAATTACTGAAAACCGATTTATGGGTTTAAAAAAGCGAGTTCATTGTATATTCTGTATAGTTTTTTATTTGATAGTTTTGACGCCCCAAGTCGTTTTTGTATAAAACCGACGAATTCTAATAAATAAAACAGTAATTTTTTCCAAATAGTTGAGAAGCCATTGTGTTACAATCATATTTTGTATATAATGCTATAGAGATTCAAACTCACACATGGCCAGGGGGGGTGTGCACATGAGACAATTTATCCGAAATCTGTCGCTGCAAAAGAAGATTCAGTTGATTGTCTTTATCTGCATCTTCCTAATGACTGCCGCTGCGTTCATCAGCCTCCGCCTGATTACTTCCAGCTACGATAAAACCTTATATAAAACCACGGCGTCTTCCTTGTCTGCCTCTTCCACGGGAATGAATCATTGTCTGGAAACCCTTGACACTATGGCCGATTTATTTCTGGCAGATTCCAGCATTCAGTCTGGTTTGAGTACCTTAAAGGATTCCGATCAGATTCGCGAAGCCAGCACTGCTTATAGAACTGTGTATGCCGCGTTAACTGACTATTATTTTACTTTTCGCAAAAATCACATTAACTATATGGGACTTTATCAAGATAATTTTTCTCTCCACACATATCTGCCTTTTTCCAGAAATGTGCTCCCCAAAGAAGTGGAAGAGTATCTGTTAAAAAAAGCCAGAGACGCTGGCGGGGCAACGGTATGGGCCTCTGATTATGCAGAAGAGTATGGTCTGTTTCTGGTTAAATCCATCAGGCGTACCGAATATCTGCAGTTGGACGAAATTGGAGTCCTGGTAGTCAATGTGGATTTGGACGGTCTGATCACAGAGGCCGCCGGGTCAGGATTCCTTCAGGCAGAATCTGCTTATCTTCTGTTTGACAACGGAAAACTGATTTATTCTTCCTCTGAAGGATTGAAAGAAGCCTCTTGGGATTATGAAAAGCAATTCCCCAATCCTTATGGCCTTACCGCTCCTTCTGGAGATGATTTCTTTTATGTGAAAAGCCATATAGCCGGAATTGGATGGGACTATATTTGCATTATCCCTTATGACGATATTATATCGTCTCTCCATACAGGCCAGATATTATGTTTTGCGCTGTTATTGACTTCGGTTTTGACAGCTCTCCTTCTATCCTCTGGTCTGATTCGTTCCATTACCAGACATTTTGACACCCTGCTTCAAAAGATACGCGATTTTGGAAACGGAAATCCTCAGCCTCCTTCTATAGAATATGATTATCAAAAAAGAACGGATGAATTGGGAATTCTCCATGTACAATTTGATCACATGGTTGAGGAGGTAAAGCAGCTCATCAAAACGAACTACTTAAATCAGATTCTTATTAAGGATGCACAGTTTAAAGCCCTGGAAAATCAGATGAACCCTCATTTCCTGTATAATACGCTGGAATCCATTAACTGGAGGGCTAAGATTATCGGGTCGAAAGATATTTCCGCTATGGCAGAATCTTTGGGAACTCTGCTGCGCCTTACTCTGGATCAGACGAGCAAAGAAATTTCTTTGCGCAGGGAATTAGAGTCTGTTCGATGTTATATGACAATCCAAAAATTTCGATATGAGGAACGGCTTGACTATCGAATCCTGGTTCCAGAAAACTTGATGAACCATCTGGTATTAAAGCTCTCCCTGCAGCCTTTGGTGGAAAATGCTGTCCGCTATGGTCTGGAGGAAAATACAGATCGCTGCCTGATTGAAATCCTGGCAGAAACAGACTATGAGAATGAGAGTTTGTATGTATACATCAAAAATAACGGCTCTTCTTTCGAAGAAAATCTCTTAGAAAAATTGAAAACTCATGAAGTAGAGCCTCATGGATTTGGCATTGGCCTTTTAAATATTCAGAACCGAATGCAAATAACTTTTGGAGAAGCCTATGGTATAGAACTTTATAATGAGGGAGAACTGGCTGTTGCCCGCCTGATGTTCCCTTTGACAAATGAAAAGAAAGGAGGGGCTGGATGTTAAAACTGATTATTGCCGATGATGAGAGAATCATCCGAGAATCTATTTCCACCCTGATTAACTGGAGTAGTTTAGGCATTGAGTTGATCGGCCTGTGCAGTGACGGAATTGAGGCATATAACATGATACTGGACGAGTGTCCAGATATTGTCTTAACCGATATCCGGATGCCCGGCCTGTCTGGGCTGGATTTGATTGAACGAATTTCTCAGACAGATTTAAACATTCAGTTTATTCTCCTTTCAGGCTTTGGGGAATTTGAATACGCGAAGCAGGCTATGCGATATCGGGTTCACCATTATCTTTTAAAGCCTTGTAATGAAGAACAGATCATTGACAGCATTAAAGATGTGATCCAGGAGCATTATCACCAGAAGGCCTTTCGGGACATGCAGAACCGCCAGAAGTCTTTAATTTCGAATCTCCATTACAGTCTGTTGTCCAATATTATCCATGAATGGATGTTTCTTTCCGGAGATTTCTGCCCATCCCTGGAAGCCTATTCTGGATTTATGGACTTTTACAATACCAACTATGAATTATGCTTTTTATATTTTCTGGAAGAAGGGCACTTGAATGACGTTTTAAATAAAGTGTATTTATATATGAAAAAGCAGGCGCCCAGCATCACAGTTTACAGCCTCTATGTAAAGAATACCCTTCTGCTCTTTTTTGAGAGTTATCAGGTTTCCTATGAAGATATGGATGCATTTTTTTGTTCTCTCTATCCAGACAACGAAACAGACTGTGTCCAGCAATACCGCAGAGTCTCCTTTTCCAACCTGTCCTCTCTCTTGGAAATGGCGATAAGTAAAGTAAAACGATACGGAGTCATCTACTTTATGAACGGAATCCGCCCTGTACCTATCTGTAATTATAAAAGCGTTATTACAAGAATGGATGAGCTTGCGGCATTGTTATTAAAAGATGATTTTCAGAATTTTCAAATACAGCTGGGAGAGATCAGGCACAATCTGGAGGGAATCTCCAGTCCTGACTTTATCCGACAGGTAGGGTCCAGTATGATTATCAAGCTGACGGCGGAAGGAAATTATCCGCCAATCGACACTACAGAGTTTTTGATGCTGCTAAATCAGCAAACCGATCCTGAAATTCTTTGCAAAATGATTTTGGAAAAAATCAGCGCAATGGCAGAGCACTCTTCTGAAAGCGCCAGAAACCACAGCCCTTTGATTGAAGACGTCATGCAGTATGTTGAAGACAATATTGACAATCCTAATCTGACCTTAAAATGGATTGCAGAAACTCATCTGTTTATGAATGTGGATTATGTAAGCAAACGTTTTATTAAAGAGACGAATCAAAAATTTTCCCATTACCTGTCCAACGTTCGGATTCAAAAGGCCAAACAGCTTTTATCAGAAGGCCACGCAGGACAGATTCAGTGGGTAGCTCAACAGGTGGGCTGCGGCAATAACCCCCAGTATTTCAGTCAAATCTTTAAAAAAAGCACTGGCCTGACTCCCAGCGCCTATGCTAAAAAATAAATGGAGACTAACTATTAAAAGTCAAGTCTAAAATAAAATTTTTCGAATGAATTGCCGGAAGGCATTTCAGATACATTGGAACTTTGAAAACTGCATGACAATAAGAGCATCTTTACAGGTGCTCTAAAAGGAGAAATTTACAGAACAAGTTAAGGAACTGGTATGTATGCCCGTCTTGATTTTTCCATTGCGAAAATCAGCCGCACAAGCTTTTTTGTGGCATGAGATAATGCAACATTGTAATGTTTGCCTTCGGAGCGTTTCTTCTCAAGATAGGTTCCGAAGGATTCATCCCAATGGCAGACATACTTAGTGGCGTTGTAAAGGGCATACCGAAGGTATCTGGAACCTCGTTTCTC
>CAJTUV010000011.1 GCA_910579515.1 uncultured Hungatella sp.
CAGGTCTGAGGGTTTATAGGTATCCCTTGAACAACCTAAATACATTATACAAGGAAGTGACAGCATGACTACGGTAAGCTTACGATTTGATGATGAAATGAAACGGCAGCTTGATGAGATGTGCGATGAAATGGGGATGAACCTCACCACCTTTTTCATGATCTACGCAAAGAAAGCGCTACGGGACCGCCGAATCCCTTTCGAGGTGGCAGCTCCCCTGGACCCATTCTACTTAGATTCCAACATGGAGCAGCTAAGGAAAGCGGACCAGCAGGTCAGGAACGGGCAGGTGGTCGTAAAGACAATGGAAGAACTGGAGGCTATGGAGCGTGAGTAAGATCACATTTGCCGAGGACGCATGGGAGGAATACCTCTACTGGCAGTCGCAAGATAAAAAGACCCTGAAAAAGATAAACAGCCTCCTCAAGTCCATCCAGCGTGAGCCCTACGCCGGTGAAGGAAAGCCTGAGCCGCTGAAAAACAGCCCTGAGGGGGAATGGAGCAGGCGGATCAACGATAGAGACAGGCTCGTCTACAGGGTCAGCAAAGAAAGCATCACCGTAACCCAGTGTAAAGGGCACTATGATGACAAATAGGCCGGAACTGTCCATCTGCCCCACCCTTCTATATATTGTGTTAAGATGTATTTGTAATTGATTTTTGTGCTTCTCATCAGGATATGCCAGGAGCATACATGCACACGCTGTTCATGATTGAAATGAGTGTCAGAAAAACCATGCCGACAAGTGACGGTTTTTTGGCACTTTTTTTGTTGCAACCAAACAATTTTTCATCAGAGAAAGGCGAGTTACCATGTACACCAATCAGACTCATCACAGACCTGGAGCTTCAGACAAGCCTTACGGGAAAATATTCAAATACGCATAAGAGAACCTATTGATCAGAAAAGTCATAGAACATGGGAACCTATTGAATAATAAATATAGTAGAATAGCCTCAAATATCAGAATTGATTTTCAGAACAATACCAGATAGCTTTCCTCCGCAGATGGATGTAAAGCTATCTGGTATTGTTCTTTTCCTTAAGTTAATGACATTATGAAAACTCAAGGTCTCTTACATGCCGCAGGCCGGAATCGAACCGGCACGGGAGATTAGTCCCGCAGGATTTTAAGTCCTGTGCGTCTGCCTGTTCCGCCACTACGGCTTGCAATAAGCACATTGACTTATTCAATGGATGGAGATGGATTCGAACCATCGAAGCGTGTCGCAACAGATTTACAGTCTGCCCCCTTTGGCCACTCGGGAACCCATCCACATTTGCCTTTTTAAGCAAAATCAAGTCTAACACATCCTCATTAAAAAATCAAGGACTTCCTGAGAGATTTTTATACTGGGTAATAAATCGTTACTTTTCACGGGGGGACTCACCCGTGAACGGTAGCCCCCATCCCGTGAAAAGTAACAATTACCTTATAAAGTATCCCCCCAATATTCCAGACAGAGCATGGTAATATCATCAAACTGAGGCGCCTCTCCAACAAACTGGTCCATATCCGCCTTAATCTGGGCAAGCAGCTTCTTGGGCTCCGAATCCTTATTAAGATTTAACGCCATCTCTAAGCGCTGGCTTCCGTACTGCTCATTCTCTGCATTCGTTGCTTCCGGAATCCCGTCTGTGTAAAGGAAAATCCGGTCTCCTGCCTGGAGATGAAATTCCCCTTCTTTGTACTGCATATTCTCAATCCCAGCCAGCACAAATCCAGGAGAAACCTTGTAAGGTTCAAAGCTTTCCCCAGCTCTGCACAGATACGGTATCTCATGGCCTGCGTTCACATAGCAAAATCTTCCTGTTTCCAGATCCAGCACCCCTTCAAACGCAGTAATAAACAGATCCTCGCTGTTGGAATCACACAACAGATTATTGACATCCGAAAATACCTGGTCTAAAGTGCTCCCAGGCTTTGTGTGATCCTTAATTAACGTCTTACCAATTACCATAAACAGGGCGGCCGGAACCCCCTTTCCTGACACATCCGCCATAACCACAGCCAAATGTTTGTCATCCACCATAAAGAAGTCATAGAAGTCGCCGCCAACTTCCTTTGCAGGATTCATAGTTGCATATACCTGAAACTCTTTTCTGCCTGGAAAGGCCGGAAAAATACAAGGCAGCATAGAAGACTGAATATGAGCCGCCACATCCAATTCTGCGCCGATCCGCTCCTTCTCCGCCGTAACCTCTGTCAGATTTTTAATATACTCTGACAACTCTACTGTCATATACTGAAAAGCTCCTGCCAGCTCTTCAAACTCATCCCCAGAATGAATGTCAATGGAAAAATTCTCCAAGGCCTCCATATCATTCTTCACCAGCTTTGTCGCTGCGCTGTGCAGAACCGCCACAGGCCGAATTACCATACGGCGGACATAGAAATAGTACGCCACCACAGACACAAGCAGTACCAGACAGGATACAGACACAGCCGCGGCTACAAAGCGGAAAATATTCCTGTTAATCTTCTCCATGGAAATATCCACACTGGCAAGGGCAGCCGGATTTCCGCTGGAATCCATAATGGGAACATAGGCAGATGCAAGATATCCGTACTCTGCATTTTGAGTCACTAAAATATTCCTCTCTGGATTCACAGAAAACGCATTGTGCATAAGCTCATAACCGCCGCCATAGTATTCATCTGTGTCCAGCAAATCACAGACTCCGTCTTCCCCCTCTGTCCCTGAGTCCCAGATATAAACCATCATATCTTCCTCTGGAACTACCACATAGAAATAGTTCAGACCCATTTTCTGCTTTACCAAAAGCAGGTAGCTGTGTATCTCCTCATAATACTGGTCCTTCTGGCCTGTGGAATAATACCGGAGAATGGAATCTCCGTCAATCACCTGGGCCGCAATCTCCGCCTCATTAAATGCAATGTTTCCATACAGCTCTTCCATCTGGCTGCGGTACAACGTCACCACCACGATCGTAAGAGACAAAAGCAGCACCACCGCCATCACCACAAGTCCTAACAAAAGCTTTGGCTGCAACCGAAATTTCCACTCCCTACGTCTCATCACCTATCCCTCTTTCTGTGTGAAGAATCAGACGAAGATGTCCGTCTGTTACCCGATACAAAATCTGATCGCCCTTTATCAGAATCACGTCCTCTTTTAAAAATGCTGTGCCTGTGTCCATAGCTCTTATGTAATAGGCGCGATTTTCCAAAATCACCTGGGTCAGTTGGTTATAGCGCCGAAAGCAATCCAAAGCCTGGACTGTAGTTATCTCATGAGTAATTGTCAGCTTTTCCTCAGACGGCCGTTTCCAATAAGGATACTTTTTGTCCGTTTTCTGAGTCCTGGCTTTGTTCCAGGAGGCCTCAAAATCCTCCATCATTCTGCGCGCCATGGACTCTGCTCCCAGGCCGCACCCCAGGTAAACGTCCACGCTGTCCATCTCCTCAGATATTTCTAATGGATAACTGTCTAAAATATCGCCTGCATCCAGGCTGGGGCTTATTTTGTGCATCGTTACCCCAGACCTTTTTATATCCCGTTCCATAGCGGCCTCTATCGGATAATAGCTTCTTCCAACAGGCAGAAGAGAGCTGTGGAGATTGATCCCTCTAAAGCTGTCAAGTCCCTCAGGAACTGGCAGTATCCGGTTATATTCTGCCACAAAAAAAAGCTGACATCCCTGCTCCAGAAAATATCTGCAGGTCTCTTCCTTAGTCATATCTTCATAATGCACAGGAATCCCCATTCTCTTTGCTTCCCTGACAATCGAATACTCCGTAAAATAATCCTCATCGTTATGGTAGGTGTACAGCCCTAATATTTGGTGATGCTCTGCAAAATACAGAAAACAGGACAAAAATACGTCGGTTCCAAAATATACGATTTTCATACAATATGCCTCTTTTTGTCAAATAGTAACCACCAGAGAATTAAATCCCTGGTAACGTTGGTAATAAAACTCCTCTGCCTTCTCCTTCAGCACCAAAATCCCCATTGCATCCAGATTAACTCCCTCTTCGGCGTCCAGCCTCTGAGTTTCCATAGAAAAAGGATTGAACTTCAAAGCATTGTCTCTTAAATGCAGTTTAAATTTGCCCTCCTCGGTTGCCACAACCGTCACCTGAATATATCCTTCCGCCTCTTCATAAAGGCCGTGGGTCAAAATCGCCAGTCCCAGTTCCTCTGCAGCCATAACGACAAAGTACTGCTGCGTCACACTTGCCTCCCACTGTTCGCAGAAACGCTCCAGACCCTCGCACAGCTCTGTCAAATCGGTTATGCCGCCCTCTATGGTGTACTGGTAAACTCGCTCCACGCCTTCTTCCTCCACACGATAATTCCGAATCCTTTTCCAGAGAAGGAACAAGACCACTGTGCCAATCTCTGTAATGGGAAACAGCCACCAGAAATTCTCCAGCCCAAAATTTGAGAACAGCAGCGTGCAGGGAATCAGTACTGCAAAGCCGCGCATGGTTTCAATTAAAAAGGGGGCTTTCAGCTTCTCACAAGACTGATAATAATTGCAGACAAGAATACTGATTCCGGCAAAGAAGGCTCCCAGGCAGTAGATCCTCAGTGCAGACACCGCCACAGTTTGAAGGGCCGCTTCCTGGATTCCGAACAACAGACAAAAGCTCCTTGGAAAAAACGCCACCAAGCCAATGAACAAACTTCCTGTCAAAATCCCTGAGAGAAATCCTAATCTTACCGCATTCTTTCTGCCCTGATAGTTATGCTCCCCGTGATAGGTAGACAAAATAGGCTGCATGGCTCTGGCAGTTCCTTCATAAAGGTACAAAATCAGATAGGAAGTATTCTGCACCAGATCAAAGACCGCCACGCCGGTTTCACCGCTGAGCCGGATCAGCACATTGTTGCAGATCAGGAAGAAAATCATCTGATACAGATACTGGACCGAAGTGGCAAGCCCTTCCCGCATACAGGAATACACAGTCTTTAAACTGCCCTTTTCTGGCAGAGCAGGCTGCAGATGATGTTCCTGTCTCCACAATCCGCCTACATAAATAATGATTGTGATAATCTGCCCTATGGCAGTAGACAAAGCCGCTCCTCTGGTTCCCATATTCATGACCAGAACCAGAAAAATATTTAAGGTAATATCGCTCACATTTCCAACCACAGAACCGATTCCTGCGATTTTCTGTTTGCTGTCATTCCTTAAAAAATAATTTAATATGTTCGACAGATAAAACAGCGGTGTGGCCCAGAGAAGTATCTGCAGATAATCCTTTGTTGACGTAAACAGCTCCCCGTCTTCCTTTACAGTCCCCAGCATCCCAAGAAGCGGACGGATAAACAGATTCCCCAAAACAGCGGTCGATATGCTGAACAAGAACGCGCCAAAAAGAATGGACATAAAAACAGCTCTGGCTCTCTTTTCCTGTCCCTTGCTGAGCAGCGTAGAAAACTGGATGGAACCGCCCAGCCCAAGTCCATGGGCCATCATACAGTTAATCATATAAACCGGCAAAATAAGGCTGATAGCCGCCAGGCCTGTGGCGCCCAGCCGCTGCCCTACTACCACGGCATCCGCCATGTCGCTTAAGGCCCATCCAACAGAAGACAACATGGCAGGCCACCACAATCTATAATACATAGGACCAGTAAAACGGTCTTTCACAATAGACACCTCCTAAAGCAGCTTCCAGTTCCTGGCCTCGTTCACAGCAGCAGCCTTGCTGGTCACCCCCAGCTTTCTGTACGTCTCATGACTGTGGTATTTCACTGTGCTCACTGTGATGCCAAGAAGCTGTGCAATCTTCTCTGTAGAGTACCCCTCTGCCTGAAGCCGCAGAACCTTCAAAGCATTGGGAGATAAGGTAATCTTTTTCTCTGCCTGCTCCTTTAAGTAGGAAGGATAGAAGGCCGCCATCTTCTCGCACTCTTCAAGAACCTGCTTTTTATACTTCTTATCCTGCCATTTTAAATTATCAGCTTTCACAATCTTTAAAACTCCGGCTCCCTCTCTGGAAATCAGCCGGACAAAATGGTACTCCTGAGCCATAGTAAGGCATTGCTGCATTTCCTCCTTCCAGGCTGTATTTCCCTCTCGCTCCAGAGCAATGGCAAGAAGCATTCTCACTTCCATTTCAATATAAGTTCTGTGCATCTTCTCTGCATAAAATAGAAGACGCTGCAGAAGCCCTATCGCCTGATCATATTTTCCATTATAAATGTAAAACCTTACTTTCGTCAAATACCGAAACCGTTCCATCGTGCAAAATTCTTCGTTCTCATCTGGAGCCTCCATCTGCCACTCTAAAATTTCCTTTGTTCTTCCCCTGTACATATCAATCCGGCACTCCAATGCTCTGATATTGGGAAGAAGATGAGGCGCTCCCTCTCTGGCCTTTTTCTCAAAGCTTTCCAACAAATCCATACTGTCCTGGGCGTACCCGTTAAAAAGAGAGATTTGAGAAAGAATCCCTACAGCCACAAAATACTGCTCCAGCCGTCCTGCAGCCTCCGCCTGAATCCGTCCCCGTTCCGCCAGAGCCACCACCTCGTAATTATCTCTGCCTTTTTCAAAAAAGCTTTCTGCAAGAGCCAGATTCACCACAGCCTTCCCATATTTCCCTAAAACCAGCTCCACTACTCTGCCAATGCTTGCCGCCAGCTCCTTGTCCTGCTTGCTCCACTGACAAAAATCCTTTCCCCCATTCATCTGCGAAGGCAGATTGCTGGTGACAGAAAACTCTGGCAGCACAATCTTTCGTTCCTTTATCAAAAGTCCTGCATATTTCATCAAATCCACCATATGCACGATCCCCCGATGAGGCAGTGCGATATCCAGATAAAAAAGCATACTCCGCGCTTCCTTCTTGGCACCGCCTGTCTGCTGGGCCTCATAGGTCTTTAAAATCTGATACCAGCGCTCGCTCTCCTCTTCATTCATCAAAATCGACTGAAGCATACTCATGCCTGCCATCAATATCGCGCTCTGTTCGATTACCTCCTCGGACAACTCCAGATAAAATCTGCGCAGCTCAAAATAATAGCCAGCAGAGGGATTTTTTCTGGCATTTTCAATCAACAACCGGGAAATGCTCTCTTTATCGTCACACAATTCATAAAACTTCAGAGCCTCTAAAATCTCTCCCCTGGCCTCATGAAACCCACCTGCGTTTTCATACAGCTGCCTGATTCTCTCAGTGCTTTGAGTACGTTTCAGCCTTCTCCTCATTGATAGTCGTAAAGCGCGGCGGTAATAATAGATTCCGTCTGTCTCCAACAAAAAATTTCCGATTTCCTTGGCCTGAAAGATCAAGCCTTCCACATTTTTTCTTCTGGTAATGCACCTGGCCTTCTCAATATCAAACTGTTCCACTACAGACATTTCCATTAAAAATTCCTGTAATTCCTCCTCCCACTGATCATAGACATAGGTCTCCAGATAGTCCCACACATTCCTGCTTACCTGTTCCACACACTGCTGCTCCAATGCTTCCCTGTCTGAATCTATGGCTCCGTCCTGTCCCTCTGTCATCCGTTTCATTTCCATAGCCATCATCTTTACAATCAGGGGAACGCCGCCTCCCAGCCGGCACAGCGTTTCCATGGTTCCCTCTGTCAAATGGACATTCCATGCATCCAAAAACAATTCCTGCTCCTCTATCGTCAAAAGAAGATCCTTTTCTTCAATCACGCAGAAGGTATATTTCACATACAAAGGCATGAGCCATCTGGGTACTGAACATCTGGTAATTAATATCAGCCAGACATTTTTCTGTTCCATCAAACGGTAAAGTACCGGATACCATGTTTCCCGCTCCTCTGGTGTGGTGACAGTATGAAGATTGTCAATCACAACAATATGCTGCTTTTCCTTCTCCTCGTATACCAGCTTCTCTGTCGAAATACTCTCCGCAGCAAAATACTCATAGGTCCTTCGCCCTCCCAGGCAATCCCTCACCAGAGACGTCTTCCCTGTTCCTGTGGCACCATAGATGTAAACCGTCTGATTTATGCTCTGAGCCTGTTTCAATTTCCTCCCGGCTTTCTTAGGGCGTAAATAAATAACTTCCTGCATAGCATTGCTCCTCTCTCCTTCAGCGCCGTGAGTAGTCTGAACTCTTTATAGTTTCTGTAACTTAAGCTGTCGAAGACTGTCCAGAAACAGGCAAACTGCCAGATCCAGATTTTCTCCTGCTGGAATTCCTCCAAGCTCCGGTATCATATGTCTTGCTATCACCTGTCCCCTGTTGACATCAAAGATTGCCACAGCAAAATGATTCTCCAGGTTAAAGGCCTGACAAACCGCAGTCCATTCCATTTTTCCTTCCTGCCCCTCAAAGGCCACAGACTCCAAATTCAGAATAAACCGTTCCTGATCAAGGGGCCCTGCCGGAGCATAGAAAAATCTTATGGTCTCACCTTCTATGTCCGCCTGAAGCCCCGGAAATCTTTCTGCCTTTTCAGGCATTCTGGAAACCTCCATTCCCAAATCCCTTAAAAGAGCCTCCAGACCGTTAAGTCTGGGCATAAGATTCCTCCAGGCAAATGACTCATATCCCACCTGCTCTTTGTCCTCTATCCATGTACTGATTCTTATGGTTTGTATTTCTATTTTATCCTCATGTCCTCTGCACAGATGCTCTGCCAGCCGTTTTCCTCCATCTGTGGCAGCAGAAAAGCAGAATATTTGGTCCCCATAGCGCTCCAGTACAGCGCCTAACGTTTTCTGCAAAAGAGAAGTCATCGCCCGAACTGCCCTCTTTTCGCAGTAGAGTGCAGCCAGATACACCGAAGCATCCTCCAGACGGCTGCAAAGCGCAAATGCCTGTACATGTCCCTTGTCCACTGAGGCAAAGCTTTCCCCTTCAAGAAGTATCCCACCGGCATTTTGTGGAGACAGCTCCTGAGGCAAATCCTTCCCAAACCGATGCAGCCAAAGCAGCTTTTGTTCCGGAGTCATCTCCTTTAATGAAAGCTCCTCTCCGTCTGGTACAAAAACCGGCTTCTCAAGGAGCTCCGAATCCTTTAAATGGCAGGCAGGTACATAATAAATCCGATTTGTCTCTGCCTCTGTAAAAAAACCACTGCGAAGAAGGAGCAGCTCCAGTTCCCGCATTTTGGGATAAGGATACTCAATAAACAGCCTCCCTTCTCTTTTCTTTCGTCGTATCAGCGCATTCTTCACCTCTCCAAGCAGATCGCTTCCAATTCCTTTTCTTCGCTGCTTTGGCTCTACATAGACCCATAAAATCCTGATATTCTCGTCCTCCACACATGCGACAACCGCTCCGCAGCCCTCTCCTTGTCCGTCTACAGCTCCTATGGCGCTCATCCCTCTTTGAAACAAATGCTTTTTATATGTATCCGGAATGCAATGAGAAAACATCTTCTGATTTTCCACGGTTATTTTAACCAATCTCCATTCTCTACTTTCTGCCATATGCCTATCCCCTTATATACTTGCGCCTAAAGCCTTAAAATTAATCAGAAAATCATTTAATTCCATCAAAAAAATTCCATGGTTTCCTAAGTTCTCCTGTTCCTTCACAATCTGTCCCTCCTTTTGGCGATAGGTCCTGATTGTCCCAGCCCACGGATTTCTAAGCTTTACATACCGATAATCTCCCACCTGTTTTACACCCATAACTGTATATGCATGCTTTAACGCCAGTCCAGCTTCCATTTCCTCATCATTAAGTCCTTTCTCCTTTTCGTTAGACTCTCTCTTTTGCGTATAAGCAGTTATGCTTTTCCCCAACAGACTTGCTTCCTCAATCTTCTGATAACTTTCCAAAGCCTTTGAGCCATATTGACCGCTGAACATCTTTGGCAGAAAAAACCTGTCTCCATGGTTATGATAGAATTCTTTGATAATGTTATAATACTTCTCCTCATATGCCAGAAGCCTTCCTACTTCGCTCAGGGCCGCTTCTCCTTCTTCTGCTTTCCATCCATTTTGCTCCATTTGTCTCAACCGCTCCGCTTTATTCATATCCTCCTGAAGCTGCTCAAACCTCTGTATTCTCTGTGTCTGGACTTGAAGCCTGTGCCGTTCCACACTTCGTTCATGATCCAGTTGCTTACGCTCCTCTTCTGTCTTGGCTTCCTTTATTTTCTCCTCTAGTTCTTTAATTTTTGTCATTCTTGCCAGCGCATCTGCTTTATCTACGTCATACTCCTCTTTTTGTTTCTGAAAATCCTTCGGTTTATTCGCTACCTGTATTCTCTTTTCCAATGCCTCCAATTCCCTTTTACGATAGGTTTCATAGCTAAAATCCTGAAAAAATTTCCGAACATCCTCCACAGTTTCCAAGGCGCCCTTCTCTTTTCCGGCAAGGCTGGTAAAAGAACAGTATGCCTTTTTAATAAGGTCCTTTTGGGCGACATCCTCCAGTCCCATAGCCATCATGGTTCCATCTATTTCATCTTGCTTCCCTGAAGCCTCTGTCTTCAATGTCTTCAAGAAATTATCAGCCATATCCTTCGATAAACTTATTGATTGTTTCTCTAATTTGTCACCATATCCCACTGTGTGAGTCTCTATTTTCCGTCCAAGAATACGCTGCATAAAGATCTCTGGGGAACCACCTTCAATAGCGTTGTAATCATCTGTGGCAGCTTTCTCTTTATGCAGCCCTGAAACCGTATATGCCTGTTCTATCATCTGCACCCACAAAGTCCCCTTGGCAAAAGGTTCTCTCTCTCCACCATATTTACTGGGAACAGCCTTGTTAATCTTGATATAATGAGGAACCGGTGTCCATCTCTCTCCCTCCTCCTGCCAGTCATACAGCCTGACCGTAACAGTACCATCTCCATTGTCTTTCATACAGTCCTTAACCCACTGAGGCCTTTTGTCCACAACCGCTGCCAGCGCTGCCAAAAGATAGCAATCTCCCAGTCTTCCCTGGACAATATCATTGACCGAAGGCTCATGGGGAAATAGGGGTTCATCTGGAGGAACCTTTTTCATGGAAAGCCTCTTGCCCTTCATCTTCAGCTTTACCGCCCTGCCATCATGCAGCCTGCTTCCCAGTTCTTCTTCTCTGGGAACCTGAAGATAACCGCCTGTATCCAGAGCAAAATATTCTTTATAGAAAATCAGGCTTTCCAGCTCCTCCTTGGAAGCCTCTGAATTGGCCTTGCTCAGCGCCTCAGCTCTCTTTTCAATTCTCCTCATAATGTCAGTTAAAAGCCGGCGTTCCTTCTGAAGAAGCCCTTGGCCGCTTTCAAATACCATGTCTCCTGTCACATTAATCTGGACATATTCTCTGATGGAGTCTAATATCTTCTTAAATGCCTCCCCTCGATCTTTCTTTTCATCCAGCGCTACAGAATCCAGAAGATTCCTTTTAATTGCCACTCTCTGAATATCTGAATGGGTATTGGTGCGCTCCTCTTCCTTTAACTCTCCCAGCCGTATTCCTTCCTCTGTTCCCTCCTGTGTTCCTGTCTGTACCTTATTTTTCCCATATACCTCATATTCCTGCTCCACCCGGTTTTGTACCCCATTGTCAGAAAATCTCTCCCTGGATTTTGAGAACGTCTTTCTCCACTTCCGTGCCGGAGCTTCCATCACAGGAAGAGGCGGTCCTCCTGCCGAAGCAGATGATGCGACCCTCTGAGCCCCTGTCATCTCCCTGTCAAAAAAAGCGTCCTTCCGGATCTCCTGTTCTCTTTGTCCAGTAACCTGAATGCTCTTTTGCTTTTCACGTTCTGCTGTCTTCTCTGCAAATCCAAATCCCATGCCTATCCCTCCGCCTCTGTCCTTCTCAGGCTTTCCTCAAACATCCCAAGGCTTTCTGAAAATAACTCCAACACGAACTTAAAATAAGCTTCCTCTGTTTCCAAGTCCGGCTCCAATACTATGGACCGGAAAATTATCTGGTTTTTAATGGGCTCCCAAACTGCTGTCCCAAACAGGCTTTTCTGATTAAATCTCTGGCACATTAGCTCCATATTCCCCACCCCTGTCTCAGGGAGCTCTATCTCACACCTCATAACCATCAAGGCCTTATGGCCTTCTGTCATCTCAGCTTGTATGCGAACCTTCCTTTCCTCCAAAACCGCAAGAATCTCCGGCTCCCTTTCCAGTGAGACGATCAGCTCATTCTCTATGTCTAATTCCTCCAGAACTTGTGAAAGCAGGCTGAGCCTGGGCATCACTTCTTCTAAATTATACCTGTTTTTTTCCATTCTTATGTCCTCATATAAAGCTCTCCATAAAGCTCATTGCCAATTCCCATACGCCCCGTTCTCCGATACTCAAAGTCTATAGCCTCAATAATATCCTGATTCGTGATCTTTTTGTGTCCTGCCGCCGCCTTATAAGCCGCTGCCAGGGCCGCAGACTTAATATTGCTCCCTGTCAGCTCCGCCTTCTTGGCATAAATAGAAAAGTCAACATTTTCCTCCAAAGGCGCTTCTTTTGGGAATACCTTCTGCCACAGACGAAGCCTGGTTGCCTCATCCGGCTGCTCCACCGGAATCATAAAGGTCATACGCCGTTTAAAAGCATTGTCAAAATTCTGCATCACATTGGTAGCCAAAATCGACACTCCAGAGTACTCCTCGATCTTTTGAAGCAAATAGGCGGTCTCTGCATTGGCGTATTTGTCATTGGAATTTCCCACCTCGGTCCGCTTGGCAAACAAGGCGTCTGCCTCATCAAAAAACAGCACCGCATTGGAAAATCTGGCCGCTTCAAACACAGCTCCTAAGTTCTTCTCCGTCTCCCCAATGTATTTGCTTCCAATCTGGGACAAATCGATGCGGTAGATATCCAGCCCCAGCTCCCTTGCCAAAACCTGAGCCGCCATTGTCTTTCCCGTTCCCGGCGGGCCGTAAAATACAATGGACGTTCCGTTTCCATAAGGCAGCTTTTTTCCAAACCCAAAATCATCATTTACCACACTGCGGTATCGGATTCGGTCACAGGCAGCTTCCAGAAGCTTTTTCCCGTTGTCGGGAAGTTCTAAATCTTCCCAGGTAAACGCACTTTCCAGTCGGGTGGCATACTCTCCAAACTCTGCAGAACACTTCATCCGAATCTGTCTTTCTAAAAGAGCTTTGGATACCCAAAATCCCTCTTCATCCAGTTCGCCGTCTAAAAGGGCGCATGCCAAAACCTGACTGATTCTTCCAGGCGTCATCTGATATCTGGACACTAACTGATCAATGTCAATATCTTCTTTCAGCCGAATCTCATATCGCTCTGCAAAATACTGCCAAAATCGTTTCTGCTTTGCCGTACTTGGAAACTCCAGACAGATAGTATACCAGCTTCCTTGTACAGATAAGTTTTTCGGCTTCTGCCACCTAGAGCCTATAAAAAACAACTTTACATAATCCTGAAGAAACGTCACGATTCTCTGAACTTTTGGAAGCTCTCCTGCCTCAAAGGGCGTTTCCTCCAGATAAATCAAACTTTTCTCATATACACATTTTAATACCAGATCCTTTAATACAGCCCCCATCTCTTCCTTTTGAGCAAGAAGTCCCGGCATGTCAACACACAGAACATCCATCTCGGCCACAGACCCCAGAGACTCCATCAAAAATTTTTTCCCTACGCCTTCCATCGCGCAAAGATGAATGACCCCGCCTTCTTTTGTCCCTGACATTGTGGAAAACACCCGCAAAAGCTCCTCAAAAGATTCCTGGTTTGACAAAAGCTCTTCCATTTCCGGCTGATACTCCATCACCCTGACAAATCTTGACAAGCCCCCGATCTGCACAGGCTCCCCTGCCAAAATCTGAACCACGCGCCGATTTAAGGACAGCGGCCTGGATAGACGGGACATATTGGAAGCCTCTGTCTTAGACTCCAGAAGAAACCGATAGAAAAAACTGTCCTCATTCCAGAGCTGGCTCTCATAGGAGCCCTCTTCCAGAAATAAAGCGCACAAATCCAATACCAGGCCCAAGGTGGGTTTGGCTGTAGCCGCCTGCTCCTCTTGAAGAACCCCAAAAACCCGCTCATACTTTCTGTTTAAGTCCACCGCAGCAGCCATAAGAAATGCCAGAATCTCTCCATAAGACATTGTGCCCCCTGTCAGGAAAGCAGCAAAGGGTCCGTCCTTCTCTTTCGCAAGAAGAAGCTCAAACACCTGGAAAAACCGCTCCTTCCCCTGAAATATTGTTTTCTCGTGAGGTTCCAGAGCCTTCATCAGCTCTTCATCGTTTAACATCCCTCCAACCCTCTGGAAAGACTCCTCACAGCCCTGCTCCTTTAAAAACAGAGCTGTGACGCAAAGCATATCCAAAAATCTCTGCCAGTACTGCCATTCTTCCATTCTATCAGCAAAGGGTACTTTCGAACATTCTCCAAAATAGGCCTTTACAATTCCATCCATATTCCAGTCTGATTTTACCATATCATTTCCTATCTGTTAAACGGCTCATCCCATTTTACCTTTAAGTGCATTGTATCTGACTTATCCAGAATGTCGCTGGCTCCCTGGTTATAGGGAATCCCTGCCAGCCAGCGACTGGTCTGCATTTTATATTGAGAAAAGGAGTCCATTCCCCCCTGATGGTCCATAAAGAAGTTTTTTGTCATTCCCTCCACCATTGTAGCAAATTGAAAATAATTCAAAGATTTTTCCATTTCTACATCCGATGGGTCGCTGGGATCAAACATACCCGGAATCTTCTTGATATACGTCAGAAAGCATCCCAGTCCCTGCATATTGGTAAAATCATTCTGAAACTCCGGCGCATGGGCTACAAACTCTTCATAGGACAGAAGCAGAAATCCGTTTCCGTATTTTCGATTCAGGTAATCCATCTGCCTTTTTAAAGCGCCCTTAAACTGCCTTACTCCCTCCAGATTCGCCTGTTTGCACTCTTCAATCTCCTCAGGAGTGGGATTTTCCTTATTCACAGGCTCTTTTGCAAGATTCTCCACCATGGTTCTGACCTCCTCAGGAGCCATAGCCTGAACAGCCTTCCATCTGGGAAGATTGGAAAGATAGCGCACAAAACTTTCCGACATCGCCACATCCAGACCTGTCACCCGATAGTGAGCCCCTGTGAGCCGCTTATTAATGGGATCTTCTGAATGGTTATGCTGGCGGAAATAAGCAGCGTGAGGGGAATCCTCAATAGCCGAATTATTCTTCCCATATTCCTGATAAATGTTTACAGTCCTATATGCCGCCCGTGCTCTTTCGGCATAACGGAGATCCTCCTGTGTATACTCTTCATCATGGGTATTGACCCATCTTATTGTCTTTGACGTCGCTTCCATTGCGGCTGTGCTTCTGAGCGCTTCCGCCTGCCACAAAAGCATGGCAAGATTCTTCTGTTCTAAAGAGTCCTTCCTGTTAAAGCGGTGAGAAATCTCCGAATTATAATGGGTTCTGTAGTAGGGATTGGTGATCACCTTTCTCTGCGCCCGATAATAGCAGGCAATTCCTTTTCCCTTCTCCATCTTTTCCGCTAAAAGCCTCTTTTCCTCATCTGTCAGGCCATCGGCGATCCCCTCATGATCCTGTGTCAACCGATACCATGCATCCACCTTTCTGGTAATATCCTCCAGCTTGTAGCTTTCTCCGGCAAAGGTCGCGTCATTACGAAGATCAAGATTGAAATCCAGAGCCATAATTTGTTCAAAACAGGCTCTTCCCAGCCTGTGCAAAGACTCCTCCTGCCCGTCCAGACCATGAATCAGCCTCTCGTTCATCTCCTGATTCTCTGTGAGGAAGCAGGCCACATCGTCACCGCCTTTTCCTGTCAGAATCGTATCGTCATGTTCCATGGCAAGTTCAAGCCTTCTCCTCTTCATCTGGACTTCCCATGCCTCAGCCGCCGCTTCCACCTGTCTGGCGTTTTCCTTTTTGTTGTACAAAACCGTGCCTCTGGTCCGGGCCTCTTTCCTTCTTTTGATTGCGCATTTGATGCTGGTGGAATTATCTGCAAACGTATGCTTCTTGATAGTTTCCTGAGGAATCTGTATCCCGATTCTGTTTAATACTCTACCTGTCTGCAGTTCAGTCTGGACTGTTTGCTGCTGCATGGTTTCCAAAGGAGCCTCATTCAGAT
The DNA here is from genome assembly GCA_910579515.1 of uncultured Hungatella sp. Classification (GTDB taxonomy): domain Bacteria; phylum Bacillota; class Clostridia; order Lachnospirales; family Lachnospiraceae; genus UBA3402. The sequence goes on from CAJTUV010000011.1 coordinate 16,006, forward strand.
TTACAGCCGTCTTGTTCTCCTCATGCCTTATCTGCTCGTTCAAAAGCTGTGTCTGCTTTACCTCTAATGTCTTACACATATGTTCGTTTCCCTCCTCTTGTCTACTACCTCTGGACCTGTCTGCGGCGCCGTTCCATAGTCTGTCTGTACGCGTCCCTGATTTCCCTGCGCATCTGAGGTACCTCACCCTGTTCATTCCTTCTTGCTGATCCCGGTCCTTCCACCTCCTCTAACCGGACCACATATCCATAGGCAGGTAAATCCTGCTTCTTCTCCCCTGCGGCGCCTTCCTCTTTCTGGGCCCCTGCTTCCTCAGGCCTTGCAACCTCTTCCTGGGGGCCGTTCCACTGAATCCCGTCCGTGGTGACGCTGGCCTTCCTTAAAGGGGTAACCACCCGAAACCTGGTGCTGGCCGGTATCAAAACCTCCTGCTCATACTGAACTTTGGAGAGGCCGGAAATATCTACCGCGCCTTTTCCTCTCATTCCATATTCAATCAATACCGCGTTATTTTCACCTTCCCGCTCCCTGCCTTTCCGAAAATACTGAGCTGCCTTTGTGATGCTTTTGGTGCTGCTCATCATAGAGCCCAAGGTAATCACCGAATCTCCTCCAGCCTTAAATTCGCTGGTCAAAGTGCCGCCTCGGTAAGTCGTTCCTGTAAATGCGCTTCTGCCTGTGGAAGCATTCGCCGGATTCGGAACCGCTTCCCCTTCTGGGACAGGTTCTCCTGCCAAAAGGTCTGCCTCCTCTGTCTGTCCTCTTTCTTCCAGCGCTTCCTGAGACATTCTTGAAGAGATCCGTATCATTTTGAAAATAGAATCTGCCAGCCCTTTATCTTTCATCTCCGCACTGGAAGAATACTCATAAGAGCCAAAGCCATTCTTCTCATATCGATCCACACGTTTATCCGTAAGAGCCCCCTTTGCAAAGCTCTCCCAATACTTCTGCCCTCTGGTCATAGCCAAATACGCTCCTGTAGTATAAATGTTCAGAGCAATATCGTGGGCGTCTGCATTTCTTGCATCGCTTCCAATATCGTGCATCACGCCGCTTTCCGACTTTCCAAACAGGGTATAATCATACTCCTGGCCATTCCCGCCTTTTGCCCTTCTTGCCTGGGCTCTGGCCTGCCGCCTGTCTCTCAGCTCATTTAACATGGTCTTGTAAACCACCTCATGCGGAAACTGATGCTCTGGGGCAAACTCCTGGCGCAGCACGTCTACCGGAATAGGGTCCACACTCATATACATGGTAGCCGGCTCCGATAAATCCTCTTTTCCCGTAATGCCTGCATTCTGGGAGCCCTTCATAATCTCATACAGAGAATGGTCTTTGCTGGTCACCATCCAGGCAATCAGCGCCAGCCTGAAATACAGCAGCTCTTTTAACGATGCTCCCATCAGTTTATAAGCTCCCAGCATCCTTAAGGTAGTCCCTGACGGCCCTGCTGTCTGAAGCATTCCCTCTGCATTGACCGGCTTCTTCATCTTATACCAGGCTCTTCCTTCCTGCCACTGAAGCTGGCCGTTCCGTATTCCGTTGATCCGTTCCCTTCTGGACAATCCCAGGCCCAGATTGTTGTAATGAGCCTCTCCCATCCGATTCCTCTCCCGCTCCTGGGCGCTTCTGGTCTGTCTGGTAAACTTGCTGGACAGCCCTGCATTAAACCCACGAATGAGGCCTGCAAAAAAACGGGTCAGTTTATTTCCCTTTCCTTCTATACGGTCCGAACTTTTCTTCAAATCTCTGGCAATGGAAAAGGTGTCAAACACATCTCCCCTTTTTTCTCTCTGTTCCATTCCCTCCAGCAGATCCAGACGTACTCCCTGAAGCTCTGGAATCTTCTGCGCATTCTCCTGAGTGATGTAAGCCATCATGTTTTTCAGAGAACGGCTTCTGGCAATCTGCTCCGCTCCCCTGCCGCCGTTTACAAACATGCCGTTGTACAACATGGTCATCCGTTCCCGCAGGTTTCCATCGCCGTTAATGACGTCATTGAGATTCCCTCGGTCTGTGGCTTCCGCCTCCTGACGTTCCTGGGCGCTGCTATTCTCATTTAAATTCTGACGGAAATTACCGATTTGTCCAGCTCCGCCGGAACTGTCCCCCTGGGGGAGCAAAGCCTCTAACAAGGTATCCGTAATCTCTACTCGTTCTTCCCCGCCTGCCTGTGGTCCCCTGGCCGGCGCCTCTCCCGCTATCTGGCCTGCCATTTCTCTGGCCGCCTCCGCATTCTCCACCGCTTCTTCATTCAGATTCTGGTCCCGATTCCCATAGTAGGCGTTTAACATCCTGCTCAATTTTGTCAGAGCTGTCTTGGCAGCTTCCTGGACATAAGGCGTCTGATAAAGCTTTGCCGCAAACTGCTCCTCATACCTGTCCGCTGTCTGCTCCCATGTCCCATGCTTATAAATTTCCTCATATGCCTTTTTATTAAAATCCGCCCCCATATTGTCCTTCCTCTCAAATCATCCGATTAATAGACATAATGCCTGGATACTGCCTGTCCCTTGGCGCTTGCCTTTCCCTCCGTTAATTGAAACACCATTTTTTCTACCGTCTCCGTCAAGGCATTCACATAAATCCGGTCTGTTTTTCTGCACTTTTCTTTCAAAACCTCATAACTGGCCTTTAACATTCCCATCATCTCCATTGGAGAGCTTTCCTCAAGCACGCAAAAGTAGGAGAAAATGTATCCGTCGTCTGTCTTCTCAAACAAAGCGCATCCAATCGCTTCTCCTCTCCTTGTCAAAAGAAAACTGATTTCCTGATCATATAAATACATACTGTCCAGATGAGGCACGTTTCCGTCTCCATCTGGCAGAGCGTTGATTCGATCCAAAAACTGATTCCACATTCTCGCCGTGACCTTTGACAAAGGGGTCAATTTTCTTCCCCTCCCCTCAAAAGGCCGCTTAAAATATTTCTCCGACAAATCTTCCGGTTTTATCTCATAAATCCTGCTGTTTATTTCATCGCTCTGGAACAGATTCTGACAGAGACACTCTTCCAGCTCCTTTGTTTCCTCTCCTAATATGTACTGGCACACTTCCCCGTCCATCTGAGACAACTGCCCCACCTCATGAAGGGCATTCAAAAGCTCTGTTGCCACGCCCTTTCTGCGGAAAGGCTCTGCCACATACAAATACAATATTTCCAAAAGTCTTCCTGATTCCTGAACTGCTAAAATGCCGCAGGCGGTTTCGTCCACAATGGCGCCCAGGACAAAATCCGTCCACGCCCACATCTGAGAGGGCATAAGAGGCTCAAAATACTGTCTATTCTCCTGCCTTACGATTGTAATCTCCATCTTTGTCTCTCCTTTGTCTTCTTCTATAAGCCGATCAGCGATGCATAAGGCTCAAAATCTGATCTGGTAAATACTTTCCCTGTCTTGACAAACTCATAACGGATAGCCTGAAGATAATGCTTCATACACACTTCCTGCCCATCTTTGTCCGCCGCGGCTAAAAAAGCTGCGTTCAATATACAGTTCTTGATATTTCCGCCTACAAACTCAAATTTTTCCGCCAAAAACCGGATGTCCACATCCTCCCCCAGAGGAGTCGTCTTAGGGATCGTGGTGCGCCACAGCATCTCTCTGGTATCCGCATCCGGAAACTGAAATTCTACAATATACTTCATCCGCCTGAAAAATGCAGGATCAATATTGTGCTTATAGTTAGTAGCCAGCACAGACACTCCGTCATAGGCCTCCACTTCCTGAAGAAGAAGAGCCGTCTTATTGTTGTTGGAAGCCTGATTGCTTCCGCCGTCGTCCGACCGCTTGGCAAACAAGGTGTCGCACTCATCAAAAAACAAAACCACGTTACACTTCTTCGCCTCTCGAAAAATCATGGAAATTGATTTTTCCGTCTCACCTACATATTTGTCAATTACTTTCGACAAATCCACCCGATATAATTCCAGATTCAGTTCGTGGGCAATTACCTGAGCGCACATGGATTTTCCGGTTCCTGGAGCCCCGAAAAGAAGAATCGAAAGCCCTCGTCCATAAGGATACTTCTTCGTATAGTTCCAACTATCATAAACCTGCTTTCTGAAGTTCATCTGATCAATGGCGTGCTCCAGGGTTTCCCTCTGGTCTCGGTTCATGACAATATCCTCAAATCCAAAGTTCGCCTTAACCTTTGTGGCCTTCTGGGTCAGCTCTGAGCTCATCTGGTTATTACAGCCTTTAAACAGAGTATCCTTGGGTATGACAATCTCTCTGTCCATAGTTGCAAAACTTCTGGCCTGATGAAGGGCCGATTTGATCTTTCCAGGAGTAAACAAAAATTTGGTAGCCATTTCCAGCAAATCCACCTCTGGAGCCAGGGAATAATTTTTAGAAAAATATTTCCAGCACTCCTCTCGTTCCTGATTCATAGGCGTAGGCAGCTCCAGCTCGGTAAATTCCTCTTTTGTCATATCCTTCACAGGCAGCTTCTCCTTACTGATGGCAAACACTAAAAGACCATGTCCTGTCAATTTTGAGAAAGCCAGATCCATATAGCCAAAAAACTTATCCTTTTCCTCTTCCCTGTAACTCAAATCGTCCAGGCAGCAGCAGGAGTTCGTAAGAATACACTCCCTGGTCACAGCCCACAGCGCCTTCTCCACAAAACTGAAGTCATAGACAAACAGTTTCTTGCAGTTTATGGAAATCGCTCTCATCCCATGTTCTTTACAGAACTGCTTTACAAAAAACTTTCTTCCGCTTCCCTCATCCCCATAATAGGAAAAAATTCTCACGCCTTCCTCATACGAGATCTCCATGGCTTCCAGCACGCCCTTATTGGCCAGAATCGGGTCCAGCTCCTTGTCATCTGTCAGCATCTGAAAAAAGCGGACATAATCCTGGTCAAGCTTCATAGGATTCTTGCCAAACAAAAAATCTATCATCCTTTTATCCGGCGAAACCACGGTAGAAAACGGCATATTTCCCTGAACATGCAAATCCAGAACCGGCAATAGCTGCTCCAAACAAACCGACATATCGCCATACGCTCCGGTTATGGAAAAACTGCTGCCGTAATACAGCTTCGCCGCAGACTCTATGGTAGGCATCGGCAGGCTTCCATTTTCATTGATTACCTGAAAGACTCCTGCATAGTCCGTCTGCGTCGAAGACAGAATCCCACAAGTCAGGCAGAACACAGTAAAATTTTCATAGTTTAATTTCTGACAGATCTCATAAAACGGAAGAGAAACTCCCGCCTCCTTTGCCAGCTTTGCCCTGGCATTTATGTAATCCATAATCTCTTCAATCTCTTCCGTCTCAGCCTCCGGCTGAACCGTTTCCATGGCAAATTCTGAGAAAAGCCCTGCCAAATCCATAAGGTCAGCATCTTCTTCAGAGACCGGCAGCTCCTGCTCCTCTTTCACAGTCTCCATATCCCGGCTCTGGAAACGCCCCAGCTTCTCCATACACACGTCATGGGCAATCTCCAGATCCGGATAGAGCACATTTTTATATCCGCCTTCCCCAAGAGCGTAAACCTGTTTTAACCCTGTTAAATATCGGTTCATTCCTTCATTCACACAGGCAAACAGATATTCCATATATTCCTCATAACTGTCAAAAGGCAGGGCCTTTTTCTCTTTGTCAAACAGACTTTCCATCTCAACTGTTCCTCTCTGCAAAAAATACGGCTGTCTCATCAAACACGCTCTTTTTGGTGTTGATTCCCTCAAATTTTCCCTGGTCAAACGCCCCTTTTTGCTGATTCAAAGGCTTTTTAACTTCTCGTGGGGCGTAGGTCATGGTCTCCTCTTCCTCTTCGGAAAATAGCGCTGTCTTCTTTTTATTTTTCTGATTCGTGTCCCGAATCAGCCGTTCTGTCACCCTCATACATTTTTCTCCATTCCTTGCAATGTGTGATTGTTTTTAACCTTTTTTTATGCTATGATTATAAAAACTCAACAGAAAGGATTTCCTATGAATACTGCTCAAAAAAGCCTTCTGGCGTGTTCCGCTGTGTGTTATGCTCTGGTCATTTTCAGCTTTTTCAATTCGGCTTTATGGCTGGTCCTGATATTTTTTATCCTTCACAGTCTGGCCCTTTTATATTTTTCCTATCTGACCTATTGTGCCAGCAAAGCTCCTGAGACAGAAGAAGAGCTGGAATCCTTAAAAGAACAATACAGCCGGCTGGTCCAGGAAAACACTACGCTCTCCCAGGAGCTCTCCCAGTCGCAAAAGCAGTATGAAGAGCTGAAAGCCTTTATGGAAGAGCCTGAAGTTTCCGAAACCAAAGAAGCCGCCGCCCCTTCCTTTGAAAGCCTGCTTCCTCCTGTTGATTCGGATGCAGACCCACAGGAAACCATCAACATCATTCAGGTAGCCAAAGATACGATTGAGGAATTCCTTCCCTTTTCTTCCAAAGCAGGGATTCAGATTCAGGTCTCCACAGCTACAGACTCCCTTTTTGTAAAGGCAAGCCTTCAGCGAATCCGGATTCTGTTTCGCAACATTATTGACAACTCGATCAAGTATATGAATCAGGCCGGCAATCTGGTCATCACCATATCCACCATTGGAGACGATATCTTTATTGTCTTAAAAGATAATGGAAAAGGACTTCCAGAAGCCGAGACGCCTCATATCTTTGAGATAAACTATCAAGGTTCCAACCGCATAAGCGGAAATGGTCTGGGGCTTACTCAGGCCAAAGCCATCGTAGATTCTTACGGCGGCACCATCTATGCCAAAAGTACAATGGGAAAAGGCATGGGAATCTACATCCAGATTCCTATTGAATAAAGGGGGTACTATTTTATGAAAAAAAATAAATTTTTTCTGTTCTCTGTCATGTCCTTCTATGTAGTGGCCGGAGTTCTGGCATGTTGCTTTTTCTTTCTGCGAGGTTCCTCTCTGTCAGGAAACGCAGCCGTCACGCAACCGGACCTGTATGAGATCAAACCAGAGCTTTCCCAGGCCACAGTACCAGAAACCACTGAGATTATTCTGGAAACTACCGCCTCTGAGGAACGTATACCAGAACCTATAGAGACAGAACCAGAACCTGTGTACTACGCCTTCACTACCCTGAATCTAAACGGCCCTCTCCATGTCAGGGAGGCGGCCAGTATGAACGCCCAGGTCATTGCCAGGTTCTCTCCTGGAATCACCGGATACGTGCTGGAAAAGGGGCCTGTATGGAGCCTTGTTCAGTCCGGCGACGTCACAGGATATGTGTTCAACGAGTATTTGGATTTTCAGGAAATTTCCAAAGAAGAATATCCTTTTGAATAAAATATGTAAGGCCGGCCATTAAACGCCGGCCTTATCTAATCTTTTCTCAATCGTCAAAATATTGTACCCTTCTTCATAGCGGTACTCCACCTTATCCATATACTGCTTCACCATATAGATCCCCAGTCCTCCGATCTCCCTTTCCCCTGCGGACAGAGAAATGTCAGGATCTTCCTTTTCCAAAGGATTGTAGGGGATTCCTTTATCCCGAAACACCACCTGACAGCATCTGGGGTCCTGGGAAACGTCCATCTGTACCTGGGCTTCCCCCTCATTTCCGCCATAGGCATAATGGGCAATATTAACATAGATTTCCTCTACAGCAATCAGTATTCTTGTTTTCACATCATTTGGACAGTCATTTTCATCCAAATGGGCTTCTATGGCGTCAAGGACCGTGTACAACGTGTCGTCATTAGCCTGCAGTTTTAAATTCTCCATCTTTTCCCCCTGTTAACATGATTTCCCGATACTCCAGGCCCTGAACGCTGGCCTTGTCATGAGTGGCCACCAGGACGGTAATCCCCTGTCTGTGGGCCAGTTCAAACAGTCTCATGATTTCTTTGGATTCCTCCAAAGACAAATTCCCTGTAGGCTCGTCTGCCAGAAGAATAGAAGGATAATTCACCAGCGCTCTGGCAAGACATACCTTCTGCTTCTCTCCGCCTGACAACTGGGACGGATACCTTTTGTAGAGATGAGAAATTCCTAAAACCATAAACAACGATGAAATCGCCGCTCGGTTATTCTTGTGTCTCCCTCCTGCAACCAGCCGGGCAAGCTCCACATTCTGATAGACCGTCCGCTCAGGCAAAAGATAATCCTCCTGAAACACCACGCCCAGCTTTCTCCGGTAAAAAGGCGTTTCTTTTTCCCCTATCCGTCCAATGTCCTGCTCAGACACATAGATGTTTCCAGATGTAAGCTCTGTATCTTTCAAAAGAAGGCGGATAAGGGTGGTTTTCCCCACCCCGCTCTCTCCTGTCACAAGAACAAACTCCCCAGCCTTAATCTCTGCATTAAAGTCCCAAAATACATGTTCCGAAGAGCCCTCGTATCGTTTTGTCACATGCGTAAATGTAATCATAACCGGGCCGGTCACTCAATCGTAAGCATGCTGGCAAACCCAGTAACCGTAAACACTTCCATCACTGTGGCGCACACATGAATCAGCTTCATGGTCCCGCCTTTAGAGTTAGCAGTTTTTTGTCCGATCAGAAGAGCCCTTAAACCTGCGCTGGACACATACTCCACCTTCTCCAGATTCAAAACCACATGAGACCCTTTCTGAAATGCCTGAAGAATACTTTGCTGAAGCTGCGGACTGGTATTCGTATCCACTCTCCCCTCTATGTCAAGCTGTATCATGCCTTCTCGTCTTGTCTCTGAAATTGTCATTGTAGCTTCCTCCTTGTCTTAAATTAATTTAATCGTATCAACCCGTCCAGCTCCTGGCTGGTATCCAGACTTCCCTCTCCCGGTCCTGATATTCTGGCGTCCATGTCCAGATAAGCATAAGAATCCAGGGTTCCGGCTTTTTTCCTTCTGATTATATGAAGCCTGGAACGGACTGGCTTAAACTGGTCCAGCAAAAACAAAAGCTGAGACTTCTGAACTTCTGTAATCGATTCCAGCACCAGAATGGTCACATCATAGGGGCTGTTTCCATACAGCCTTTCAAATTGGGCCATCTGATCCTTCTCAATGTAATCTTCCATCACATTTCGTTCCAGCACTAAAACCTTCTCCCCCAGAACAATCTCAGAGATCCGCTCCAGCGCCGCCCTGGTTCCCTTGATCCGGTTTAATCTGTAAGCTTCCTTCACCAAAGTCCGCAAAACCGCCTCTTCCAGAAAATCGTCTCCTACGTGGATTCCCAGCCATCCCCCATACACTGGCAAAAGCCCGGCAGGACAGGTATCTAGGTCCAAGATCTCAGGCAGACGTTCAATGTCCTCCTGGAAATCATTGTAGATACTGGAAAATACAGACAGAAACCGATGGAAGAATCCCCCTCTCTCCCGATAGATTTCGGGAAAGGTATTCATAAAATTATCACCCTGTGAATCCACTTTCATGCCTGTGATTTTGCCTTCTCCCAGTCCGATCAGCTCCAGAACCAGGTACAGATACCTGCCCTTTAACCCATACAAAAGCACATCCTTTTGATTTACAAATCGAAGGCCGCCTGCCTGACGGAAAAATTCCTTCTTTACCGTGATTTCTTCTTCCCTGTCGCATAAAAAGCTGTCGATTCTGGCAGGCTGTCCTTTTCGGTAAAACGAATCCTCGTCAAAAGCCGCTACATACAGATAGCAAACCATGCTCTCCGAAAAAGAGCCCTCCAGTTTCAGTCTTCCCCAGGCAGAGTCTGAGATGCCGTTGTCTATGGCTCTTAAACACAAATAATGAACCGGCTCCTCTGAAATCACAGTCAAAACGCCCTTTTCGTCCAGTTCAAATCCGGAATAATATCCCCCTTCAATACGGTTTTTATTGATAGAATAAGAGCTTCCCGCCATTCCTTCTTCGCCCCCTTATGTATAGATTCCTGTCTCCAGCACAATATCGCCGCTGTAGCACAGACAGTTTTGCGCCGGATAGACGTCTGCCTCTACCAGTCTGGCCTGACTGGGGTTGCGCACAAGGAGAGACAGTTCATAGATAAACTCTACACAGTCCAAACTTTCGATCTCATGGAATACCTGATCAAACTTTAAAACCTCGCCGAAATTCCGTTCTGAGTGAATGTAATCGATTGTTCTGCGGATCGCTTCCTCAATCATCTTTTTCCCATTCTCATACTGCCGCTTCACATAGATCGTTCCGTGCACGTCTATCGGCGTGTACACAGGCGGCACAATCTGAATCTTCGTAGTCAGAAGCCGCTTATCCTCTAACTGTTTCTCAATGGCTTTCCGATACGCCGGGGGCAGCTCGGGAAACTCCTCATCCGTACCCGGCATTACCGCTATGCGGACCATATTCTGGTTCTGGCTCATCCACGCCTTGACCTTGTGGATGCAAAGCTCAGGCGTCTCCATAACCAGTTTCTCATAATCCGCCGCAGTCACTGCTGTGTAAGGCCGTTTTAAATCTTGCAGAAACCTTTTTTTCACTTCCTCTAACGTCTCCCGAAACGCTCCTCCAGTCCCTTCTGCCGGATTATAAAACCTTACAAGAGGCGAAAGTCCCAGACCCTGAAACCAATTCCCAGACCGGACATTCCCTTCGCTTCCCCTTGTTACGCTCAAGGTTCCCACATAAAGATCCGCGCCGATAAAACCGCCTGCATCCTGAATAACAATTTTCCCTTCGTTTTCATACAGATAATAGGTCAGGTCTCCCTTCCCGTAGCGGCTGGGTCTGACAAAATCATAGATAGATTCTCCGTCCTCTCCGATTCGTCTGGCAAGGATGCAGAAAAACTCTGCCACAATATGCTTTGCCGGAAGCTCTATAGTCTGGCGGTCAACTCCTAAAACCGTTCCCAGATAATACTGGCGCATCATTTCCTCATTGTAAGCTACAATCTTAACAGCGTTTTTCACCTTCTCTGGCCCATATCCAAACTGCCTTTTGTCAAACTGCCACGTATGGGTTTTGTCCCCGTCTGTGGTTTCCCGATAAAACCGTCCTCTCTGCTTGGTTTCATAAGCCGGCATATACCGTCTGTAGGAAGAGCCCTTCTCCTCCTTGCAGAAAACCGTCACGTACCCGTCTTTTAGCAGATCGCTTGTGATCGTGACTGAGCTTACCTTGTTAAAGGTATAGCACGCCGCTTTGGTCTCCTTCTGCCATGCCTCAAAAAGAAATCCACTGATATTGGTCAGTTTAGGCCGCACGTCATACTCTGCTCTCTGTAAGGTGACCCGAATCGCATAACCGCTCCTTGGGCCTTCCTCGCACACAGCCGCCGGAGTCTGAGGAAGCCGTATCCGGACTTCTCCGCTGACTAAAAAACAGTTGGTGCAGTCTCTGACCGAAACGTCTGTAAAACCCTGGGCAGTATAGCACTCCCATTTTAAATCCGCAAATGTGTTATTGCCCTTATTTCCAAATGGATTTCGGTTATGCCGATCTGCCACTGTCATATAAAAAATAAGTTCCTCACCTGGCCCGGGCAGTCCGTCCATGATGAGCCACAAGCTGTCTCCTGCTTTGGGAGACTCTCCGAAAATATAAGCAGGCGCCTCCACTTCCCGATCCAGAAGATAGCTGTAATCAAAACTCTTTCCTCCATAATGTCCATAAACGCCTGCAATATGATAGGGAACTGCTTCCAGACTGCGGTTTGTCTCAAAGCACAGATCACTCACCACAAACTTTTGATTTGCAGGAATCTTAAAAGGTTCCCTCACTCCCTGAGCTTTTAGAAGCACTCTGGCGCATCGCCCTTTTTCTGCCTCAAACCCAGCCAGCTTTAACAGCTTTTTCTGAATCGCGGGAGTAATCTCATTGATATAATTCTGCTGGAGGATCTCAAAGGCTGTCAGGTTTTCCAGAATGGTGACGCCTGGGTCCGAGGGATTAAAATTTGTCCATTCCTGTGAATACAAAGGAATCTGCAAAAGCGCTTGAGCCATCAGCTCTTCATACGTTTTATCTTCCAGGTTTCGACTATTCAGCATGGCGCTTTTCCTCCGAAATCATGATATTTACCTTGTGTCTTCCGCTTTGGCAGATCACAAAAGGACTTTCTTCCATATCTTCCAAATCCATCTCATGAGTTCCCTGCTGGTCTGTATACTTTACAACCGCCACCATCTTCTTGATAACAGCCTTGCTTTTGAGTACATTCAGCCTCATCATCAACTGGGTCTTTTTGGGCATGGTTCCAATCTCCCACCCGTCTCCATATTGGGAACTAATCGGATTTAAATACCGTTCCAAAGATTCCTGCAGCAGATTCTGGATCTCAAAACTGTCGTCCATCTGAAGAACCTCTGCCCAGATATCCACCGACACTTCCACAAAAATCGGTTCCACAATATGGAAATCACCTGGGGCAATGGTGAGCTCGCAGGACTCCATCAAATGCTTTTTCAGCCTGCCGGACACACTGTGGAAGGAATAGGAGCCGGCCGCAAAATCCTTCAGCAAAATGACAAAAGTCACCCCGCTGTCCTTCTCTTCCCCGTCAATGGTTTTTCCCACTACGCACCGCACCTTGTCGATGGTGTCGGAAAAACTTTTGATCTCCTGTATGTAATCCTCCATAGACACCAGCCGTCTTCTGGACCTTAAAATGTTGGCGCCTCTCTCCAGGGCGCTGTCTAAATCTTCAATGCTGCTTCCGCCATAAGCCTTTACCGGATTGGTAATCTGGTCCACAAACATAATATTTTCCAGAGAGTCGTTGATCAATCCTGGGGCCACATTCCCCTCGCTTCCATTGCACCGGCGGATCACAGCCTTAAAAGCCACATCATCCAAAACCCTTGGAATCTCCGAGTGAATCCCATCCCCGAAAATCAATCTGCTGTTCATCCGGTCCAGCATATAGGAACGTCTGGAAGGCGGGTCGTCTAACTGATCTGCTTCCTGCCACCTGACATAAAACGAAGAAATCTCCCCTAAAATGTCATACTCTGCCCTGACTTCATCTGGATGCTCCCTCATCATCTGAACCATCTGCTGTCTGGAATATTTTCCCTTTTCATTGACCCACAAATCAAGATCCAGAATATAAGGCACGCCCAGATTCACAGACATATCTGGCAGCGGTTCCTCTAAATAAAAATCTTCCTCTGCCCTGGTTTCTATATTCTCCACCTGGACCGCATTAGGGCAGATGTCCTTGATCACCGGAAGAGCCCCATCTTTCTGCGTTTTGTGAGCATCCACAGGACTGATTCGAATCCAATAAGCCTTTTTCCCTTCCAGAGTCACAGGATGCATATCCGCCTGAGGCATAAACATCACTGTACCAGAGCGGGACATATCCACTGTGTAGTCCAGAACCTTCATCTGCTTAAACCCTTTGGAAGTACTGTATTCAAACCTGCATTTTGTCCCTTCAAACCGCAGTCCTTCTTCCATCTGAAACAAGAGGCTCACCGGACCAGCTTCCATTTTCCTGGAAAATCCCAGATATAAGGCGTCTCTTGCATGATTCCCCCTTGAAAACGCAGCAAACGGCCGCCCCTCTTTTACTGCCTTGGTCAAATCCACTTTTTGAGTCCCTACGATAGAGATCAGCCGCTCTGCCTCCATATAGTGACTTTCATAGGAAAATGAAATCTTCAGATTCCCAATATGAGGATAATGGTGAATGCAAGGCCGCATGTAACAGTTATCCGCCTTTAAAACCTGGAGCCTCAAACACCGTCCCTGATATGCCCCGATCCCTGTCTCCTGCCAGTCGTCCGGACATACAAAAGACAGCTCATACCTGCCCTCATTTCTGTGGGCAAACAAGCTTCTGGTTTCCTGATAAGCGTTCAGCTTCTTCCATCCAATTCCATTAAAATATTCAAAGGAAACCTCTTCCACCATGGAATCCGCCGCCGTATCCACCCAGATCGCTTTTGGTTTTCTCTTTATAATCTTTAGCTGATTGTCCTCTCCCTGAGTCACATTCAGGATCCTGTGCTCTCTGTAGGACACATCAAATTCCAGACAAATCACCGCTCCTGCCTTGCTGAAATACTCGTCATGTCCCAGAAAACATTCCTGGTACAATGATAAGGTATCTCCAAAGGGGTCAAAAGACTGAGGATCAAAGTCTGTCACACCGCTGCCTGCAAACTCTGCAGATGCCTTCTCTCCTGAGGAAGAAACTGCAATTCTGGAAAGGGAATCATTTTCCATCACAGGTTCCTCGGCCATAAGAGCCAGCAGACTGTACTCCTGTCCTTCCAGTTTCGTCCTGACGTTCTTTTTCTCCTTCTTTAAAACCACAGTCTCCCTGTCAGAAAGGACCTTCGTCTCCTCAACCGGAATCAGGCCTTCCTCTGCCAGATAGTAAAACCGATACTGCCCGTCTCTTATTTTCTCTACCAGCTTTTCATTGCCCTGAAGCTTCACATAAATATTGTTATGCTCCACATCCAGAACCACAGAATGATACAGGATAAGCCCATTCTTTTCAATTCCCTTTTCCTGACTTCCAAAGAGCCGAAACGGCCGCAGAGGAGCATCCTCCATAACCGGTTCCTCCGCAAAATCATCTTCTACGATTTTTGCAGGCTCAAACCGTCCCTTTAAGGGAATAATCTTTCCCTGAGCTCCCTTGGTCATAAATACGGCTTCCAAAACAGAGTTGGTCACATACAGATTGTGAGAGGTCTCAAAAATGATCTGCTCCCCGTCTTTTCCTGAGTCTGCCAAAAGCTTTGTGCCTTTATAGACGAACACGCCTTCTATCGTGTCGCGAACCAGGTTCATAAGAACCGTAGCTGCCGCCGGTTTCGGCGGAAGCAGGGAGATCCCTAACATATTCACAAATTCCGTGTGATACTTCTCCAACACCTGATTATATCTCTGAAGATTTCCGGCCATCTGGTCTGCAAAAATTTTAGCAATCACCGAACCGATATCTGGATTCTCCCTGTCAAAATGCCACTCAGGAACATAAGAAGAAGCCAATTCCTCTATTCTGTTTTCCAGATCCTCTCTGGACCGTTTATCAATTTTCCACTCATTCCAATTCTTCTGAATCATATTGTTCTGGCTCATAAGCTTCTTCCTCGGCTGATGCATTTAAATAAAAGGGGAATACCAAATTGTCTCTTATCTGACTGCTTCGGATGGTATAATCAATGTTTACCAAAAGACATCCCTCCTTTACCTGAGAGTCTGTGGTAATCACCACCTCCCCAATCCTGGGTTCCTGTTTTAAAATCTGTTCCGTAAGACTGCGGATCATCATATTGACAGTAGTCATGTTGATATCCATAAACGTATAGGACATCAGATTGCTTCCAAATTCCGGCCTGAGAAACCGTTCTGTTTTCTGAGTCATTAAAATAAGGTACACGGACTCCTTCACGCTTTCCTCTTCTGATGAAACCACAAACCGTCCTGTAGCCGTGTTCACCTGGGGCGGAAACTTCATCCCGCTGCCTAAAAAACCACGCCCCGCCATACACCTACCTACCTTTCTCTATCCGATCCTGACAGGCGTTCCGGAAACCGAAGCCGCCGCGCTGCTCTTTAACTTTAACAGTCCATTGGCCTCTGCGGAAAAACTCCCTGCCTTCATCGACATCCCTCCGTCAGACTGTAAGTTCATGTTCCCGCTTGTCTTCACATCCAATTTGGAAGCATTCAACTGAACCGTTCCATTGCTTCCATTCATAATCAGTTCAATGTTGTCCCCTACTTTAACTGTCAGTTTTTTCTCCGCAGTAATCTCCATGACTCCTGACTCTGTGTTCATCTCAATATGATTTTTCCCGTCTTTGTCAGAAATCAGAATCACATGCTTCTCATTGTCAAGTTCGATCCGGTGCGTCTCTTTGGCAGTAACCACCTTGATTTTGTCCTTGTCGCCCTCGCCTTCCTTGTTGTCTTCAAAATAAATGGTGTTTCCATTTTTGGTGACAATCTTTTTAAACTGATTCTCCTCGTCCGCAGACTTTTTTAGAATCTGATCTCTGTCCTTTGGAATACAGCCAATCACATAAGGCTTTTCGATATTCCCCTGTTCAAACACCAAAAGAACCTGATCTCCTACTTCTGGAAGGAAGTAGTGTCCCCATTTGGAACCGCTGGAAGGCATGGCGACTCTGGCCCACTTTAATTCATTGGCGTCTTTATCCCTGGTAGGCACTGTGACGCAGACTCTGCCAGGCATATCCTTATCGTAATTCTTTGCCACCTGGCCTACCACCACTCCAAAAATCCGGTTATCTCCTGTGTCGGTCTTCATCACCTGTTTTTCTGTAATATCGTCAATGACGTCAAATAATCCCATGCTATACTCCTGTCTCCATGCTGGCCGCTTTTCCCACGATCTTCGTCACATATCCTTTCTCGCTGTCCATCTTATGCCGGACCGTGACCAGATAGAAGGTATTTGACACCGCCATTCCAAGTCCCTTGATCTTCAAAAACCGCCCCGGCGTCAGCTCTGGCAGACCGATAAATTCTGCTTCCAGGGTTCCCAGCCTGTAAGAAATGTCTTCCATCAAATATTCTGCCCTGTAGCCAGCCTCCTTCTGGGAAGATATGGTCGGATCAATGTATACTTTCTGGGCTTTTGTCACTAAAGGCTTGGCCTTATTTCCCATAGACACCTTATTCTGCAGCTTCTTTGATGAAGAAATCATTTTGGATTTGCCTACATCCATCCCCCGCACTTCTACCTTTCCCACAATCCCCGTCAGATCGTAGCCCACATCAAAACTCCGCAGTCCCTCTCCGGGCCCTGCCTCCAGAAGAATCTCTTTGTTGCTTTTAGCCTTTCTGAAATACACGGTTCCCCCAATGGAAAAAAACTCAAAATTAAATTTTTTCGCCGCTTTCACCACAAATTCATAATCGCTTTCACAGACCATCTCAATCGACTTGTCTGTGGCCTTGTTTCCCTGAGAGCTTCCGCCCGGCTCCATGTCTGGCGTATCCGTTATGTCCAGTTTGGTGACGACTCCAATAGACTTTAACTTTTCATAGGCAGACGAGGTCTGCTCTAAAATTTCCTGGACTCCCTTAGAAAAGCTGGCAGATTCCAACTGTCTGGAATACGTTCCGGCCATCATAATTCCCTTAATATCCATAGCCGTCACCTCCACTCCAGGCATCTCCCCTTCCTGAAAGGAAAAATTAACTCTGGAAATAAATCCCCGAAAAATTTCCCGTAAATGGATTCCATATCCCAGATTAATGATCACGCTGGAACCCATGAAAATATATTTTTTCAAATCTGAAAACCGAAACTCGCTGAGAGTCCTGTCATAGCAGCCATAGATCCAGAAAGTAGCCATAGCCGCCTCAAATCCGCTGGTCATCTCCACTTCAATGTCTGAAATTTGAAACCCATGTGGATTATCCACAACGTCGTTTCCATTGACTACAATCTGAGCCAGAGGGTGAGAAAAATTCTCATATTTTTCTTTTAATTTTTCATATTCAAACGATGCCACAGCCTCTGTCCCCTTTCCGCCTAGTATGACCCACACTAGATGATCAAAGATTAAAATTCAACAGATTTCCAGCCTTTTCAGCCGCTTTCACATAACTTTGATTTCCCGCTTCAAAAAGTTCCTGATAATATGCCTGCCACATTCCCATACTGCTTGGAGAAACGGCCTCGTCTGCGCAGACCAGAGAAAGATTTACGAAAGCCCTTACAGGCAGGCCCTGTACATTAAACATGGTATACTGAGCGGACACTCTGTTTAAAATTCCTGTGTAGGTCATAGTTCCCCAGTGAAATGTAATTCTTCTGGTATATTTGGAACGAAGCGCCGCAATAAATCCCTCTACCTCTGTCTGAACGGAATAATCCTTTTTGCCTTTCGCTGTAAGCGCCGCCTTCGCAGCTCCAGTAGCCATGGCAGTCGTTGACGTATTGGCCTTGTCTGCCATAAACGCATCCTGGGGATCTACCTTGTCAAAAATAAGCCTTACATTCAAAGTAATTCTCACATCCGCCTTGTCAAATGTGATACTGTTTCCCTTTTCTGAAAAATCGGTCTTGCTGGCCAGGCCGCCGCCGTATCCAGACAAAGACAGCTCATTGGGATTAAATTGTACATAAAACAGCTTCCGTGTGGCCCCCTCAATACCGGACAGCAAAGAGGCAGGGCCCTCCAACACATTTAATTTGCTCCCTTTGGCTATATCATTTACTGTGTCCGTCAGAGCGGAAATGCCCGCCAGGGTATTGGAAGCCTTTAAAGAAGGCAGGGAAACAGCCGATGACAGCTTTCCGGTCAGACCTCCGCCCTGTACTTCCACAGGCGGTTCCACAATCACCTTGCGCCCTCTCATGTCAATAATCTCTATGACCGCCTTCTCTATATTTCCGGTCCGTGAAACAGCGTCCATGCCTAGCTTTGACATCGTTTCTCCTCTCGTCTACAGGTTAAGATTCAAAAAATTATTATTCGTGGCTTTGGAAAATGCGTTCTTTATTCCACTTGTCACATTCTCCTCCGCCTTCCCAAATGCTTTGGTAAATGCCTGATCCCAGTAAATCTCGTCATATCCATACTGAGGCTCGTCGCCTTGGCGAATGGTTAAATCCACTACGCCCCGGATCGGGTTTCCCACCTTGTTAAACATCGTATAGCGGGTGTTGACGCTGGTCAGTTCTCCCCGAAAACACATTTTTGCCCAGAAAAAAATAACCTGTCTGGTCTCGTCCTGGGTGAGAAGAGCAATAAGACCATCAATCTGAGCCTGAACCGAATAAGCGCCCTTTTTATTTCTTACTGCGTTTCCAATCTCGGAAGTCACATTTCCAACTGTCAGGGCAGTATTTTCAAGCATAAATGCATCGCTGGGATTCATATCGTCAAAAATGAGCTGAAGACTCATGGTGGTAGACACTGGCTGAACCACCTGAACAATCTGATTATTGCTTCCGCTTCCCAGATCTCCGCCGGAATATTGAACCTGGCGTCCTGCCTGAGTCTCCATATGAATGGAGCTGGGATTATACTGAACTTCCAGCGCCAGATAACCAGAGCCTGTCATGAGACTCTCTGGCTTTGTCAAAGAGCTAAAAGTCTGGGAAGCCAAAGCTTTTTTGGTGCTCTCTAATAGCTTTTTCTGAAGATTGCCAGCAGCTTTTGCCGTATTTTTGACAGAATCCTCTTCGTCCATTTTCCTGACGCACAAAATGGCCTTTGGAATATTTCCGCTGATACTGCTGAGTACTTGCTGTCCGAAAGCGTTCATCCATTAATACCCCCGCCTCTTCTTTTCATTTTGGAGCCGCTTCTCCAACTTGGAATAGACTTGATCAGAAATATTGCCAATCTGTCTCTGCACTCCCCTTTGAATCAGTTCTGTCAAATCTTCTGCCTCTTTTATCAGAGTGTTCTGCTCCTGTCTGTGTATGGTGGTATGGCGGACCTGCTTTTCCTCTCTCTCCTGCTCCTCCACCTGGACCTTTTCCCTTGTGGTCCTGTTCTGATTCAAAATCTGCTCCAACATTTCCTCGTCTATCTGATTCTCTACAGACTTGTGAACCAGAGAAACACTGGTCTGTTCCTGCTCTGTCCTCGTCTGCGTTCTGGGCTCTGTCCGTTTTCCCTCTTCCCACTTTTCCAAAACTGTCTCTGATATTCGATTTATCTGTTCGGTTTCTCTCTCAGAGATCTGCTCCTGTGTACGGCTTTCTCTTTCTATCTGCTGAATATCGTGAAGAAGGAGCCCTATGTTATTTTCAGCCACATCCTCTTGTCCTGCTGTATGACCTTTGCTGCTTTGATACTGCTCCAGCCTCTCATAAATTCTTTTTGTCTCTTCTGGAAGAATCTGAGAAAACTTTTGGAAATGTTCCAGCCTCTGTTCCTGCCTTACTTTTGTCTCCTGACGGTATTCCTCTATAAGCTGGGCTGGATTCTGGAGGGCCTTTAAACTCTCCTGGCGCATTCTCTGGACGGACGGTCTGGCTTTTTGCTCTGTTTGTCCCTGCTGCTGTAAAATCTCCTGATATCGGTTAAAGTTCTCTATGTTCTGCTGGTTAATCTGCCTAATTTTCTGTTCCACAGCCTCCAGGTTTTCTTCCTTGTTTATTAAGGTCTGCAAAACTTCCTTCTCCTCTGTGACCGATACCTGTTCCGGAGCTTTTGGAGTCTTTAAAACGGCAGGCAGTTCTTCTTTCTGTTCACTCATATTCTGATGGAAGGGGCTTTCATAAAATTCTGTCAAAATCTGGTTTCTGGTTTCCTGCTGGTGGATCACCGGCTGTCTTTTCGTCAGACGCTCTCTGTATTCTGACAGAAGACTCTTCGTCTCCCTCTCCAGCCTGATTCCCTCTTCCTGCCTGCTGTCCGTTTCCTGTCTGGGCTCTCCTCCTTCGCCTTCCTCTGATGCCTGTCTATGTTGAAGATTCAGATACTGCAGCGGGTAGGACTCCCTCGCTCCTTCCCTCATTCTTTTCTCTTCTTCTGAAACACTTCCCTCTTTTCTTTCCTTCTCCTGGTCCGTCAAAGCGTCCCCAAAAGCTTGTCTTCTCTCTCCAAAGTCTGCCTGAAGACTCTCGGTTCTCTGACGGAGCCTGGTAATCTCCATATACCGTTCTACTTGTTTCTGTATCTGAAGCTGATGCTGCTGCGTTAGCATAGCTTTTCCTTCTTCCGGCAAACCTTCCTCTGTTCCCTCGAAAGCCTCGGCGACAGGATGTTGAAGCCATGCCTCTCTAAGATAAACGTTTTCCTCTCCTGGTTCATGGAACACTACATTCGTTTCTCTCACTCTGGCTGTCACAGGCTCTTCCTGACCCAAAGCCAGAAGTCTGTAGACTGCCTGAAGCTCCTGCTCATACACCTGGCTCTGATACACAGCCAGGTCTTGTCTGTTTTCCAGTGTGTCAAAATGGCTGGCGCTCTCATTTTTCAGACGCCAGAGTGTGTTTTCCATAGTCTGATAGAGAGCATGTTCCAGATTCAGCCATGTATCATGGCTTCTTAGCTGCTTCTCAAACCGACTGAAATACAAATTATCAATGAGGCTTAACAAAACTGCAGATGTAATCTGAGTGTTTACCGTATCCTGGGTCACTTGGTCCTCTTCTAAATTCATGGTCTCATAATAGTTTTCATTCCTGTAGATCAAGGGGGTTTTCTCTTCCTGAACCACATTCCGCAACTGATTCAGCAAAATATTGGCTGCCACTCGTTTCTGCTCTGTAATCTGAAGCTCCTGATTTGAGACATACTGGCTGTTGCTGCTGGAACCGCCGATAAAATTCTGTAGGATCTGATACACAGCGCCTGTCTGAAGACGGCTCATAATGGTTTCGTGAAGGTGAAGATTGGTCTGGCTTTCATACTGTTCTGTAACGTCTTTTCCCGCCTTTTCGGATTGACTGTATTCCTGAACCACCTGGTTTAGCTCTTCCAGGTGATTCCAATAAAGACTGATTAACTGCTCTGTATTCTGGGTCTTTTGTTTCAGCCTGGTAACCTGACTCATAAACTGACTTACGTTTTGAATCCCCAGCTTATTTAAGACTTCTGTGATATAAGTCCGATCCTGATAAGTCATATTCACGTTGTCTGTGAGAACGATTCGGTTCAGGAGGTTATTCACAATCTCCAATTTCGTCTCCTGGTTGTTCTGGATTCTAGTGTTGTTGACCAGGCTGGTCATGCCGCCTTCCCCAATATAAATTTCAGGAGGTACTGATAATAAATGAAGCAGATCTTCTTGTTCGATTCTGGAGGACATCAGTTGGTAATTTCCGCTGATTTTATGGTAAAATCCCTCCCAAGAGGAAACCACAGGAGCCTGGCATTTTAATTCTATGGGCGCTTTTACTGTGAGCATGACTGGGGGTTCCTCCTTTCAATGGGATGTTAGGATAGGTGGTTGCAAAAGTCAAAGTTGTGGAGAAGATTCTGACAATATCTTCCGCTAAATTTTGCGTTTCGCAAACGCCTGGGATATTAGGAATTCTTCTTTAAAAATGAAGCAATGTTGGCTGCGCTTCGAGTAGGCGGCCATTTCTTGGCATTGCTTTCCATCTCGGATTTGCTTTTCTGGCCTTCGGGCTGAACGGCTGAAGTCGGGGTCGTGTTGCCTTTTCCCTCTCCGTCGCTGAATTTCCATTCCCGGGACTCGCTTTCCATCTCGGATTTGCTTTTCTGGCCTTCGGGCTGAATGGCTGAGGTTGGTGTTGTGTTTCCTTTTCCCTCTCCGTCGCTGAAGCTCCATTCCCGGGACTCGCTTTCCATCTCGGATTTGCTTTTCTGGCCTTCGGGCTGAACGGCCATGAGAGGGGTGGTGTTTCCTTCCCCGCTCTCGCTCTTGAACTGCCACTCTTTTGCGGCTTCTTCCATCTCAGCTTTCGTCTTTTGGCCTTTGGGAGGCTTTGCAGCCATTGGGGTTGTGTTGCCTTTTCCGCTGGGATCCTTAAACTGCCATTCCCAGGCAGCGGCTTCCATTTGGGATTGGGTTTTCTGGCCTAGTGGTTGGACAGACATAAGAGGAGTACTATTGCCCTCTCCATTTTGATCTTTAAACTGCCACTCTTTTGCCGCCTTTTCCATGTCTTCCTTTTTCTTCTGACCGGCCGGCTGAACAGAGCGCATAGGTTTATTGTTGGGTTTGCCGCTTTTATCTTTAAACATCCATTCCTGCGCCGCTTTTTCCATCTCGGTCTTGCTTTTCTGGTTTTTAGGCTGGACGGCCTTTAATGGCGTGATATTGGGCTTTTTATTCTCATCCTGGAACTGCCACTTTTCTGCCCGCTCTCTGGCGGCTTCCAGCGCCGGCTCCCTGTCGTCCACATCACCGGCTTTGTAATGGACTGCAGACTGATTTCCGTTCCCTTTTTTCTCTGTTCCATGAAACTTCCATGGCTCTTCCATGATAAAGCTTCCGGCCACATTTTCCATGCACACCATTTCCCTGTAGGCAATGGTGGTAGTCTCCACCAAAAGACCGCTTCTCTCTGCGTTTAGCTCTCCATACTCCTTAGACATTACGGTACAGCCAGTAAACACGTACATGCGGACCGGAAGAAAATCTCCGTACACAGAATATCGGTTAATCAGAAGAATCACTGGCAGCACCAAATCTGTGCCGTTAGCCAGAGGGTCTAAAATGTCCACGCCTACATACCGCTCCACCTGAAATGTAAAGGGTTTGGAAATCGGTTTGCGGCGCATGTGGACATAGTCATTAAGCCCGCCTTCCTGAATCAGTTCATACTCGTTTTCACGCTGAAAAGCGCGGACGGATTTACAGGGCAGGTCGTAAATTCCCTCTACCCGCAGCATGAAATTAAAATTTACCGCCGGATTTCTTCCAAAGTTCTGGACTAAAATATTTCCTGAATCTGCCGTTGCAAGCGCCATAGTTCTATCAACCTCTCTGTCTAACGTGTGGTCTTCATGTCAAGAATGCTCTTTTCTTTCTCCTTTTTCGAGGGATTCAAACTCTGATTGATCTGGGAAATCTCACCGCACCATTTTCTCCGGCTCATATGATCCAGACTTAAGACCTCTTCATTGCTCCAGTGAAAATAGTAGGAGATAAACGCCATCTCCCGATACAATTCTTCTTTCGGGTACAGTTTTATCCCTCCCCGGTAAAATTTAGGGGGGCCTTAAAAATCTTTCCGCAGTCCGGGCATACCACTTCCATGACCGGCGGCTCAATATCATTGATTCGCTGATACATATCCTGTAAAAATGCCAAATCTGCTGTAAACAATTTCTCAATCACATTGGCAGTCACCATCTGAAGTCCTTCCAGCTCTGTGACTACTTTTCCTAAAATCACGATGGTAAGGTAAGAGGGATTGCTCAACACTCTTGGGTCTCTGGTGGCGCTAATCTCGTCTCCTGCTGTAGCCAGCCGCATTTTTCCCTTTCTGTGAAGTTGTCCTGTACTGTCTAAATATCCCTTTGGCAGCGTAAATTCAAAAACGGTTTCCATGTTCTTCTCCTCTCTTGGAAATGAATACTGCACTCCATAAATAACACTGAAATTCAATGGCATTTATGCGGGGCAGTATTGAACAGCCCCTTGGCCCATCTGTACAGAAGCCAGGTTCTGTACAGATGGCCGACCAAACCTTTTAGTTTGGAATCACCAGTTCCTCATAGGCGATTTCCACGCTTTCAATAGCCACATCGCTTGTCTTTGCGTCCAAATCAGGCGCGTTGTACTTGGTCACCCAGGCATTGGTCAGAATCCATACCCTGGTTCCGCTTATGGCAGTAGCCATCGTCTGAGGCGCTCCTCCATTGATGTCAATCATCTCAATCTGTACATTGTTTCTTGGAATCTCGCCTCTCACCTCGCTGACGCACTCCTGAATCCAGGTCTTAAAGGCACTGTCTAAGGTATAGCCCATTTTCAGAGTCACATTGCCATGTTTTACAAGGCCCGGAATCTTTACGGGAGCCAGGCTGTTGGCATTGCCCTGACGGAATTCAATCACGTCCACTGACGCCTCTACCCCTGTCACCTCGCTGAATGCCGCTGTTCCGGAAACTCCGTCCACGGTAACCAGGAAGTTCATTTTTGTCAAAGGATAGGAAAGTCCTTTACTATTCTCATACGTTGCCATGTTTTATCTCTCCTTTATTAAACTATGTTTCATCAACCCTCTGCTGCCTGTTCGCCGCCGGACTCAGCAGTATGCTGGGTCACTCTGAAGATTACAAACTCTGCCGGGCGGGAAGGAGCAATACCGATATTGCAGATCAGTCTTCCATTCATGATATCGTCCCTGCTCATGGTAGACGGTCCGATCTCCACAAAATATCCTTCGCTTGGAGAAGAGCCTGCCAGCATTCCGGTCCGCCACATGCTGTCCAGGAAGGAGGAGATTGTCAGGCTGACTCTCTGCCACAAAGTAGCGTCATTGGGTTCAAATACCACCCAGTTGGTATTGGCCTTGATGCTTTCCTCCACATAGATGAACAGACGTCTCACGTTAACATATTTAAAGGCCGTGTTGCTGCTTGCAGTTCTTGCGCCCCATACTCGGATTCCCTGTCCGGGAATAGCCCGAATCAAGTTCACGCCCTCTGGATTGAGAACATCCTGCTCCGCCTTGGTATAGTTCACCTTCAGGCCTGTACAGAATACGATTTCATTGGCCGGAGCCTTATGTACGCCTCGGTTTACATCGGTTCTGGAGTAAATTCCCATCACCGCTCCAGACGGCGGAACAAAGTCGCTCTTATTTGATGAGCGGTCAAAAACCTGAATCCACGGATGATACATAGCCGCATAAGAGGAATCAATCATATTGCGGTATTCAATCAGGTCTTTTGTTTTGTACATATCCTTTGGCATATCAAAGACTGCCACTCTGCTCTTTAAGGTCTCACAGTGAACCACTAAAGACACAATCACCTCTGGATCTGTGATGCCGGGGATGGCCAGCATACTGACTGTGCTGTTTTCCAAGAAAGACTGAATGCCAGTACGTTTTCCAGGTCCGTTGTCCACGCCGATAAAGGTAAGAGGCGTCACCTTGTCCATGGTTCCATCAAAACCACCTTCCAGGCTCATCATCCCTCTCTGAATTCCCTCTCCGAAGATCGACTCCACAGGATTGCCGATTTCTTCCAGATGTCCTACTGTCACCTTTACCAGCTCGCTCTTGGAAAGCTGAGAACCAATGTAATTAGGAGCCGCTGTGTTAAAGCTCAGTTCCCCATAATTCTCCACCTCGTCATTGTAACGAATGCTGACGTCAACGGTCACCAGGTAGAGCACGGTCTTAGGGATAATACCCTTATCCACCACTTCTTCTTTAAAAGGAGCCTCAAATGTTACGGTATTGTCGTAGATCGTAGCGATGCGGTTGTATTCCCCATTTACCTCTACCAGATCGCCTTCCCGAAACCCTTCCACGGTCTTTGCCACATAGCCGGTTCCAGACTCTGCAATCAACTGCATTTTCCGTTTTTCCACTGTGCTTAAAGAAACCTGGATGCGGTTGCCCCATTTTCCTTCATTGGCTGCCTCTACAGAGAGAATTCCCATCTCCTTTCTGGCTGCCACAGCATCCTCGGGAATCACTCTGGACACATAGCAGCGAGTGCCGCCGTTGATGAAAAACTGCTCCACAGAGTTGGCCAGATAGCGGTATTCCCCATGGGTAAACTCGCTTAAAAATCCGCCAAACTGCTTTACAAAACTTTTGAAACTGGTTACCAGGGAAGGCGCTCCTTCGGTAGGACCCTTTTCTGCAAAGCCGATAAAGCCGGCTGTGCTGGTTCCCACACCTTCTATGCTCCGGGGAGAGTTGTCATACTCTTCCACGTATACGCCCGGTGTAAAATATTCTGCCATAATAAGTTCTCCTTTCACTCTTTCCTAAATCTGACTGAACCGTATCATTACGGTACGCTTGCTTTGACCTGCCCCGGAGAAGTGATGCTGATAGCTCCCATTCCATTTGAGCACGTCAGAGTGCAATCATTGGTAAGACAGGGCTGGCCTCCAATCAACACGGTAGGTTTTGTAGGAATCCAGGTGCCTGCCGGCACAAGCATACACGGCTGAGGCGTCAAAACCCCTAGAGCCGCTGCCGTAGCCGCCGCTACCGTAGGATTGGCCAGGGAAGTACACATCCCAAAGGGAGTGATATTGACTGACTGGCAGTCCTGAATCGTTGCTATCGGTTTTCCATCTGCCATGCAGACAACCTGAGAAGTAACATTGACGGTTCCCGGCGCTGTACCAAAAGAACATACCGCCGACGCTCCAGTCACTACAAACTGTGCCATATCCCCTGCTCCTTATTCTAATTTGACTTCTTCTAACTTGTGGAAGTCCACAATCTTGAATTTCACATTGCCCTTCACCACATACCGGACCAGATGGATAAGACGTTCCGAGTCGTCTCTGACCCGTATACAATAGTCTCCCTCTGGAGTTGTTTTTCCGAAAATAATTCGGGCAATCGGAGAATTCACCAAAAACGGCTCCTGTAAAGGCTGGCTGATTTTTATGGAAGCTTCTGACAGCTCCTTGACCACAACAAAGGGTTCATAGGTCTGTCTGTCCATGTGAATCAATCCATAATAAATATCGTCCATGCCTGATCTGTGAGTCTTAAACAGTTTCATCGTGCGTCTTCTCTCATCGAATTCACTGATGCAGCAACAGGTTGAGCCTAAATTTACTGCCTGCACGCTTTCCAGTCCAGGAAGCTGTCCTGAGAAGGTGATAATTGGCTGAAGGCCTGCTGCGCTCTCTGACGGTATCAGGAACACTTCTTTTACAGGCAGTTGTCTGTCCAGCTTTTCATACTCTACTGGCACCTGACAGGGCTCATACCCATACGCGATGACTTCCAGCGTGCCGTCTTCCCGTCCGCAATTCATGAATACGTAATTACCGCTTCCTCTGGGGACTGGACGGACCTGCTTTTCATCCCTGTAAAAACGGACATTTTGCTCTTCTAACTCTGCTCCGGTTGTAGTGTCAATCAGCCGGACCAGCAAATCCAACTGAAAGCTAATGACGGATGCATCCACCTGTTACCCTTCTCCTCCTTCCTCTCCTGTGATGTGCAGTCCAAACCTTGCGTCCACGACACGAGGCGTGTCGATGACCACTTCGCTGGATAGAAATACAGGGGCCGCCTTATAGAACAGACTGATTTGATAAGGCTTATTAATCGCCTGCCACACCCTTACCTTCTCCTCCAAACTTATCTTCGCCTGAGACAGTACAATCGGAGGTTCCTGCGTCGTAAGCCAGGACTGCAGTTGATTGGGAAGAACAGAACTATTGTCATTGACAATCTGCGCTACTCTTCCGATGATTTTTTGTATATCCGGCGCTTTTAATCCCATCTGGGAAGAGCCGTTGATAAAGACCATATAGTAAAGACCGTATGGTCTGGGCGGCTTTTGTAGCTGGACCCGTCCCTTTTGAATAAAAGGGGGCTGGGTCACGTCGCTCTCTTCCCGAATATCATACAGATACAATCCCAGGATATAATCCACGTCCTGATCTGCCGGAGAAGAGATTTCAATATTATTGGGAGACGGTATGGGCTCTGGGCACATTTTCTTGCGAAGCGTCCTGACAATATGGGCGCTGACGTCTGCAATAATCGGATAATCTGCCATGCTTACTGGTCTCCTTCCTGTAATGCCAAAACCAGCTCTTCAGCCCGTTTCTGCATTTCCAAACTTAATGCCACTCCATAATCTGTGGTGTCTATATATTCTGCCTGGCACTGGAAATACTGGAGGGCATCTTCCTCTGCCAGATACGGGATGCTCTGCACCTTTACAGAGGCAGTCAATTTCTCCTTCTCTCCTGTCTGGCGCACCACTTGATCCCGGTATACCGTAAAACGGTAAACATTGGATTTTCTGGAAAGAGTTACCTCTTTTCTGGAATCGCTGTACACATATCGGTATCCGCTGCAAAGCCCTACGATCCGCAGAGGAATATGTTCTGCAGAATCTCCTTTAAACTTCTGGAACACATACCCGTTTCCTTCCTGCGCGCACTGATTCACGAAAATCCGCGCCAAATCCGCTGCCCGCCGGCTTCCTGCCCTGCCTATTTGATTCATTGCAGCCGTGATTGCAGCTTTCTCTCCATCCGTTAAATTGTCAAAGGCGTCTCCAAAAATTTCCTGGATTCCAGTGTGAATATCCGCCTCGCTCAGACCGGCCACATTGGACCCGCTGCTTCCCTGCTCGCCGGTAGCGCCAATTCCGTCTGTCTGTCCGCCGCTTCCATCCGTCTGATCTCCAGACGTGTCGGCTCCCTGCTGTCCGCTTCCACTGGTTCCGTCTCCCTGTCCGCTTCCTGCTATTCCCGTCTGGGCTCCGGACTGTCCGTTTCCTGCGGCGCCGGTTTCGTCTTTGCCGCCTCCATAGAAATCATGAAGGCTGCTTTCCCTGCTGTCCTCTATGGCTCTGTCAATGTCCTTTAAAAGCTGGGAACTTCCTGCCTGGGCCGCTTTGTCCCTGATCTCTGCCAAAGCGCTTTCCGCTCCCAGAAGAGCCAGACCATCTATCATGTTTCCTAAATTGTCATTGCCAGATATATTGCCATTGGCAATCATGGACAGAGCAGAATTCTTCATCTGGTTAATATTGTTTAAGGTAGTGGTGTTTCCTGCCCCATTCATGGCCTGGGCCTTCTGGCTGGCTGTGCTGTCAGCGCTTGTAAGGACTGCCTGTAACTCCTGTTCCTTTGCTCCAATCTCTTCCTCCACCTGGGCAGCCAGAACCTCATACTTTCTGGCTGTACTCAAATCATTGTTGTCCAGGGCGTCCGCCTGCTGCTCCAGAAGTTCTTCCTTTCTGCTCTCCAGCTTCGAAAGTTCTGACTGCAGCCCTTCCTCTTCACCAGAGATCGACCTGGCCAGGTTTTGAAGCCACAAGATATGGTCGTCAATGGTCTCGCCTGCCTTGGCCCTGAAATCATCCCCAGCCCGGCGGTCATAAAACCCTTCTGCCTTCTCAATCCTGCTGTAAGTATAATCTACAGCCTCTGCCGCAGACTGCCGCTTTGTCTTAGCCTGTATCAGATACTGAAACTCCGACTTGGCTCCATTGGCCACGGCCTTTCTGTCCTCCAGCACCTGATTTCTGGCGGCCTGGCTGACCCCATTCGCCACAGCAGCCTGATATGCGCCTCCGGCTCCCTGAGACAAAATCTGAAGATACTTATTCTCCCCCAGAGCCAAAAGCTCATTGTCCAGCAAGGCTAACTCCCTGCCCGAATCTGCCACCACGTCTTCCTGAATATGGTAAAGATCCTCAAGTTCCAGGAGTACGGTCTCCATCTGAGAACTCCACCCTCCGGCGGCTCTGTCTACTACCTGCATACTCTTTTCATATTCTGTCTGTTTTAAAACCGTCTCCCCCTGGACCAACATATTTCCAGAATGTTCAATATAGCTTTCCTGGCAGCTCTGAAGACTGGTTCCAATGGCGTCGCTGACATTCATATCTTCCACAAACTGCTCGTTACTATAGTCTTCCCCGTCATAGTACTCCCCAGAAGACATCTTTTGGAGATCCTCCAGTTTATGTTCTTCAATCTGAGAAAGCTGAGAAAAAATCTCCGCCCGCCTCCTGGAGTCGATCCGGCTCATTAGTTTACTGACAATCTCTGCAAGCTCCTTCTGATCCGAAGTCTGCAAATGCTCATAGCAGGTTTGAAGTCCTGCAAGCTGCTGATCACATTCTTCTGTAATGTCATTTTTCAGATCCAGCTCAAAAAACTCCTTCAGATGCTCGTAATAATACGCATCCACCCCTGAACTGTCTGAAGAAAACTGATTGTCATACTGAATGCGTATGGCTTCCAGCTCTGGCAGATTGTACAGATCATAAGGATCTGGAATATCAAAAATACTGACCGTTTCTCCGCTCCTGGCAGATCGTGTAATACCGTCAGAGCCTGTATAACAGGTCACCCACAAATCTGCCAATTCTGACTCCTGCACTACAATTCCCTGGTCAGAGATATCGGAAAGTCCCAAAGCATCCGTGATGTCAAACCATGCGCCGTTTGCCAGCTCAGACTTATAATAGACATTGGTCTGATTAGAATCTGTGGCGCTCTCCACAGCCTTCTCATACAATTCATCCGTCATGGTCTGAGAATGAATCAGATAGGTCCCAATAAACAGCACCGAATCTTCAATCACATGAGAAGAGGCATATTCCTCATAGGTCACAGCCTTAGACTCGTCAAAAATAGCGGCTCTGGCCATCTGATAGCAGGCGATTCCCGCAAAGACACACACACTTAACACGATTGCTGTTATTCTGCCTTTTCTTCCTGCCTTCATGTTCCCTCCGGATTCTTCATAAGCTTCAAGTTTCTGGTTTCAAAATATCCTGTATATTTTAGTCTGGAATCTTCCCCATAAAATTCAATGGTCAGCGTATCCATGCTGCCCTGAACCAGAGAGAGATAGCGAAAGCCTGTTTTAATTGGAATCAGGGTGCTGGTAACCAGATATTTCCCATCTTCATTCTTCACCAAATAATAACCAATCTCCTCAGACGCCTCAGGCTTTAACGTAATAGTTACCATTCCGGTAACACTTCCTGTCTCGCTGGTATACGTTCCGATTTCCAGATTTTCCTGCTTCACTGTGGTGTAACTCTTAACAATCTCCAAAGGCCCGCTGTACACCTCTGGGTCTATGATACAATCATCCACAAAGGTGGTTCCATCATAAAACCTCAGTTTTACCTCCGACACATTGTCCTTGGCCAGTCCCAGGTGGCGGATGGTT
Source organism: uncultured Hungatella sp. (assembly GCA_910579515.1). Taxonomy (GTDB): domain Bacteria; phylum Bacillota; class Clostridia; order Lachnospirales; family Lachnospiraceae; genus UBA3402. The sequence goes on from CAJTUV010000011.1 coordinate 47,142, forward strand.
TTATCCACTTCCGTCCGCTCTCCGATCCGAGTCTGATCGCACCACAGTTCAAAATGAGTCACATTGACGTCAAAATCTTCAGGGATTCCCACCCCAAGCCGAAACTCCTGTTCCTGAATAATGGATTCTATATAATAGTAAGCGCCATGAGCATACTCCTCTTCCACATAGCTTTCTCCGCCGCCGCTGGCATTTAAGTCCGCCCCTGTTCCCTCCAGCAGAGCTGTGATTCCGCCGCAGGTCAATCTGTCAAAAGAATACAAGGTCTGAGAATACATGGCCAGCGCCTCAAACATCTCGTTCTGAAGGTTCTCATAATCATCTAAAGACGTCTTATATTCTTCATAGGTCAACTCCCCAAGGCGGTTTAAAATCTCATCTGCCTTTAGCTGTTTTTCTGCTTCTTCGGCCTGCTGGATCAGAGACAGATAGGCGTTTCTCATACTGACCAGATTGTTAAACCCATCCTCCACCTGCTGAGTCAGAGATTCCTTCTCATTGTTCTTCTCCAAAAGGGCATCCTGATATTCCAGAGCTGCCTCATACAAAGCATAAGGCTCATCCTCCACGTACCGAATACCAGAGATCTGTCCCTTAAACCACTCTTTGGGAATCTTGATAAACAAAATCCGGATATGTCCCTGCCAGGGTGCATCAACAGCCTTTAAAAATTCCTCATACTTACTTTTAAACGCCCTTCCATTAATCTTCTGTCCTGCTATAGCCTGGTTCACATACTCGGAAATGTATCCCATCTTATCCCCATACTGTCCTGCCATCAGATTGTAGTTGGTCCGCAAAGAAATAAGGCTGGTGGAGGCGTTCATGGATACCTCGTAGTAAGTCTCATCCCTGTCCAAAGTATACTGAATCAGATCCTTTAGCTGGCTCCTCTGAATTTTAGAATTGATAAACGGATTCTCAAAACGGTATCCTGTAGTAACATCCATTCCAATCACTTTGGATAATTTCTTTTTATCTGCCTCTAAGCTCCTCTTATCTGCGCTGATCTTGTCATTTAATGTTCTGACAGCTTTTTCCATAACGTCAATATCGCTCTGCGTAGCCTGACCCAATTTCAGTCTGAGGCGGTTTTTCTTAAGAGTCTTCTCCATAGACGAAAGCCGGTCTTCATTAAAAGAAATGGTGTCCTGCAAAACCACAATCTCCACATACAGATTGGAAACATTCTCATATACTGCCAAAACCTCGTCTGTCATCTTATGCTTTACCATATCAATCTCTGCCTGAATCTGAATCGGCTTAAACTGAAACTCATAGGCTTCCGACAAATTCGGTTTCTCCGGAAATTTAAAGGAAAGAAGAGGGGTCCAGCGAAAGGTAGCCATATTCTTCTGTTTCAGCTTAATGGACTTCACCGCCTGTTTTAAAGACACTTCCTTCACCTGAAGCTGACTTTCCAGTTTTTCATACGCCGGACTGTTAGCCAGGCCCGATTTTTTAGCCATATTCAGGGTTAAGAGCTTCTCTCCTGCCGCCTGGGTCTGTATCTGTCCCCCACCGCCGGCAAAAGCTGTCAGAACAGAGGTCATAAGAAGTACAGCCATTCCCTTTGCCAATCCATTTTTTCTCATGTCCCAGCTTCGCCCTCCTCCTTTTCAATGGAATAACAGGAAAAAATATCTTCTCTATCCTGACAAATAAACGTATAAATTAACCCGTCTTTGCGGAAGGAATGGATATAAACCGTATATGCAGGGTCAAACCCCTCTACCACAAAATAGTCGTCATATTCTGACGTAATCTCCATCTTGACACTTTTTAAAAATCCTCCCCTGTGGTCTGCCATCCAGTTAATGGCTACCGCCTCCTGCATAGTAACCTCAGAATTTCCCTCATAATCCTCTGCGCCAAAAAACTGCTTTAATTCCTCAATCGTCGAAAAAGTTTTCCCCCCTGCTCCAAAAGAATCTTTTAAAACCAGCACCTGTTCCACAGCCATCTCATCGTCCAGAGACTGGCTGTCGCCCTGTCCCACATACATGGCATCAATGTCCTCTAAAACCACCACAAAATCCTGGCTGCTCTCATACAGGGTCCGCTTTCCTTTGTAAATGTCCGCCATCTCTGACACCTTTTTTCCGAGAAGGCTGCTGTATAAAAGTTCATCCTGGCTGAAGCCCCCAGTGTAGACCAGGTTGCTTCCATTGTCGTAGAGCTTCCCATTTCCATCTCGTTTTCCAAGGGCAAACTCTCCCTCATAAAACAGGCTGCCATTCTCTCTGTAAAGCCTTCCTGTGCCGTCAAAAAGATTTTCCTGAAAATTCCCTGTATACATCAAAGTCCCGTTGTCATAATACCTGGTTCCATTTCCCTGATACCGATTTTTGTCAAAGTTTCCCTGATATACCACAACCCCTTCCCGGTTGTATAAGGTTCCATAGCCAGTAACGCTCCCGTTCTTCACATCTCCCTCATAAGCCAGATATCCGGATTTTCCTCTGATCCGCACCCGTTCCTCTGCAAAGCGCAGCATAATGGAATCATAATCATAAGTTTTAATTCCTTCCGTCCTGGCAGAAGTCAAAGTTTTCTGAACACTGAACAGATAATACAGGCTTAAAACGCCTACTGCCACCACCACAGCCATTGCCAGTCTTCTGCTGACCAGCCAGCCGAAAACGGAATAATAATCCTTTTTATGTCTAGGCTTGACATCCAGCAAAGAGGTGAAAAAGTCGCGAATCTTTGTAATAACCCTGGTACGGATAAAATTCCAGCTGGTCCACATCTTCACCTTTGTCACAAAAGGCGTGACCTTTGCCTTTATCGAGGCCAGCAAGACCCGAAACAGATTATCACCCATAAGCCCATAACTCCCTTCCGGCTACCCTTTTCTTTGTAGCTGTTTTCATGTATCCCAATGCAATTTGCACACATCTCCCTCAATGTGTACCTGATTCAAATACTTCTCACAGGTAAACAGATACCACTTGGCCATGGCATCCTCTGGATTCTCCTTCAGCACATCAGAGAACGTGCTTCTGGCCAGATAAAAATCATGCTGATAAAATAACTGGAGAGCCTTTTGGAATTTTACATCCGTATCCCGTTTCAGCCTTCTCTGAGCCACTGGACAGGCATCCAATGCCTCATACAAACGCAGCCTCTCCCCTGTGTCAGAAATCAGAATATATCCAATGTACCGAAGCGTTCCCTCCAGATTTTCTCTGTTTTTCACTCCCTCGCTGATCACCAGCTTCAAGCCCATCTCCTGAAACCATCTGGCATACCGCTCAATCTCTTTCCCTTCTCTGGATAAAAGGAATGGGAAACTCTGCTGGTCTGTCCCTGCCACTCCATATACATATTGAGCATAGTGGAGGAATACGCTGGTTTTCAATTCTTCCAGACAGTCTTCCTCATAAAGTTCATTCATAAGCAAAGCCCCAAAATCCACGGTATTTCTGGACTCTTCCAAAAACAGGACCTTCAGCATCGTCAAGTCACTATGGCCTGATACAAAGAATCCGTCCCCCATCTCCTGATGCTTTTCAATTAAGGTAATGAAACGGTTCATAATATCTGCAGACTGACGATTTCTGTTTTCCGGCTCTGCAGAAGAAAGCAGCGCCACTGTCCCGTGAACCAGAACCATATCTCCGCCCTTGACTTCTGTGATGGAATCTTTTCCCAAAATCTTCTCAATATTTTTGGGTGCAAATCGATAACAGGATTCAAAAATCCGATATTTTGTATAGTTGATCCGGCTGATCGTCTTTCTGATTTCCAGAAGGCTGTTCCACATAAAATCCACGTCTTTACCGTGAACCGATTTTTTCACAATATCCATCTGTCCCCCAGCCACATTCTCCATAGCCTTAGACAGACGCTTTAGTTCTCTGCCCTGCAGCAGCAAAAGACTGATACTGATGACGCTTCCCACTAAAAACAGGAGTTCCGCATACACCAAATACCCTTTCATGCCGCCTTTCTGGACAGCCGAAACATCTTCCCGCCTGGAAATGGCAATCAGAAGATACTCTGGATAAAGCCCGTCAGAAGCCGATACGCCCAAAACCTGATACGCCTCTCCGTCTATGCCCATAAGCATACTGGCCTTCTGCCCCCCTGCTGTCAAAGTGTCCAGAAGGTTCCTTGTGCCAGCCATATACACAGATTCAAACTCCTGCCCGTTAAAGCCGCTGGCACTGGCCAGAATTTGGTGATCTTTACTCCGCACGACACAAATATCCGTAAATACCTGAGAGATATCCTCCAGCCCTACAAATCTGCACAACTGGTTTCTCAGAGAATAATACGCTTTGCTGTCATAGAACCCTTCCTCTTCCACACCATGGATAATCGGATTCCCAATCTCCTCTGCCAGAGCCTGGACATAATAGAATCCAAACCGCTCCGCTTCCTGCTCTTTCGCTTTTTCCTGAACCCGGGGAATCTGGATCGCCCCCGCTGCAGTGATTGCCAGAAGGACCGCCTCTACAATGGCAATGGTATAAATCGTATGGTTCCGGTTTCTCAGCAGTAAAAGTACAAGCAAAAGCACCACATAGCCAATTAGCAAAAGCTGGATATAAACGGCAAACTGTTTCTGGCGCAGCCTCATTAACTGTCCAGGAGTCAAATCTCTGTTGTGGAATGCTGCCCGTGCTTCCTTAGAACCTCTGAAATATTCCTGCCCGCTTCCATCATCTCTGCGGATTAAAAGTTCTCCCTCCTCATATCTGGCCTCTATAAAAAGCCGCCCTTCTTCACATGAAATCAGTTCATAAAGCTTTATCTCAACAGCCGAAGGCTCCTCTTTTTGAACCTCTTTAAACAGCTCTGTCAGCTCCTGCCGTTCCACAAAATAGACGCCCGCCTCTTCTCCGCCATTCAGTACCGTCGTGAGGTAGAAACCGTCTGCCTCTGCCTGAAATCCAGTCAAAATCCCGTCCTGAACCATACGAAGTCTTGGCGAAGCCGCAACCGGCAAAAGCTGGTCGTCAAACTGAAGAATTCTGTATTCTGTCACCGCCTCCTGTCCAACCATTGTCCTGGACGAAAGAACGCCGTAGAGCCCATCCTGGTAATCCACTTTCTCAAACACGCTTCCCTGCCATACAGAACCACTTACAAATACCTTCTCCACCTTCCCACGAAAGTCCGACAAATAGAGAATCCCCTGGTCGTCTATATTTTCCGTAAAATATACCTTATTTCCTGCCGCACATCCGTCGTGGTAGGAAGAAATTCTTCGATCATTACTCCATGATAAACCATCTGTAAAGGCCAGAACCGTTATCACCAGCATCCACACAAATGCCGCTATATATGGAATCCGTTTTCTCATTCCTTTTTGTCCTCCGATTCATTGTCAGACTCTTTTATCAAACCAGTGTCTCTGTCCCTATGGTTTTAAATCCGTTAAACAAAATCCGCAGCCAGGGAATATCTCCAAAAATAAGCTGAGAAAGGAAAGACACCAGCGCAAGCACAGCCAGAACGAGACAAATACACAGAAGGACCCGAAACAATCCTTCCTGCCTGCGGCTAAACCATGCTTTCATTTTCTTTCGGATTCCCTGCTTCTGCCCAGGCGCAGCGGTTATTCTGATATCCTTATACAGTTCTGTAAACTTGTCATAGCTCTTTCTGGAAATCTTTTTTTCCAGAAGCCGATAGCTGAAGGCTTTCTGAGATGCTTTGGGCCTTAAAAGCTCCCTCAAAACAGAAGCGCAGGCAACTGCACAGTCCCTTTCCGATTTCTCCGAGTCCAGCTCTGTCAGGTCAATCTGATAGCTGAAATACACGGTATGGTCCTTAGACAAATGAAGCTGTCCCTGTTTGAGCAGAAGATAAAGAATCGGATACGGGAGGTTCGAGGTGATGCAGGTCATAATCACATTGATGCACACAGACTCACACTCCGTCAACGTGTAGGATTCTCCCATATAGAAGTCCTTTAAAGGCCTTTCCTGCTTGTACTCAAACACCATACAAAGAGCCCCTTTGTCGGAAAAACTTTCAATATAAGAGTCCTGGGCTGACATTCCCGCCTGCTCAAATACCTCCAGATACTTTTTGGCAGTCTGATGTTCTTTAATCACCAGCAGCGTATACAGATTTCTGGCGGCTGTATTTAAATCCTGGCATATCAGAATATCATTAATCTCGCTTTCCTTTACCACGCGAACACATTCCAGCTTCATCTTCTGCGACTGATAGAACATATCTGCCAATCTCCTTCACATCCTATTCTACAGATTCTTCAAATCCCTTTTTCTTCACAATCGCATATGCGTATGTACAAATAATCGGCATGTCGATGCAGTAAATCCGAATCTCATACACGCCCTCTTTAGCCGGAGCCGTATAGACGCCGTCTGATGTGATCTCTCCGCTTCCCGGCTCTGTCAATTCATATGCCACGCTGCAGCTATCCATGTTGTTATATTTTACATGGAAATAATGGCTCTCTTTTGTACCCATAACCACAGTAGGCGTATCTGTGGAAATGCTCTTGCCATTATAATTTTCCGCCAGCCCCAAATCATTTCCAGCCGGAAACTTGATGGCAATCCAGCGATAGGTCAGAACCAGGTAGTCCACATTTTCCAAAAGTCTTGCAGCCACAATAAAACTGCCTTTGTCATTCATGACCTTGATAGCCGTCTCTGCCTCTACCGCAGCAGTTTTCTCGCTCTTAAACAAATCCGGATTCCCATATATCGTATTCTTGGCGCTGGCGTGCAGCGCCGCATCTTCGGTAATGTATTCATATCCAATGTCTACATATATATTTCCTTTTCCAAGACCGTGCATGATCTCACCAGAATAGCGAACATCGCCTCTTCTGGCAGACTCGCCTAAAGGAATCTCTAAAATCCCAGTAGCCACCTCTGGAGTCCGCCCTCCAGCCTGCTGCTGGCTCTGGTTTTCCGGCGCTTCCATGTGACCGCTTCCGCTTTTCAGCACCTGGGCATCCTTGATAAAATATTCCAGATATTCATTGCGCAGCGCTTCTTTTGCAGGAGCTGTAATATAGCTTTTTACCTGCTTTTCCAAAACCTCTTCGATGATATAGGCGCTTTCTGTGCGGACCAGCTTTAAATCCGCCAGGCGCACATAGTCCTTATATCCGCCCATATTTCTCATCTCCAGGCTCATACGGCCAATCTCCTGGCTCACAAGCTCTCTGGGCTTGGCCCCAGAAATCATTACTTTCATGGAACAGGAACCGGCAATTTCCACAGCCGCCCCGTCCACATAGGCCCTGGCGCTTCCGCTCTTTAACAGCACAGAAGTATCCAGCATGGTCACATCCTGGGTCAAAAGCCAATATTCTTTTTTCACCCGCTCTCCATTGCCAAGGGAAATATCCTCCAGATTAATCTCAATCTCATGCTGTCCGTCCGGCGTCAGAAAAACCGGAACCTGTAGAATTCCATGATACGTCAATTTTTTATTTTCCGCAGAATGCTTTTCTGTCTCAATCTCCAGCTTTACATTCTTTCCACGGCAGACTGTGGCGGGCATCACCATCTTTACCGTAAAATCCTCGCTCTCTAAAAGGATTCCGCTGGTAAGAAACTCCGCTTCCATCTGATACTGCTCCACAGCATCCGCCTGGTCCAGTAAAAACAACTGATAATTTTCACTAATCCGGTTATACTCGTATTCTTGTCCGTCCTCGCCAGCTCCCTGGTTCATAGTATAAACAGTATGTACCGGCTCCTCTTTATAGCGCAGGCAAAGGCTGGCCAGATTGGACTTTAATGATTCAAAACCTTCAATGGCAGACAGTTTCTTCACAACAGAGGACTCCATCACGATTTCCCGTCCCAGGCCGTCAATGGCAACTCCGCTCTCCACCAGCAAAGATAAATCGTCCAGACTGAATACCCCGCATCCGCAGACTACGCCTGCTCCATACATCAAGTTGTTGATAAATCTGCGCTTATTATTAAAGTATGTCTGTTCCGCCTGAAAATCTGCTGAGGTAAGCATCTTTCCCGGATAATATCGATTCCGCTCAAATGGGTATAATTTAGTATTCTTCATATTCCATCCCCTTCTTGATGTATGTACTTTCCAAAATTACGATTGTTTCAATTTTATCATAAATAAATGGTCCTATCCACTAGCCAAAAGGTTAGTCTCCATGTCGTACAGCCGCGAATTTTGTCGATTTTCCCTATCAAATTTCACGAAAAAATAAGCTGTATGTGATGATATCTTGTCATATCATCACATACAGCTATCTTTTTATCGTCTGGCGTCCAAACGGGTCAGCGCCCGCTTCAAAGCCAATTCTGCACGGACCGTATCAATCTCTGCGCCATGGTTCTTGATTCTGCGCTCTGCGCGTACCCTGGCTTCCTCCGCACGTTTTATATCAATATCTTCTGGCCATTCTACCACCTCTGCCAGAATCCTGATCTCCTCTGGCAGAATTTCAATGAATCCAGCATGAAGAGCCGCCTTCTTCACCTCAGAATCCTCATGAATCCGAAGGATTCCCGGCGCTACAATAGCAGTCAGGGGAATATGGTTGGCGTATACGCCTATCTGGCCTTCTGTGGTGGTCAGCTCCACCATGCTGGCCTCCCCTGTATAAAACTCTTTATCAGGAGTCACTACCTGCAATTTGAACATATCCGCCATATCTGACCCTCCTATTTCACTCGGGCAAGAACGTCGTCAATATTACCTGCATTGAGGAAGTATCCTTCCGGAACATCGTCATGTTTTCCATCCAGGATTTCTTTGAAGCCCTGAATCGTCTCGCTAAGAGGAACATAGCGTCCTTCCAGACCCAAGAATTTTCCTGCCACGAAGAAAGGCTGAGACAAGAATCTCTGCACTTTTCTGGCTCTGGATACAGTCAGCTTGTCTTCCTCTGAAAGCTCATCCATACCTAACATGGCAATAATATCCTGAAGCTCTTTATATTTCTGAAGCACCTGAATCACTCTCTGAGCCACCTCATAATGCTCCTCGCCAACAATACGAGGGTCCAGAATTCTGGAAGTAGACTCCAACGGGTCCACAGCCGGATAAATACCCAGCTCTACAATGGAACGGCTCAATACCGTAGTCGCATCCAAGTGGGCAAATGTATTAGCAGGAGCCGGGTCTGTCAAGTCGTCAGCCGGCACGTAAACTGCCTGAACGGACGTGATAGAACCATTCTTTGTGGAAGTGATACGCTCCTGTAAAGCACCCATCTCTGTCTGCAAAGTAGGCTGATAACCAACTGCGGAAGGCATACGCCCAAGAAGAGCAGACACCTCAGAACCAGCCTGAGTAAAACGGAAAATATTGTCAATGAAAAGCAATACGTCTTTTCCGCCCTCATCACGGAAGTACTCTGCCATAGTAAGTCCTGTTAAGCCAACTCTCATACGGGCTCCCGGCGGCTCATTCATCTGACCAAATACCATGGTGGTTTTGTTAATAACCCCTGACTCCGTCATCTCATGGTACAAGTCGTTTCCCTCACGGGTACGCTCTCCAACACCGGTGAAAACAGAATATCCGCCATGTTCTGTGGCGATATTACGAATCAGCTCCTGAATCAATACTGTTTTGCCTACGCCGGCACCGCCGAACAACCCAATCTTGCCGCCCTTCTGATATGGGCAGAGAAGATCTACTACCTTGATGCCAGTTTCCAGAATCTCCGTCTCTGTAGCCTGTTCCTCAAAAGTAGGAGCTTTTCTGTGAATCGGAAGATGAGTCTCTACCTTTGGCTGTTCCTTATTATCAATCGCCTCACCCAGAACGTTAAAGATACGTCCCAGGGTCTTCTCTCCAACCGGAACCGTAATCGGCGCTCCGGTTGCCACAGCATCCATACCGCGGACCAGGCCGTCTGTACTGCCCATGGCGATACAGCGAACCGTATCATCACCCAGATGCTGGGATACCTCGGCCACCAGAGTACCGCCTTCCTGCCGGTCAATCCTGATTGCCTCATTGATCTCTGGCAGCTTACCCTGGCTGAACTTAATATCCAAAACGGCACTGATGATCTGCGTGATCTTGCCTACGTTTTGTTCTGCCATCTTGTTTCTCCTTATTCTCAAATTTTCAAATTACGATATGGCGTTTGCACCTGCCACAATCTCTGTAAGCTCCTGGGTAATCGCTCCCTGCCTTGCTCGATTGTACTGCAGGCTCAAATCCTCTATCATCTCTTCCGCGTTGCTGGTAGCGGAATCCATAGCCGTCATTCGGGCCCCGTTCTCACTGGCTACAGCCTCCAAAAGCGCTCCATAAATCAGGCTGCTCATATATTTGGGAACTATGGAATCCAAAACTTCCTCATCCCCAGGCTCATAGGTCATAAGTGCCTGAGCCTTGGCCTCTTCCTTATTTCCATTATTTTCTATCTCCACAGGAAGGAGCTTTAAAAGTCTTGGAGTCTGTGAAGCCGCATTTTTAAAAGAGGTATATGACAGGTAGATCTCCCCTATCTTCCCCTGGGCAAATGCGTCCAGAAGCTCTAAAGTCACATCTGCTGCATCCCGATACAGGGGCTCATTAATTACTTCAGAATAATCCGCCTGAATCGTGAAACCCTTTCTTGCCAGTCCATCACGGCCTTTTCGGCCAATGGCATAGACATAAGTGTCCTCAGCAGGCAGCTCTGCACTGACAAGCTTCACAATATTATTGTTATATCCGCCAGCCAGTCCCCTGTTGGAGGTAATGACAACCACCGCCTTTTTCGGCGATTCTCCGGCCTTCAAATACTTGTGATTAATATTGCCGGATTTATGCAAAATAGAACATATGGTCTCATACATCATATTAAAATAGGGTTTTGAACTTTCGGCTTTTGCTCTGGACTTTTGCAGTTTTACCGTGGCTACCAGCTTCATGGCTTTTGTAATCTGCTCTGTGCTCTGGATACTGTCTCTCCTTCGCTTAATATCTCTCATAGATGCCATCGATTACTCACCTGCTTTCTTTAGCGCTGTGCCTTACACTCTGCAATCGCCTTGCCTAATAACTCATCAATTTCCGGTGTAATCTCTTTGGTTTCCCGAATTTTTGCCGGAAGCTCCGGATACTTCGTATCAACAAACTTAAACAGCTCCTCCTGGAAATCCAGAATCTCATTGGTCGGAATATCCAGAAGATGTTTCCTTGTAGCCGCATAAATGATAATTACCTGATACTCTACCGCCATAGGTTTGTACTGAGGCTGTTTCAACACTTCCTTAATTCTCTCGCCCTGTGCTAACTGCTCCTTGGTAGCAGCATCCAAATCAGAACCGAACTGAGCGAAGGAAGCCATCTCACGGTACTGAGCCAGCTCTACACGGATAGGTCCTGCAATCTTTTTCATAGCCTTAATCTGTGCATCACCGCCTACACGGGATACAGACAAACCAGCGTTGATAGCCGGACGGAAACCAGAGTTAAACATCTCTGTCTCCAAATAAATCTGACCGTCTGTAATAGAGATTACGTTCGTCGGAATGTATGCGGATACGTCTCCAGCCTGAGTCTCAATAATGGGCAGCGCAGTAAGAGATCCTCCGCCTAAATCCTCAGAAAGACGGGAAGCACGCTCCAAAAGTCTGGAATGTAAGTAGAATACGTCTCCAGGATATGCCTCACGGCCAGGAGCTCTCTTTAAGAGCAGAGACAAGGTACGATAAGCCGCAGCGTGCTTGCTCAGGTCGTCGTATACCACTAAAACGTCTTCCCCGTTCTCCATCCACTCCTCGCCGATCGCACATCCTGCATAAGGAGCAATGTATTGCAGCGGAGCCAGGTCAGATGCAGTAGACACCACAATGGTGGTATAATCCATAGCGCCAAACTCTTCCAGAGTCTTTACAATATTTGCCACAGTAGAAGCTTTCTGTCCAATGGCAACATAAATACAATGAACTCCCTGCCCCTTCTGGTTGATAATCGTGTCAATAGCGATAGCTGTCTTACCGGTCTGACGGTCGCCGATAATCAGCTCACGCTGTCCCCGTCCAATCGGAATCATAGCGTCAATCGCCTTGATTCCAGTCTGAAGAGGTGTATCTACAGACTTTCTCTCAATTACGCCGTGAGCCACACGCTCGGTACGACGGAATTTGGTAGTCTCAATAGGACCCTTGCCGTCAATAGGCTGTCCCAATGCGTTTACAACTCGGCCTGTCATGGCGTCGCCTACAGGCACCTCAACAACTCGTCCGGTGGTCTTCACCGTGTCGCCTTCGCTGATTCTGCTGGTGTCGCCAAGCAGAACCGCGCCTACGTTATCTTCCTCCAGGTTCAGAACCATACCATAGATCTCTCCCGGAAATTCCAGAAGTTCTCCCTGCATGGCACTCTCAAGACCGTGGATACGGGCGATACCGTCGGCTACCTGGATCACGGTGCCTACGTTAGACACCTCAAGTTTGGTAGAATACTTCTCTATCTGTTCTTTGATCACAGAACTGATTTCTTCTGGCCTCAAATTCATGAAGGTTCGCACCTCTTTCCTAATTTATAGTCTTTACACCAGCTGGACGTTTAAAAGCTCTCTCTTTAACTCATACAGCTGGGTTTTAATGCTGCTGTCAACGACTCTGTCACCGATGCGGATGATCATGCCGCCGATCAGGGATGGGTCTACATTATAGTTCATCTCGAATTCCACATATCGGGTTGTCGCTAATAATTTTTCCTTTACTCGTGTCTGTTGGGCGCTGGTTAACTCCACAGCGCTTGTCACAAACGCGGTTCCTATTTTCTTATATTCCTTTACCTGAGTGGTAAAATACGCAAAGATAGAAGGAATATCGTTCTGTCTCCCTTTGTCAACGACCGCTGCCAAAAAGCCCATCATCTCGTCCGAGACTCTTCCCTGAAAGACATTATGGATAATCCGAACCTTTTCCTCCTTCACAACCTGGGGATGGTTCAGAAGCTGTATCAGATCTTCATGCTCTTTCAGCACTTCCTGAAGCGCCAGCACTTCTTCATAGAGAACGTCCAGGCAATCCTTCTCCTGAGCGGCCTGAAACAGCGCGTCGCCGTATACTTTTGATACTAGCTTTGCCATGTGCTCTCACCCATCTCCTTCAGAGTCTCTTCAATTAATGATTCCTGCACCGTGGTGTCGATAGAGGCCGCAACTACCTTCCCCGCCATCAGGGAAGCAATAGATACCAGCTCCTGTTTCATATCGTCCAGAGCCTTCTTTTTCTCCAGCTCCACTTCATGATTCCCTCTCTCCACGATTCTCGCAGCTTCAGCTTTGGCCGCCTCTATGATCTCAGCCTCTCTGGCCTTGCCTTTTCTTCTGGCCTCTTCCAAAATCGCGTCCGCTTCCTTTGAAACCTCTCTCAGCTTACTCTCATACTCTGCCTTCATGGCCGCCGCTGCCTCTTTGTCCTGAGCGGCATCTGCCAGTTCGCCAGCTATCTTCTGTTTTCTTTTTTCCAGCACATTCCGCACCGGATTAAACAACAGATAAGACAGTCCGAAGAACAGGACAAAGATATTAAACGCCGTCCAGAAAGACTCGGAAAGCAACTGTGCGTCAAATCCTATCAAACGACTTAGTTCCAAGGATTTCGCCTCCTTTCTGCTCCTATCATGCCTGCTCTATTATGCGCCGAAAGGCTTTACGAACATCAGAATGATAGCAACAACCAGACCGTACAAACCAGTGGTCTCAGCAACGGCCTGACCAAGAAGCATAGTGGAAGTGATGTCAGATTTTGCGCCAGGATTACGTCCAACAGCTGCAGCGCCCTGTCCGGCTGCGATTCCCTGTCCAACACCAGGTCCGATACCAGCGATCATCGCCAGACCTGCACCGATTGCGGAACAACCAAAAATAAAGTCCTGTCCAGAAATATTCATAGTAAAATCCTCCTAAAAAATAGATAATTATTTTACCGCTGCTTCCAGCGGGAAATTTAAGTTTCTCATGCAGAAATGCCCAAGGCATCACTCCATCTTGTCGTTTACGTAAACCATAGTCAGCATACAGAATACATAGGTTTGAATACAGCCAGAAAACAGATCGCAATACGCATGAAGCGCTGCCGGAATCGCAAGCTGTGCAAACCACGGCATCATGCCATACCACAGTCCCATAATAATTACGCCTGAAAGCAGGTTTGCAAACAAACGCAGGGAAATGGATATGGGATTTGCTACCTCTCCGATCAAGTTAATCGGAAACAAGATCGGAATGGGCTGGAATAAACTCGTCACATGTCCAAAGCCTCGGTTCTTGATTCCCTGGTAGTTCACAATAAAGAAGGTAAACATACCCAGCAAAAATGTAACGCCAAAATCTGCCGTCGGAGCCCTTAAGCCAAAAAGGCCGCTTAGGTTGCAGAACAGAATGAATAAAAATATGGTCCCGATGTAATTGACAAATCGTTTTGCGTTATTACCCAGGATACCTTCCGCCATATTCTGCAACATTTCCATAGCATATTCCAATGCACACTGGAAGGTGCCCGGCGTATCGCTCTCACTGACGTTTTTCAGCTTTCTGCTGGCTATAAAGCCAATCAAAAGCAAGGTTGCCGTCAAAATCCATGCACCGATGGTGGTTGTGGTAATCCACAATTCCTGGCCAAAGGCATGATATTTGAGCACACCATGAATCATGAAGTCAGGTTCCTGAAGGCTCATCGGAATTTTCATCATTCCCATATACTGTCCTCCTTTCTTCCATGATACTTTCCTTCCCCTCTTTTTGGATGTCAGGGAACAAAGTTCTGTGTGTTATGGGCTGGAGCAGGGCGCCAGCCTTGAGGCCCAAGGCCCCAATAATCATCGCTACCGCATCGATCTGTGGACGACTTCCAAGGAAAAACAGGACGATAATAAAAATCACCCTGCGAATCATAGACTGGACTACTGTGGTCTTATTGGCGTAGCTCTCATCCATGCTGGCCGCAGCTCGTTCTGTTATACGAGCCATGTGAATCAACATGAATACATCCGCCACAAACCCACAAGCCAATCCAAGAAGCACAGGCAGCAAAGAAAATCCCATACGCTCCAAGCCGCTATGAAACACCGCTGCCAGTATCCCCAAAACCAATGTGTAGAGAAACATCCCGATTGACATTTCCAGAACCAACTGTTTTGTGCTCTTTGTCATTCTTGTTCCTCCCTACTTGCCATGGTGTCTATACTTTCCCTCTGTACCAGCACCCGACTTTTCACCTTCGGTTTTGATACCGAAGCCTTTGCCGTCTCAAGCACCTTCTGAATCTCCTCCTGGCGCTCCTTCTCTTCCTCTCTGGCTTCCTGTTCAATCAGCCGTTTTGCCATAAGATAGGCTCCTCGGCCGCCGCCCAAAGTCCCGAGAATCAGAAACACCAAAATCGTTTTTGTTCCGAATCGGGAATCCATATAGCTACCTGCAAAAATGCCAAACAAGATTGGGGTCAGTACACACAGCCCTAATTGCGTCACCATAGCCAGGCTACGGAACACGGATTTTTTGTATCCCATCTCTCCACCTCATCTCGCACAGTTGCATATAATACACCACGCTATATTATAACCAATATTTTCAAATTTGTCCATGGTTTATATGATTTCATGTGATATTTCGTGTGATACCAATTCTATCCATATGCGATTTAATCCCTCTGTATCCTTAAGCATCACAAAAAGTCCCTGAAAATATTGATTTTCCAAAACCAAGTATTTTCAAGGACAAATAAAAAGAGCGCGAGACGGGACTCGAACCCGCGGCCTCGACCTTGGCAAGGTCGCGCTCCACCAACTGAGCCACTCGCGCTTATCCTATATTAAAGTTATCTTTCGTAACAAAGTTTATTCTACCACATCCCTCACAAAAAAGCAAGGATTTTTTATATCTGTCAGCTAACCTTCGAAGCGGCTGCAAAGAACCTCTATAGAATATTCCAGCCGCTTCGAGGTAAATTCGCTCCTATACCTGCACTAATTTTCCAGTCCGTCCAGACTCCTGAATTGCATCAATCAAGCGGATGCTCATCAGAGAATCCCTCACATGCAGATAATCCTGGCTTCCTGTCTCAATCGCACGGTAGAACTGATCAATCATTTTCCCATGGCTGGCTCCATAATAGAACTTGGTGCCAGGCATTTTTGCATCCTCAGCCAAACGTTCCTTGCTTCCGTCCTCCAAAAGACGATAAAGAACGTTTTCAATTATAGCAAACTCTGCGTTTTCCAACTGTACGCAAATCTGAACGCTGTCGTTTTTATAGTTTGCGTTTGTAGCTAAAAATAATCCTGTTGCGCCATTGGCAAAGTTCAGGCGGGCAGAAACCGTGTCCTCCACCTCAATACCATAATCCAAAAGCTGACTTACGGATGCCTTAAGGCTGGCAATAGGTCCACAGAGATGATACAAAAGGTCCAGAGTATGTACGGACTGATTGATCATACAGCCGCCGCCTGCTGTCTCCCATTTTCCTCTCCATGGCTTTATGTCATAGTAAGACTTCGTTCTGGCCCATGGCACAAGTCCTCTTGCGCCTTTGACCTCCCCATACTTTTTGCTGTCAATAATGTCCTTTAACATTTCTATGGATTCATTGGCACGGTTCTGTAAGCAGATACCCATATAAATCTCTGGATGAGCCGCCTCAAACTCCACAAAACGTTTCCCCTCTTCTGCATTCAGCGCCATAGGTTTCTCACAGAATACATGAACCCCCATAGAAGCGATCTCCTCAGAAACCGGCACATGGAGATAGTGAGGAAGACAGATGTGAGCCACATCCGGCTTTTCCTGCTGAATCATCTCTTTGTAATCTGTATAAAACGGCACGCCCTCTGGCGCATGGCTTTTGGCATTCTCATCAATATCGCATACTGCCGCAAGTTCAATCTCAGGGTTCTTTTGGATTCCTGCAATATGGATTCCTGAAATATCGCCCAGACCAATGACTACTGCCTTCTTCATGGCTAATTCCCTCCCCATTTTCTATATTATCTTTTATTCATTTTAGGCGGCTGGTAGTTTGAAGTCCATACCACCGCCGCCTATTTATTTTACCACATTTTTCAATTCTTGGGTAGACTATCTGGTCGGGAATTTGCCTTCCTCGGCAATTCTCTTATTCAGTTCTGCCAGATACAGATCCTCATCTACTGGATTCTCTACTTCTTTGCCCAGCCAGGAGGAGAGAAGCGTTGCATTAGCCAGATTTACGCCGTTAATTCCATCTGAACCAGGAGCCAAAAGAGGAGTTCCTTCCAGAATATGCATAGCGAAATCTTCCATAACTGTAGTATGCTGATAGCCCCATCCGTCTGTATTTTCAAAAGTATCCACAGTAAACATGCCGTCGGCGCCTGCTGCGTTGCCGCTGGTCAGTCTGGACACTTCCATCATGCTCATGGTAGCGTTCATCTCGTCTTCGCTCTTCTTTAAGCGGTATACTGTAGCTGTCTTACTTCCTTCTACCACAATCTTACCGTTGTCCAGATCAATCTCTAAACGGTCTGTTCCATTCGGATCGTGAGTACAGGTGACAAAGCTTCCTGTTGCGCCATTCGGATATTCGGTTACGATCGTAACGTCGTTCTCAACAATGATATCCCTGTGGGATCCGTACATACATTTTGCAAATACTTTATTGGGAACGCCGCAAATCCACTGCCATAAGTCAAGCTGATGAGGAGCCTGGTTAACTAAAACACCACCGCCTTCACCGCCCCAGGTTGCACGCCAGTCACTCTGACGATAATAGCTGTCTGGACGCCACCAGGAGTTAATAATCCAGTTAGAACGACGAATCTGGCCTAACTCGCCAGAAGCCACCAGCTCCTTCACCTTCTGATACAGCTTATTGGTTCTCTGATTAAACATAATACCAAAAGCCACATCTGGATGAGCTGCCGCGCACTCGTTCATCTCACGAACTGCTTTTGCATATACGCCTGCCGGCTTCTCTACCAAAACATTCATTCCATGTTCCAGACAGTAGATAGCAATCTCTGTGTGGAGATAATGGGGTACTGTGGTAATGACTGCATCCACATTTCCGGAATTTACCATATCTTTCCAATCTTTGTAGAATGGAATCTCAGGGTATTTCTCCTTGCACATAGCCTCTTTAGCAGGATCTGTATCGCAAAGAGCTCCTAAAGCGCAGTGAGGTGGAGTTGGCGGAACCGGCATTCCGGCAAAACCGCCCTTGCCAGTCAAAAATCCAGCGTAAGCGCCGCCCTGTGCACCGATACCAATGAGACCAAAACGAATTTTCTTGTCCATAATTTCATTTCCCCTTTTCTTTGATTTATGATTATAACCCCTTTTATATCGTGTCTAAAATCCCGCACAATGCGCGGTACTGCATGGTATATCCTTCCGCCCCGTCTTTTGCCTTATTTTCTTTGATGATATTCTCCGCTGCTGTGGTCTCCAGGGAAGCCAGAGCATCAAACAACACCAGATGAGGCTCCAGGGTGAGGAATCCTTCATATCCTTCCTCATTGATAGCCTGACTCAGGATCTCCTTAATCTTACCCTCGCCTGTACCGCATACTACATTCTCCTTATCTGTAGAAACAGCATCTTTAATGTGAATATAGGCGACCGATCCCTTCAAAAGCTCCCAGCATGTCTTGGTATCTTCCCCACACTGTACAAAATTCGCAAAGTCGAAAGCGCTTTTAAAGCAAGGTCCTCCCAGAGTATCCATAAGATCCTTACATCTGGAAGCGACGTCCCCGTAGATGTCCTTCTCGTTCTCATGAAGCAAAACAACCTGATACTTTCTGGCAATCTCCAAAAACTTCTCTAGCTTTTCAATCACCGCGCTTCTGTAATCCTGAGGATCCTTTCCCTCTGGAATGTAGAAACTGAACATACGAATATACTTGCAATTCAAAACCTTACAAATCCCACAAAGGGTCGTAAGCTGCTCTAACTGCTTTTGAAAACCCTCTTCGTCCTCAATACCGACTTTTCCGATAGGAGACCCCAGAGAAGACACTTTTACGCCGAATTTCTCCAGCCTAGGAAGAAGTTTTTCCTTCACTTCCTCTACAGTGTAATCCGCGATTCCTTTTCCGTCTGCAGATCTAAGAGAAATGTAATGCATCCCCAGGTTTGTAACAACCTCCAACTGTTTCTGAAAGTCAGAGCTAATCTCATCGGCAAAGCCGGAAATCATAATATTTTCCTTCATAACATTCTCCTTACCTACAGATTAAACCAGTCTTCATATCCCAGAGCAATCAGATTGTCTCTGCTGATCTTCAGGCTCTCAAATGGGTCTCTCCCGTAAGTGTCGTCCTGTTCAATAAGGAAGTATTCACTTCCGCCAGCCAAGCCAGCTTCAATACATTCCTTCACTGGCAGACTGCCTTCTCCAACCTCTGCAAACTGCACGTTGCTTGTAAAGGACTGCATAAAGGTCTTAGGATCAAATTTACCCTCTGGCAGCTTCACCTCGCTGATGCGGTAATCTTTCAGATGCAGAAGGCGGATGCGGCCTGCATACTTCTTCACAAACTCCACAGGGTTCTCGCCGCCCCTCTGAATCCAGTGAATATCCAGCTCAAATCCCATATGCTTTGTGTTATCCTTAATGATGTCCAAAAGATACTGTCCATCATACTTTACAAACTCTACATGATGGTTGTGATAATATAAATCAATACCATGCTCTTTCAGCCTTTCCGCTATCTCGTCAGCCTTCTTCACAAATTCAAGAGCCTTGTCTCTGCTGCCCATACAGGTCATAGGAAGCATACCGATACGCAGTAAATCGCAGTCAAGGGCCTTGCAGTCCGCCACGATCTTATCAAAGTCTGTACTTAAGTATTCGCCTGGCATACCTGGCATCATAGGCTCTACAGCAGCACTGCACGCAGCAATCTTAATGCCGAATTCATCACAAGCCTTCTTCATTCCCGCTACGTTCTCTGGCGTCATAGGAATCTGGCTGACCTCTACACAATGATACCCCAGTTCTGCACAAGCCTTCAGAGTTCCATAAGCACCCAACTCGTCAATTTTGCTCTTAATGGTACTCATCTGAATACCGATTAATCCCTTTTTCATCGCTATCGTCTCCTTCTCTTTTTGCTGACCGCAAATTCCTTTGCAAGACAGCCTATGATAATGTAATCATAACACGATAGTCCAAATACCATAAGTATAATTTTTTGCAATATTGGTAAAAATATGGAAAAATTACATTGCTCCGTGTGTGCGGACCTGTTTTACATACTCTGTCGGCGTTTTTCCTGTAATTTTTTTAAATAACTTCCGGAAATAGTTCACATCATAAATCCCACTTTCGGAAGCAATGTCCTGGATCTGCATGTCGCTGGAGTTAATAAGTGTTATAGCTTTGCGGACTCTCTGCTGGCTGATATAATCCGTCAGAGTAACTCCCATATCCTTTTTAAACAAGGCAGACAAATAGCTGGCATTAACTGAATACTCTACTGCCAGGCGTTTTAGAGATAAATCTTCTGTTAAATTCAGGTTAATATGGTTTACTACTTTCTGAACCACAGGCGAGCAGCCTCTCAGGGAATAATTTCGGACCAGCAAACAATACTTGCGCAGCATCTCGGTTTTAAATCGTCCCGCCTCTTGGCTGGAATTGATCGTTTCTATCCGCTTCGCCAGTTGAGTAGATAACGCGTCAATATGGGCCGGATGCACCCCTCCCATCTCCGCCGCTTTCCTCCATAAGCTGTTGAGAGTGATCAAACCGTTACGGATATTGCGAATCGGATCTTTATAACGAACCGGCAATTTAAACTTTCCCAGTTTTGTGAAGCTTTTTAAGGCCTCCTCCATGTTTCCATTGGATATGGCCTTCATCACCTCACCTTCTGCCGCGTATCTCTCCTCAATCATTTTAAACGACAAGTCGTCCTTGCCCGTCTCGTGATGAAATTCCTTTTCTAAGGAATTTTGAACCACATATTGCACCTGAACAGCCTTTTCTTGATACAGGATACGGCACAGCGTAATGCAGGTTTCCCGCCACTGGTCTATAGCTGGCATTGCCGGTACTGCATGATAATACTCTTTCAGCTCATTTGCATAATCGATCGGTATTTTTTTCTGCTCTATCAGTTCACTGAGCTGGACTTCTGTAAAAAGCATATCCCGATAGGGCCCTAAAATAATAAAATCACCATAGGATCGTTCTTCCTGGGGAATTCGCATAATACAATATTCTGTATCAAAATAATCGGTCACATAATAAAGAACCCCTTCTTCGCCCAATTCATAAAGCAATTTCAGGAAATGTTCATTCTCTCCATGTTCCAAAAGAGTCTTACGGATTCCCAAATCAAAGTCTCCAGATGCAGATGCCCCGTTTTGTATGACGGTCATGCTAATATTATTGCATCGGACCAGTTTCCGCATCATTTCCAAAAAATCTATTACCATACCTTTTGTTCCTTCCACCTATAACACTTTACTGCATTAAATTCTTAACCACCCTGGCTTGACAGGGAGAAATTCATATTGTAACATTATATCAATGTAAATACCAATCAGGAGGCCCATTATGGATGTGAACCCTATAAAACTTATACAATTAAAAAATTCCTGGACTCAGTTTAAACAAAACCATCCTAAGTTTTCCTCTTTTTGGAAAGCTGTATATAAAACTTCCTTACAGGAAGGTACCGTGATAGAATTTAAAGTCACGACTCCTGATGGCAGAGAAGTAAGATCCAATATAAAACTGCAGCCATCTGATCTGGATTTTTTTCAGGAAATTATGAACTTGAAATCCTAAAATCTTTGTCCACACTTTGGGCAGTACTCAAAATCCTCCTTGGTCACATAGCCGCAGTTTCCACACCGTTTCGTCATAGTTTCTTCGCTGTCCCATCTGGGATTTAACCTATTTCCTTCTCGTGCCAGCTTTAAATCAGAAGACTTGATTTCCACAGATTCTCCCCTGGCAATCTGTCTTCCTGTCTCATAGTTTAATTCATACAAAGCACTGCAACAGCTCATTTTCACATAATAACGCTTTCCCCATTTTAAAACCGGAATAAAAAACAAGCTGAGACACATATAAGTCATAAATACCTGGTATCTCCCATAGCTTCCACAGTGTTCACAAATCACCAACTCATTGTAGTTTAATTCTTTCTGCCCTGACTGTATTCCAAAAATAAAAAACATGGTCACCCTCTCTATCTCTTTCTGATTTTCGCCACAAAAAATCCCTCATAGAATTTATCAGGACAGATGCACAGAGTTCCCTGGATGGACACTGGCAAAAGGGGAAGATCCGGCAACTCTTCTGGTGAAATCGGCACGATCTCAGCTGACTTTCCCAAGACCTTTTCAATTATCGCCTCATTCTCGTCTGCCAAAATCGAACAGGTAGAATAAATCATCTCATGGCCTGGCTTTAACAGTTTCAAAGCCTTTTTTAATAATTCTTCCTGGGTTTTTGCCGATCTGGACACCAGTTCCTCTGTAATATTCTGCTTTAATCCCTGCTCCTCCAACTTTAGCGTACCGCTGCCACTGCATGGTGCATCCAGCAAGATTTTATCAAAAGAAAAGAAATCATCTAACTTTCTGGAATCCGCAACCATAAGATAGACATTGGCCGCGCCCTGCTTTTCAAGGTTATACCGCAGCCGTTCTGCCCGTATCTTATTTTTCTCACATGCAGTAATCTGAGCTCTGCCACCAGACAATGCCGCCATCTGCGTAGTTTTTCCCCCCGGCGCAGCCGCCATATCCAAAATATTTTCTCCGCCTTTAGGATCCAAAAAAACAGGCGGAATCATGGAAGATAGACTTTGCAGGTAGACTCCTCCCTCCTTGTAGACAGGAAGCTCCCAAATAGCGGCTTCTTTAATTTCTTGTACAATCAGCGCTTCCTTACTCCATGAAACCTTTTGATAAGAAATCCCAGCCGTCTTTAGAAGATCTTTTACAAAATCCACATTCGTTTTCAACGTATTTACCCGAAGCGTCACAAAACGTTTTGCTCTGTACCCAGATAATATTTTTTGAAAAAGGTCCTCCCCATATTGGTTAACCAACTTCTTTTGTAAAAAATCAGGAACTTGTCCCTCCATCTCTCTCTCCAAACTTACACCTCTTCCATGTCTTTACACATAAGATACAACATTTTCGCCTCTTTATCAATCAAAAATGTTTCTTTATTTCTTAAATACCCAATGAGAGCATCAGATAATATGCTCCGGAAAACGGGGGAAGGGAAAACTCTGCCTGTCCGCAATCCACTGGTATTTCCTGGGCTGGCAGAATCTCTGTCCCGCCGTAAATATCTCTGTTGCTGGATATCAGAAGTTTCAGTTTTTGGATGTCTGAAACAGCCAAGGTATAATGTTCTTGTGTCTCGTCAGAAAAGTTAAAAATAGCTAAAATCTTCTGGTCGCCCGCCTGCCGTTTAAAGGCATAAATGCAGCGTTCTTCCTGGTGGCAGTCCAGCCATTGAAACCCCTCTCTCTCATAATCCTTCTCAGACAGAGCCGGATATTCTTCATAAATCTGATTCAGATCTCTCATAAATCTGTGAAATGCATCATGATTGGGATACCGCAGAATATCCCAGTCCTGTTCCCGTTTTTCATCCCATTCCCTCAGTTGTCCAAACTCATTCCCCATAAAATTCAGTTTTTTTCCAGGGTGAGCATACATGTACAGATATAACGCTCTGGCTTGTGGGAACTTTCCTTCATATCCACCGTTCATTTTCTGGAGAATCGTGGCCTTACCATGAACACTTTCATCATGGGAAAACGGAAGCAGATAATTCTCCTGATAATAATACTGCATAGAAAAAGTCAGCTTATGATATCGTTCCCTGCGCTGTTGAGGAGACGATTGAAAATAAGACAAGGTATCATTCATCCATCCCATATCCCACTTATAGTCAAATCCCAGTCCACCCTCCAAAACAGGAGCGGTAATCTTGGGCCTGGCTGTGGAGTCCTCTGCAATCAGCATAGCAGAAGGATGACGCTTCTTCAGCCCTCGGTTCATGTCCTGTAAAAATTGAACCGCAGATTTATTCTCCCCTCTCGCCGGATTTCCCTGCCAATAGATCAAATTGCTGATAGCATCCATCCGAATGCCGTCAAAATGAAATTCTTCCAGCCAATAATTGGCAGCGGACTGGAGAAAACTTCGGACCTCGCCTCTGGAGTGCATAAAATTGCAGCTTCCCCATTCGCTTCTTCCAACGTCATTATTAGGGTATTCATACAAAGCCGTCCCATCATATCTCCACAAAGCATAATCATCCACAGCAAAGTGAACCGGCACAAAATCCATAATCACTCCGATATTTTCTTCATGGCATTGATTGACAAAATATTTTAAATCATCTGGCGTCCCATATCTGGATGTAGGGCTGAAAAAGTTACTGATCTGATACCCCCAGGAAGCATCGCTGGGGTGCTCGGACAAAGGCATTACTTCAATATAATGATAATGATTCTCTTTTAAATATGGAATCAGCCGTTCTCCTAACTGAGCGTAGGTATACCAATGCCACGCCAGGTCTTCTCCTTCCCCACGCTTCTCTTTATTTGTCTCCTGTCTGCACCTCCAGGATCCAGCATGAAGTTCGTAGATATTTAGGGGTTTATTCTTATGGTCAGAACGTTTTTTCATCCATTTGGAGTCTGTAAATGAAAACTTTTTCATATCCCATAGGATTGAGGCATTGTGTGGGCGCAGCTCCATAAAGTTTCCATAAGGGTCGCAGCGGTCCAGGCAACGACCGTTTTGATCATAAATCCGATATTTATACTTCATTCCCGGCTCTGCATTTTTTATGGCACACTCCCAGAAGTTTCCGTCATACGTCTTATGCATCGGTGTTTCTGTCCATTGGTTAAAATCCCCAATTACCATAATCGCCTTCGCATTAGGAGCAAATGTGCGAAAAATCGTCTCTTCCCCTTCTCTGTGGGCTCCAAGATAGTGATATGCCTGAAATTCATTTCCCCTATAAAATCCGTAAAAATCCATATTCTCCTCCTTCTATCCCGTCATTTTTCTGGACATCCGTTGTTTTTCCTACTATAATTGATTATATCGAAACCAGCTTTCTGGCACTATCATCAGTCTTGGAAAAAAGTAGGATAAACAACGAATATGAAAAATTGTCGAGGGGAGAATGAGTATGGATTTAAGAGTTGAAAAAACACGAAAAAGTATTATTAATGCCTTTATCGCTTTAAGAGCCAAAAAGCCATTAGAAAAGATTACTATTAAAGAACTGTGTGAAAAGGCTATGATTAATAAATCTACCTTCTATTCCCATTACGCTGATATTTATGAGTTGTCAGAGGAGTTGGAAACCGAGGTGGTTATTTCCGTTATCCAGACTATCGACCACTCAGGTCTTCTGTTTGAAAATCCCGAAGCCTTTACTCGTGCCCTTTTTATGGCCTATCAGTCTCAGGACAGCCTGATCCAGATCTTGTTTTCTGGCAATCGCAGCAGCCAGCTTATCTCCAAGGTAGAAAAAGGGGTAAAAGAGCTGGTATTTCGGGAGCATCCCGAATATCGCGAAGACATTGTTCGAAATGTTGGTCTTACTTACGCCATCTATGGCAGTTACTTTGCCTTTCAGGAAAACCGTCATTATGGCCAGGAACTGGTGGTCTCGATTTTAGGAAAATGCTCCCAGTATGCCGCCAGTTTCCTGCTCCTTAACGAAGATTTATCTTAAGCGCGCTCTCTGGCAATCGCGGCGGCCTCTCTGGCAATCTCCAGCTCTTCATTGGTTCGAATTACCAGGACGTTGACCTTGGAACTGGCTGTAGAAATTCTCACGGCTTCAGCCTGCTCCCGATTTTTCAGTTCGTCAATGGTGATTCCCAAAAATTCCAGATATCCGCAGATATCCTCTCGAATATCGGAATCATTTTCTCCTACCCCTGCTGTAAAAACAATATTATCCACGCCATTCATAGCCGCTGCATAGCTTCCCACATATTTTGCCACTTTATAAGCGAATATCTCCCTGGCCAAAGAAGCTTTGTCATTATACTTAATCTCGGCGTCCTTTAACTCCCTGAAATCACTGGAAAGGTTTTTGGAAATCCCGAGAACTCCTGATTCCTGATTCAATATCTTCATAATCTGGGGAAAGTCCAGGCTCTCTTTTTTTGCCAGAAATTCCAAGGCCCCAGGGTCCACATCTCCAGAGCGGGTTCCCATAACCAATCCCTCCAGAGGGGTAAATCCCATAGAATTGTCAACTACTTTTCCAAATTTCACTGCACAGATGCTGGCCCCGTTTCCCAGATGGCAGACAATCGTTTTTACATGACGCGGGTCCTGCTTCATAAACTCAGCTGCACGCTGAGAGACATATTTATGACTGATGCCATGGAATCCGTAACGGCGAATCTTATATTTCTCGTAATATTGATAGGGAAGGCCATAGAGAAACGCCTTTGGTTCCATCGTCTGATTGAAAGCCGTATCAAACACGCCTACCATCAAAGTATCCGGCATCAATTTCTGACATGCCTCCACGCCGATTAAATTTGCAGGATTATGCAGGGGCGCCAGGTCATTGCATTCTGTCATAGCTTGAATGACCTGGTCCGTGATGATCACAGAGCCGCTAAACTTCTCTCCGCCATGAACCAGCCGATGCCCGATCACATTAATCTGGGAGAAGTCGGTTATTACTCCTTTTTCAGAATCCACCAGCATGTCCAACAAAGTATGAACCGCCTGGGTGTGATTTTCCATGAGAATCTCTTCCTTTATAGAGATTCCTTCCTTTGTTTTATAAGTAAACCTTCCGTCAATCCCAATTCTCTCACAGACTCCTTTTGCCAGAACCTGTTCAGATTCCGAATCAATGACCTGGAACTTTAACGAGGAGCTTCCGCTGTTTATCACTAAAATTTTCATAAATTTTTCCGCCTTATTTCAAATCTGAGATTAATAAAGTTACGCTTTCGATGTGTCCAGACCAAGCAAACATATCACAGCACCGCACTTTTTCAAGTTTAAATCCCCTGTCGCACAGATACCTTAAATCTCTGGCCAGAGTAGCCGAATCACAGCTTACATAAACAACCTTTTTAGGCCCCATCTTCACAATGGTATCCAGGCACATCTGATCGCATCCTTTTCTTGGAGGGTCTACTACAATCACATCTGCGAAATATTTCCTTGCTTCATATTGCTCTGGCAGAACTTCTTCCGCCTTTCCCACAAAAAACTCCACATTATAAAATCCGTTTAATCTGGCGTTTTCTCTGGCGTCTCGGATTGCCTCTGGAACAATCTCGACCCCATAAACCGCTTTTGCCTTTTGAGCCAAGAACAGAGAAATGGTGCCAATGCCACAATACAAATCCCATACCGTTTCCTTTCCTGCCAGACCGGCGTACTCAGATACAATCTGGTATAGTTTTTCGGTCTGAACTGGATTTACCTGGAAAAAAGACAGTGGGGAAATGTGATATTGTATCTCTCCAATATAATCCGTAATATAGCCTGGACCATATAGGTTTACAATTTCTTTTCCCATGATTACATTACTTTTCTCTCTGTTTATACTAAAGGAGATGCTGGTCATTCCCTCCACCGAACATAATGTTTCCGTCAGCGATTTTACCCCTGGCAGGTCTTTTCCGTTAATTACCAGACAGACCATCAATTCTCCTGTGCGAAACCCCTTTCGGATCAGAACGTGACGGACCAGCCCCCTGTGGGACTCCTCATCATAAGGTTGTATCCGAAACTCTCTCATATAGGATTTAATTATTCTCAAAATCTTCTGATTTTCCTCAACCCCCAAAAGGCAGTCTTCTTGTGGGATAATGGTATGGGTACGTCCTGCATAGAACCCTGTGACGATGCCGCCTTCTTTATCCAGTCCAAAAGGAAACTGGGCTTTATTTCGATACCTCCAGGGGTTTTCCATTCCTATGATTGGCTCAAACTCCAGTTCCTTTTCATCAAATCCGCCAATTCGAAGCAAATTTTGGCAGACCTTTCTCTCTTTAAATTTTAGCTGCTCTTCATAGCTCATGGCCTGCAGCTGACAGCCGCCGCATTGCCTTGACACCGGACATGTGGGCTCTATTCGTTTCTCAGACGGCCGTATCACCTTCATCAATCTGGCAAATCCATAAGACTTTTTCGTTTTCATGGCCTTTGCCTCTACCACGTCTCCGATAACCGTGTCCTTGATAAACCAGGCATATCCTTCCTGTTTTCCAATGCCAGAACCATCCTCGCTCATGTCTTCAATTTCCACAATAAAACAATCATTCTTTTTGATGGTCATCATTCACTTTTCCTTAAGATTTATTTCCAAAATTTTACACTTCTTTTATGATTTTTACAAACTCTATTCACAATTACCTGCTATGATATAACCATGATATCGATAAGATATGATACGGTTTGAGGCCGGTAGCAAGATTGTCTTCCTGTCAAACCGTGACAATAAAATTGGGTCCGACAGCACCCTGCGCGCAACCGTTGTCGGGCTCGTCTAACAACAAGACGTGCATGGCACGCATTACATAGATTGATAAAACAAGCGATACCTCCTAATGAAAAAGGTTGCTGCAAGAATCGGACTTTCTGAATTTTGCGGCAGCCTTTTTCTGTTTTATCAAGATTCCGTAGACTTTCTGATATTGGTTTCCAAAAGGCGGTTATAGCCTAACCATCCCTGGTTTTCGCCCGATTTCTGCAGCGCCTCGATCATCGTCTCCATTTTTGCATCTGTGTTATCCGCAAAGCTTAACGCTAACGCCTCTAAAAGCGCCGGCTTCTTTGGTGAACCATACTCCAGCTCCCCATGATGGGATAAAATACAGTGAATCAGCTCCCGTTCCAGCTTTTCTGGAAATTTGGGAATATTTCGAATCCGTTCTGTGAGCATTCCAACCCCAATCACAATATGTCCAAGCAGCTGACCGCTGTCTGTATAATCATTCTCAGGAAGTACTGACAGTTCCTTCAGTTTACCAATATCATGGAACATTGCCGCTGTCAGCAATAAGTCTCGGTTAATGTTGGAATAATGTTTCGCAAAATAGTCGCACAGCTTTACCACGCTTAAGGTATGCTCCAGCAATCCCCCCACAAACCCGTGGTGAATGCTTTTGGCTGCACTATGAAACTGGAATTCTTTGGCAAATTGGGCATCTTCCAAAAAATAGCTGGCAGCCAGGCGATTTAAATACGGATTTTTCACAGACCGCACATACTCTGTCAATTCTCCATACATAAGGTCAATATCTTTTGTAGAAACTGGAAGATAATCTGCAGGCAGATATTCTCCTTCATCCGCTTTGCGGATCCGCCGGATATTGAGCTGATGATTTCCCTGGAACATAGTTACCTCTGCATCCACATAGACATAGTCCAATGCTTCAAAAGTTCCGACTCCCGGTGAGTTCAACTCCCATATTTTAGAGTCAATGGTTCCTGTCTTATCTTGAAGAACCAAATTCCCATAATCTTTCCCTGCCTTAGTCTGGGCAATCTGTTTGCTTTTGCACAAATAGATTTCTGTGATTCTCATTCCTTCTCGCAGCCCATCAATATATCTCATATTCCTCTCCCATCTTTGTTTCTCACCAGCGTATTCTACACACAGAGCCAGGTATCTCACCTGGCTCCCACAGTTACCTGATACTCCAACTCTTTATATTCGTCAATTCCTTTTCTTTGAACCGTGATCGTAATTTCATCGTTTAAATTTAAGGAAGCAATCTCATTTTCATAATCCATAATTGTGATAATTGGTTTACTTCCCATCCGTACAATCACATCGCCATTTTGAATTCCTGCATTGTATGCAGGCCCGTCCAAAATACTGTCCGCCACATAGAGGCCCATGGGCAAACCGCTGGAGGTCATGGTTGCGCTTACTTCCTGTCCTTTAATCCCCAAATAGGGAATCGGAACGCCGTTTGACATTCGCTCTAAGCTTGTCTTATAATCAGAAATCGCCATAACCGTAGTCAAATTTGTATTCTGTTCATTCTTATATTCATCGGTCACCCATCCTACCACTTGTCCAGAAGTATTCAGTAAAAAGGTTCCCGCCTTTGCATTTCCTTTGATATCTGCAAATAGCAGCCTGGTGATACCATCCGCCACCTGAACATTTCGAAGTACATGGGAGATAAAACCATACGTGCTGGAATGGACCATTCCAGATGGAGCGCCCACGGCAACCACTAAATCGCCCTGCCTTACACCATAAGAATTTCCCAGTTCCAATGCCGTTACATTTTTCCTTGTGCCTTCCCCTAACGTAAGAACATCCACGCTGACAACGGCCATGCCGGAAATCCTGTCGACTTGCTTAATCGTCCCATCTGCTTCTGTATTGTCATTGAATCCCACCATAATAGAGTCTGCATTCTCCACTGCGCTTTCCGGCGTAAGAATCAAAAGCTCCTGACTGGTAGAGGCTATGACGATTCCTGCATATAACCCCGACACTTCTACCGGATTGTCAAACCAGTCTAACTCCTGTTTCACAGAATGAACCACCACAATCCCGTTGTCCGCCGCTGTCACAACACTTTTTAGCGATGCGTACATCGAACTTAAATCATCCACCGTATATTCATACTTTTCGATT
Organism: uncultured Hungatella sp.; assembly: GCA_910579515.1. Lineage (GTDB taxonomy): Bacteria > Bacillota > Clostridia > Lachnospirales > Lachnospiraceae > UBA3402. The sequence goes on from CAJTUV010000011.1 coordinate 77,702, forward strand.
GCAGATTGAAGAATATCCTCTAGTGGCTCTGTCTCCTGGGTTTCGCTTTCGGATTCTGAAGGTGAAGTCCCTTGTTGATCGTTCTCATTGACAGGGGTTTCGATTTGTGAGGAATCAGAAGGCAGTAATTCCTCATCTGTAGGAATGGTAATCGGGATGCTCTCTGTTGTTTCTTCTGGCACAAGATACTTTTCCGCCAATGGTCTTGCTACGGCAAAACTGACTCCTGCTGCTGCTCCGCCTATAAGAGCAATCAGGGCATAGACGCAAATACGCCACACAACCTGCCTGCGCGTCATCGGCGGCCTGACTACCTTTTCCCGTATAAACTGACGTTTTGGTTCTTGATCAGGACTATTCTCTACCGGCATACCGTTCCCTCCTCTCAAAGACCTAGGTATATTATAGAATGATAGTAAGATTTATGCAACAAAAAAGAAAATTTTGTGGTATACTATCTAAGTAGGTCTGTTACTGTTTCCATGTAAAACGAGTCTATCTAAGAGGAATGTATTTATATGAATATAAAATCACTGAAAATTTTGGAATACGACAAGATTGTCGCACAGCTGGAGGAATACGCTTCTTCGCCTCTAGGCAAGGCGCTGTGTAAGGAGCTTCTTCCGTCAACAAATCTTTATGAAATCCGTCAGGCACAGACTGAGACCACGGATGCCTTGACCAGAGTCCGGTTAAAGGGAGGCATTTCTTTTTCTGGACTCAAGGATGTAGGCGGATCTTTGAAGCGTTTGGAGGTAGGAAGCTCTTTGGGGATTTCAGAGCTGTTGTCTGTCAGTTCTCTGTTAACCATCTCTGCCAGAGCAAAGGCGTATGGAAGGCATGAAGAATCGGAGCTGCCAGATGATTCTTTAGAAGAAACCTTCCGTCTATTGGAGCCTTTAACTCCTCTAAACAAAGAGATTCAGCGTTGTATTCTGTCTGAAGACGAGGTAAGCGACGACGCCAGCCCGGGACTTCACCGAGTGCGCCGTTCCATGAACGTTGTCAATGGCAGAATCCACTCTCAGTTAAATTCTCTTTTAAATTCTAACCGTACCTATCTGCAGGAGGCGATTGTCACCATGCGGGACGGGCGGTATTGCCTGCCTGTGAAGGCAGAACACAAAAACCAGGTTTCAGGCATGGTTCATGATCAATCTTCCACTGGCTCCACTTTATTCATTGAACCTATGGCTGTCATCCAGTTAAACAATGAGCTTCGGGAATTGGAAATTCAGGAGAAAAAAGAAATTGAAGCCATTCTGGCCGATTTAAGCAATCAGGTAGCGCCTTATATGGAAGAAATCCATTTAAATCAGCAGCTTCTGACAAAGCTGGATTTCATTTTTGCCAAAGCCGCTTTGTCCAGACACTATAAATGCAGCGAACCCAAATTTAACACAGACGGATATTTAAATATCAAGGACGGACGCCACCCGCTTCTTGATCCAGCTAAAGTGGTTCCTATTAATATCCATCTTGGAAAAACGTTTGATCTTTTAGTGGTCACCGGCCCCAATACAGGAGGGAAAACCGTATCATTAAAAACTGTAGGGCTCTTTACCTTAATGGGCCAGGCAGGACTTCATATTCCTGCTTTTGACGGCTCTGAGCTGGCTGTGTTTGAAGAGGTTTTTGCAGATATCGGAGATGAACAGAGTATTGAGCAGAGCCTGAGTACCTTCTCTGCCCATATGACAAATATTGTGTCGATTTTAAGCCAGGCAGACAGTCGCTCCCTGTGCCTGTTTGACGAGCTGGGAGCCGGTACCGATCCGACTGAGGGTGCGGCCCTGGCCATCTCTATACTGTCCTTTCTGCACAACATGAAATGCCGGGCCATGGCCACCACCCATTACAGCGAGTTAAAGGTATTCGCCTTAACCACTCCCGGGGTGGAAAATGCCTGCTGCGAGTTCAGTGTAGAAAATTTACAGCCAACGTATCGGCTGCTCATCGGTATTCCTGGCAAAAGTAATGCTTTTGCCATCTCTAAAAAACTAGGGCTTCCTGATTTCCTCATTGACGACGCCAGAAAGCATCTGGAATCCAGCGACGAAACCTTTGAAGACTTACTGTCCCATCTGGAAGAAAGCAGAGTAATGATTGAAAAGGAACAAGAAGAAATCCGGGTTTACAAAGAGGAAGTGGCTCAGTTAAAAACCAGGCTGGCTCAAAAGGAAGAGAAGCTGGAAGAGCGGAAAAACAAATTACTTCGTCAGGCCAACGAAGAAGCCCAGCGGATTCTTCGGGAAGCAAAAGAGACGGCCGATCAGACGATAAAAAATGTGAATCGTCTTGCTTCTTCCTCTGGCGTAAACAAAGAACTGGAGGCAGAACGCACTCGTCTTCGAGAGGCAATGGAGAAGGTGGATGGAAAACTTTCTTTAAAGGCAAAAGGGCCCAAAAAGACCATATCTCCCAAAGCGCTTCGAGTTGGAGACAGCGTAAAAGTGTTATCCTTAAATCTTACAGGCACAGTCAGCACGCTGCCCAATGCCAAAGGGGACTTATACGTACAAATGGGAATCCTGCGTTCTCAGGTAAATATTAAAGATTTAGAGTTGGTGGAAGAGGCGACTGTCAATGGACCTGGAGTTCCTATGGCAAAAGAAAAAACAGGAAGCGGCAAAATAAAAATGTCCAAATCCCTGTCTGTATCCCCTGAAGTCAATCTTATCGGAATGACCACGGACGAAGCGATCCCTGCCCTGGAAAAGTATCTTGATGACGCCTATCTTGCTCATCTTCCCCAGATACGTGTAGTTCATGGCAGGGGGACCGGAGCATTGCGAAATGCAGTCCACAAACGACTAAAGAAATTAAACTACGTAAAAGAGTTCCGGTTAGGAGAATTTGGCGAAGGCGATGCCGGAGTAACCATTGTAGTATTTAAATAAAGTAAAGGAGGAATGGCATGGCGGAAAAGCAGAAGATTCTGATTGTTGACGATGATGCGAATATTGCAGAACTAATTTCGCTGTACCTGACAAAAGAATGTTACGAAACGAAAATGGTATTTGATGGAGAGGAGGCTCTTCAGATTTTCCCAATCTTTCGCCCTAATCTCATCTTGCTGGACTTAATGCTTCCTGGAATCGACGGATATCAGGTATGCCGGGAATTAAGGGCCACTTCCCAGGTCCCTATCATTATGTTGTCCGCAAAGGGAGAAATCTTTGATAAAGTTCTTGGTTTGGAGCTGGGAGCGGACGACTACATGATGAAACCTTTTGACTCAAAAGAGCTGGTGGCAAGAGTCAAAGCCGTCCTAAGAAGATTTCAGCCTCCTGTAGCTCCTGTACCGGCGGCTGTCCACGCAGATCAGCAAGGCGACTTTGTGGAATATCCAGATCTGCTGGTCAATCTGACAAATTACTCGGTGGTTTATCGTGGACGCTCTGTGGAAATGCCTCCTAAGGAACTGGAACTTCTATATTTCCTTGCCTCCTCCCCCAATCAGGTGTTTACCAGAGAACAGCTTTTAGACCATATCTGGGGATACGAATACATTGGAGACACACGAACAGTAGACGTTCATATCAAGCGCCTGAGAGAGAAAATTAAAGATACTGAAAACTGGGCGTTGAGCACAGTCTGGGGAATCGGATATAAGTTCGAGGTAAAGAGATGACCCACTCCCTTTATTATAAGTTTATACTTGGATATCTGGTCTTTGGTCTCCTTGGTTTTGTCACCATTGCCGCAGTTTCTTCCGATATGACTTACCAGTTCTTAGTGGAGACAAAATCTGAAGCCTTGTATGATGAGGCTAATTTATTGGCGTCTTCTTACAGTGGCGTTTACCGTGGACAATATTTGGATTTAGATTATGTACAGCCTCAGATGGAGGCCGTGGCAAAATATCTCCACAGCGAAATCTGGATTGTAAACAATCGCGGGTCTGTAATAGCAGATAGCAGCCATCTCCATACCGCTTCTTTGATTGAGGGATTTGATCCTACCTTTACAGGAAATAAGTCCTATAATATCAGCAATTATTATGACAGCTTTTCTTATGATGTGTTAAGCGTGTCTGCTCCAATTACAGGGAATTACCGGACCTATGGGTATGTTTTAATTCACATGCCCATCAGCGAGATCCAGGATACGGTAAACGGTTTTTTAAACATCCTCTATATCTCCTCCGGAATTATTTTCGGGCTGTCCCTGATTATTCTCCTGGTATTTACAACCACAGTTTATTTTCCTTTAAAGAAGATCACAGCCGCTGCCACTCAGTATGCAGAAGGGAATTTAAAGCATAAGCTGACTCTCCACACCCAGGATGAGATGGGATATCTGGCCGCAACTTTGAATTTTATGTCTGATGAGTTAGACAAAATAGAAGAATACCAGAAAAATTTTATTGCAAATGTCTCCCACGATTTCCGCTCTCCTCTCACCTCTATCAAGGGATATTTAGAGGCCATTTTAGACGGAACCATTTCACCGGATATGCAGGAAAAATATCTTACCAGAGTAATCTCAGAGACGGAACGTCTGAATAAATTAACTCAGGGGCTTCTGACTCTGGACACTTTAGACAGCAAAGGATATTTATCCAGAAATAATTTTGATATCAACCGGGTGATCAAAGATACTGCCGCTTCCTTTGAAGGCACATGCAATACCAAAAACATTGTAATTGATCTGACATTTTCAGAGCCTATTACCATGGTATATGCAGATTTGGGAAAGATTCAGCAGGTACTGTACAATCTCATTGACAATGCAATCAAATTCAGCCATCCAGACTCTGTGATTTACATACAGGTTACAGTCAAATATGAAAAAGTTTTTGTGTCTGTCAAGGATACTGGAGTGGGAATCCCAAAAGGCAGTCTGAAAAAAATCTGGGAACGATTTTATAAATCAGATCCTTCCAGAGGAAAAGATAAACGAGGAACCGGACTTGGATTATCCATTGTAAAAGAAATCATTCAAAATCATGGGGAAACCATTGATGTAGTCAGTACAGAAGATGTAGGAACAGAGTTTATCTTTACTCTGCCGCGGGCCGCAAATCCATAAAAAAGCCCGCAGCATATTTTTTAAACTTCCTCAATATAAGCGATTGCCTCTATCTCACAAAGCACACCCTTTGGCAACGTCTTCACAGCCACACAGGATCTGGCCGGACAGCTTACAAAATAAGTTTCATACACTTTGTTAAATTCTCCAAAATCACCCATATCTGCTAAAAAGCAGGTGGTTTTTACCACTTTCTCCATGGAGGAGCCCGCCGCCTGTAAAACTGCCGCTACATTTTTACAGGACTGTTCGGCCTGTGTGGTAATCGTATCGCCTGCAACCTCTCCGGTGGCCGGAACCACTGGAATTTGTCCAGAAGAAAATACCATGTTTCCTAAAATCATTCCCTGTGAATAAGGACCTATGGCTGCCGGAGCTTCTGTAGTTACAATCTTTTTCATCTTTCATCCTCCTAAATCTTATTTCTGTATGCATTCAGCAATCTGTTTATCCTTTTTGTTGGATTCAGCAAATCACTTAAAGAAGCATCATGGTTTAAGTTATCAATAATCAAAGCAATGTATTTGCTCATGTCTACATTAATATAATACGGTTTTGCCAAAAGCTCTGGGGTCTGATATACCAGGTTCGTCGTCAGAATCCGATCCAGCAGCCCGTTTTCATAATACTGGTCAAACATAGACAGCCCATTGGTAAAGAGGCCGAAGGTCGCACAGATAAATACTTTTCTTGCCTTTCTTCTCTTTAGCTCTTTCGCCACATCCAGCATGCTTTCTCCAGAGGAAATCATATCGTCAATAATTAAAACATCTTTTCCAGCCACGTCTGATCCCAAAAATTCATGAGCCACGATCGGATTTCTTCCATCTACAATACATGTATAATCTCTGCGTTTATAGAACATTCCCATGTCCAGCCCCAAAACATTGGCAAAGTAAACTGCACGGCTCATTCCGCCTTCGTCTGGACTGATCACCATCATATGATCGCTGTCAATCTGCAGCTCTTTCTCTGTCTTCAGAAGGTATTTAATAAATTGGTAAATCGGCTGTACGGTCTCAAATCCTTTTAAAGGAATTGCATTCTGAACCCGAGGATCATGAGCGTCAAAGGTAATAATATTCTCTACCCCCATGCTCATCAGTTCCTGAAGGGCCAGGGCGCAGTCTAAAGATTCCCTGCCAGAGCGTTTATGCTGTCTGCCTTCGTATAAGAACGGCATTATCACATTGATTCTGCGGGCCTTACCGGCTGCGGCTGCAATAATCCGCTTTAAGTCCTGAAAATGGTCGTCCGGCGACATATGATTTGTCATGCCGCATAAAGAATAAGTCAAACTATAATTACATACATCCACCATAATATATAAATCATCGCCGCGGACAGATTCTTCTATTGTTCCCTTTGCCTCACCAGATCCAAAGCGAGGCGTCTTTGTATTTAAAATATAAGAATCTCTCTGATAGCCTGCAAATGCGATGGTAGACTTATGCTCACTTTCTCTTTCATGTCTCCAGATTACCAGATAGTTATTTACCTTTTGTCCAAGCTCCATACAGCTTTTAAGCGGTACCAACCCCAGAGGGCCTACAGGAATTGTCTCAATGGTTTTCTCTTCGTATATCATGGTTTTCCTCCATACTCTATGCAGTTTTTTACTGACAACATTTCCTTTATAACATTATGTATTAAAATAGTCAATATTATCAATGTATTTTTGTGCGAATATCCTCCCCATACAGAGGAATAATGGAATATTTGCTTATAATCCTGGAGGAGATTCGGTCAGAATACGAATCCCTCAACATAGTCAGTGACAGATTTGTGGAAATAATAGTGCTTTTATTTCTCAGCAGGCGTTCATTAATACAGTAAAACAGTTGAGACGAGACAAACGTATTATTTAATTCCGTACCCAGATCATCGATAATCAGCAAATCGCAGTCCAGAATATACTGGTACATATCACGCATTTCGTCTTCAGTCTCATAATGAAACTTATTCTTTGAAAAGATGTCAAATAAGTCGTTGGAAGATAAATAAATAACTGACTGATAACGGTCGATCAGCGCCTTGGCAATGCAGTTGGTTAAAAAAGTCTTTCCTACGCCAGTGCTCCCTGTAAAAATCAGATTACCTCCCTTCTCCTCAAAATGTTCCACATATTCCTGACACCATCCATACACCTGTCTCATATAATCTCGTACTGTCATGTGTATTTCTGCAATAATCTTTTGAGCGTCATAAAACGAAAAAGAAAAGGTGGAGAAGTTCTCCTTTTCCAGTATTTCTTTTATGTTAGACTGAGCATACAGAAGCTGAATCTCTTCTTTTTTAAAACAGCGGCATTTCTGTCCCTCTCGATATCCTGTGTCTTCACATTCCGGGCAGTAGAAATGCATCTCCATGTAATCTGAAGGAAAGCCATATGCTGTTAGAAGAACCTCTTTCTGCTCTCTTAAGTCTTCAATCCGCCCTTTTAGCTCCTCTCTGGCATTGGGATATCCCTCTAATAATTTTCGGGCGCACATCACAGCCTGGGAACTGATTTCATCCTCAATCTGTTTTATCTGAGGAATCTTTTCATAAACCTTCTGTCTGCATAAATCCTGCCTATGCTTATCATCTATCTGCCGTTGGCTGTATATACGCATAATGGTATTGTACTGAGAATTGCTTAGGGCCATATTTCCTCCTGACTCTATGGTGTCTCCAAACGCTGCTTCAGGCGCTCCAGAACCATCCCATCGTAATCCGTATTGCGTTGTTCAAAGTTATGAAACTGGTTCTTTACTGTTTTAGGGGCGACCGGTTGGCCCTGCTTTTGAAGCTTCTTGTTTTCCCGCTTTTCATCCAGATTCTTCACATCCTCCATCCTTAAAACCCCTGCCTTTTTCCATTCAGACAAGATTTTATCTGCGTAAGAAAAGCTGGGAGTATGGGTAGCCCTTAATGTTCTCCCACAGGCTTCCAGTACAAGTTCTTTTGTAAATCCCCATTCCTGGAACCAGCGGCGAATCATCGTCAGCTCTGCATCACCTGGTCTTCGCTCATTTAATCCAAAAGCTTTCATCACAGCAAACGCCTCGTTGGAAAAAGACGCGGTGTGCTGTTTTGCCCTGTCTACTGTACAGATCTTCTTCTCATGCCAGTCCAGGGCCACAGTCTCCAGATAGCGGATGCTGTAATGGCCTCCCTGGACGCAATACTCCACCAGATATTCCAAAAGTTCTACTGGCAATTTCAGTGCATCATACAGGTACGCAAACACTTCACACTCTCTGGGAGTAAATACTTTGTTCATATATTTCTGTGATATGTACAGAAGCTGCGTAAAATCTTCCTCTTCTGCCAGCCGGCTTACCTGTTCTGGAGTATAAAGGGGACGCTGCTTTGTTTTTTCAGGCTCTTCTACCGCTAAATTCTTTTTGGGAACAGATTCGCCGCTATCCGCAGGTTTGTTTTCAATAGCAGCTTTCTTCTGAGCGCCTGTCTCCTTTGGAACAGCTGGCTCCTTTTGAGAAGACGGCTCCTTTTGAATTGCCGACTCCTTTTGAACAGTTTCCTCCTGAATCAACACCCCCTGCCGCTGCCAATAATTAACTGCCCGCTTTATGTCAGACTCTGTATGGTTCAACGCGTCCGCCATCTCGGTTACAGTAATTTCCCGTCCCTGATGCCGCGCCAAATAAAGGTATACTTTTACATACTCGCCATTGGCGCTTGTCATATAGCGGTCAATAAACTCATTAGACACTATCGTTGCATTTACCTCAAATTTATTCTTCATATCCACTCTTCACCCTGTCTTTCTATCCCTATCTTCATAATACCACAGGTTTTTCCAAAAGAAAATAGGCGGTATTTTTCCACTGGCAAATTGTGGATAATGTGGATAATGTAGATTACTCGTCCCAATAATCGTAAAATTTTTGTCGAAGTCTGGAAAAACGCTCATAAACCAAGGGATTTTAAGTTCATAAATGCAAATCTCTATAAATCAAGAAATCCACATAGCACTTCGACAACAAATGTTGAAAACTATGTGGATAATGTGGATAACTTACTTCCCCAACAACTTTTCCCCTACAAGTACAATATCTCCAGCACCCATAGTTATCAACAAATCACCGTGTACACAATTTTTTAAAAGAAATGTTTCGATTTCGTCAAAAGATTTAAAATAGTGTGCCTTTGTGCCAAGAGCCTCAATTTTTTCCCTCAAATCTGCAGAACTGATCCCCAAAGTGTTTGTTTCCCTGGCAGCATAGATATCTGCCAAAACAACCTCGTCTGCCATAGAAAGGCTCTGTGCAAATTGATCCAAAAACGCCTTGGTTCTGGTATAGGTATGGGGCTGGAATATGCACCACAGCTTTTTATGTGGATAATTCTTTGCCGCCTCCAAGGTAGCGCTAATCTCTCTGGGGTGATGGGCATAATCATCTATGATGGTCACGCCGCCGATCTCCCCCTTTTTCTCAAATCTTCGGTTTGTTCCCGAAAAGCGTCGAAGTCCCTGTTGAATATAGGGCATGGCTATCCCCAGCCCCTGACACAGAGCAATGGCGGCTAAAGCGTTGTATACATTATGCTCACCCGGAACGCCAAGGCTAATATCTGCTGCCTTCTCTCCCCTTATCCACAGGTCAAAAGTCGCTCTGGCCAGTTCGTCATAAACAATATGTTCTGCACGGTACTCGCTTGAATGATTCTTTCCACAGGTTACAATGTTACAGGATAAGCCTTGTGTAATTTCTTCATATCTGTCAATGTCACTGTTTATCACCAGTAAACCGTCTTTTGGCAGTTTTTGCGCAAACAGCTTGAAAGAATGACGAATCTCCTCTATATCCTTAAAAAAGTCCAGATGATCTTCTTCAATATTTAAAATGATCTCCATATTAGGGAAAAAGGACAAAAAACTATTTGTGTACTCACACGCCTCTGTCACAAAAAGCTCGGAAGCTCCTACTCGGATATTTCCTCCAATAGAGTTTAAAATGCCTCCTACGGAAATGGTGGGGTCTGCATCTGCCGCTAAAAGAATCTCTGTCACCATGGAAGTGGTAGTAGTCTTTCCATGGGTACCGGAAATTCCCACTGCATATTTATAATTTTTCATGATCTGGCCCAGCAGCTCCGCCCTGGTCATCATGGGAATTTTCCTTCGTTGTACCTCCAGATACTCCAGGTTATCAGGATGGACCGCCGCTGTGTATACTACTGCCTGAATTCCATCCTTTATGTTGGAAGCTCTCTGCCCATAATAGATCTTGGCCCCCTTTGCCTCCAATCTCTGTGTCAATTCTGATTCACGAGAATCTGAGCCGGAAACTGTAAATCCCTCATCCATCAGGATTTCCGCCAACCCGCTCATGCTGATACCGCCAATTCCGATAAAATGTATATATTCCGGCTTCTTAAAATCTATCTGATACATAATCTTCCACCTTTAATCATATTTCTTTTTATTATAATAAAAAAAGAGCAGAAAATCTACAGATTCTCTGCTTCTATTTTAAATTACCTTATCAGACACAATTTTTTTTAAATATCAGTCTGCCATACTTCTCCAGCGTTATCAGCAAGATATTTCCCAATATTCCGATCGCCAAAATCTCTCCTACGCCAACGGTCAGCATGGCAAAGGGAATCAGGTCTGCAGAGCCATACGCATAGCGAAGCACCCAAGGGATGATTATGGTGTTCGATAAAATTGGCGGTACGCACACCATCCAGCGGTTTCTGCGAAGCGCATAAGATCCTGCCGCTCCAATCAAAGTGGCAATGCTCCCAAACACCACATCAAGAACCGCCGCTCCGCAGAGCAGATTAGAAAGAAAACAGCCGATAAACAGACCTGGAATTGCCGCTGGGGTAAAAAACGGCAAAATGCAGAGAGCTTCTGAAATCCGAAATTGAATCGGCCCGAAGCTAATCGGCGCAAACACCATCGTGAGCACAATATAAATGGCGCTGATGGCGGCTGCATAGGTCATAAAGTAACTCGCTTCTTTTTTTTTCATGGTACAATCTCCTTTAGTTTTGTTTTACGTGAGGAAGGTCTCGAACTCACGGTGTTAATAGTCTGAAAATGCCTGATTTATTAGCATTTCAGCCTTTGTTACTATAGCACAGATATGTGGTAAATGCAAGAGAAGTACCAAAAAAGTACCAAATAGGAAAAGTTACTTGGTTTTTAGTTTTATACAGGATGGAGAAAGCCCCTTGATGACTGCTGCCATGAGGGGCTTTTGTGGTTTGGCTCAATACCTTAATTGGTATCTGGTGCTTTTTTAGTTATTAATCTTAATAAAATATTAATGTATTCTATAGAAAATTAAGGAACTTATAAGATCTTTGTTATTTAGAAAAAAAGCACGAAAAAAATATGTCAGTTTCTTCCAGTTCCTTCTTTTTTCTTACTTTAATTATAAAGACAATATTAAGTATCCCTTATTTTTAGAAAAATACGTTTGATATAATGTTCCTATAACACATGTGCTATATTTAGAGACCCACAAAACAGGATAAATAATATGGAGGTAATTTTAGTATGAAAAACAGGTTGGTAAGAACAGAATTAGGAATTGATGTAAAGGCAGGGAGGTTAGAGCAGGGATGTCAACGGTATGGAGTTGAAGAAATACTATGCGGCAGATTGCAGAGCAGGCAGGGGCAGTGATTCGAATTGGCCGGAATTATCTGATTGATTTTCCGAAGGTTGACAAATACTTGGATGCTCTGGCAGACAATAAATAAAAGAAAGGGATAGCGAGAATGTGTCAAGAGCAGTTGTCAGAGTAAGGCGGTGTAAATGAGCGAGGTTTTCAAGGAAATAAAAGAAAGCCTGACAATGCGGCAAGTAGCGGAGCACTTAGGCTATTCTGTCAACTGTTCCGGCTTTGTCCTCTCCCCTTTTGGGAAAGAGAAAACGGCCTCTTGCAAGCTGTACCACAATTCATATTATGACTTTTCTACCGGCGCCGGGGGCGATTTGATAAGGTTCACTGCTACCATTCTCAATATCAATAATTGGGAAGCCTGCCAGTACCTTGTACAAGCCTTTTCCCTGCCTATATCTTTATCAGGTGGAGCAGATCGCCGGGAAGAGATAGAACGGCGGCAGAGGGAGCGACAATGGCAAGAGGAACGGAAACGGGAGTTTAAAGCGGCTTTATCAGGCGAAATAGACAACTTGCAGCGTTGGTCTGCCATTTATAAGACAGCCATAGAAAAGCGGCTATATGAGCCATTCAGCGATATGTGGGCCTATTGTATCAACGAATTGCAAAAGGCAAAGTATAAACTTGATATTCTATGCACTGCAGATCAGGACACATACCGCCGAATGAAGCCGGATGCGACAGCAGGATTATCCTCTGACCGTCCACAATGGCTTTTAGATACATTAGCAATACTGGCAGAGGACGGGGTATTTCAGGCAACGAAAGAGGAAATAGCAAGCATTGAGAAACAGAGAGATTTTGAATTGCGCAGGCCGCCAGGAGAAAGGCGGCAGCAGAAAAGAGGTGAGGTAAGATGGAGACGAGAGCGGGAGAATCTACGACAGATGAGCGACAGCGACTTGATGAGGTTGTTGGAGAACTTAACCGACGAGGTATAGAGGTCAATTTCCCTTCTGGTAAAGATTATGGAGAGAAAAAGAAGCCACTTCTTATTTCTCTGTCAGATGTGGAAGAAAAAGAAGCGGAATGGCTTGTATGGGAGTATATGCCAAAAGGACAGATAAATATATTTGCTGGGGATGGAGGTTCAGGAAAGACTACATCATGGTGCGGACTGGCGGCAGCTGTAAGCAATGGCACAAAGGTATTTTTTGAAGCGGAGGACCCGAACGAAAATCCTTTTGTGGAGAGGGAGCCGCAGAAAGTTTTGTTTTTCAGTTCCGAAGATTCATTGGAATATACCCTAAAGGCAAGATTGAGAAAAGCCGGGGCAAATTTAAACAATATCTATTCTGCCAGTTTGAGGGATGAACGGTTTTCGCAGATTAAATTTAACAGCCCGATACTGAAAGACCTGATAAAAGAAGTGAAGCCAGCCCTTGTAATATTCGACCCAATACAGGCATTTATACCGCCGGATATTCAAATGGGGCAGAGGAACGCAATGCGGAACTGTCTTAACCCCTTAATTGGTTTGGGAGAGGAATGCGGAACAACTTTCCTGATTATCGTACATACCAACAAGCGACAGGGAGTATATGGCAGAAATAGGATTGCTGATAGCGCGGATGTGTGGGATATTGCCCGGAGCGTCCTTATCACAGGAACGACAAAAGACAATATACGGTATCTTTCCCATGAAAAAAGCAATTACGGGGAGCCGGGGAGGACAGCCCTATATACAATCGAGGACGGCATAGCGGTATTTAAAGAATATTGCGATAAACATGATGCGGATTTTGTTAAAGAGCGCGATATAGCAACCTATCAAGCCCCACAGCGGCAAAGTGCGGAAACCTTTATTATGGATTTTCTCAAAAATGGGAAAAAGCCTACTGCTGAACTGGATGAAGCGGCAAAGGCGGCAGGGATTAGTAGCGCAACATTAAGCAGGGCAAAAACATCTCTCAGGGAGCGTGGTCTAATTGGTATGAAGTCCGAGGGCTACGGACAAAACAAGGCATGGTATTGTTACCTGATAGAACAGCAACACCAAAGAGGTATTTAGGTTGAGGGAATAAAGGAAAAAGCCAGTATCTATAAGGGTTTGCATTTACTCCGCAGGGTGAGGGAGTAAAGAAGAAATGCGGAGTAAGAAAGCCCTTTACTCCCTCAAGTGCGGAGAAAGCAGAAACCGCATAAAATCAAGGTTTTTCGCTTACTCCCTCAAGTTTCGCTACGGTCTATGAGAATGAGGGAATAAGTAAGGGTGAGGGAGTAAAGAATGGACAACTGACAAAAGTGACAAAAAGAGGGGCAGACCATCAGAAATTATCTATGTGAACCCTGAATATATCAAACAGAAGGAGAAGAAATGAAGTGGGAGAAATTATATTTTCCTTGGGATTGGATAAGGAAATGTGACAGAACGGAATGGGAAAGACGGGCTAAATTATTTGATGATTTTGTAATGTATTTTGGTTTTGATAGGATGGCGAAGGCTGGAAGTGTCGGAAGTTATGAGCGGCTATTATATGGCAAGCGGAGTTATAACAATGTGGCAAATAGCTGTTATTATCCGCATGGGTGGAAGGAACCGGAGGATGTGCCGGAGCATGACCACAGCTTATTGTTCAAGAAATCAGGGACAAGCCGGATAGTGTATGTTAATCAGCCTTATGGATTTGACAGGGTACAGCTTGAAGAATGGTGCAATGAGCGGAATTTGATTTACGTCATCTGTGATAAGAAATACAGCTTTTATTATCCTGATAATACGGATATGGTGCTTGTAATGTCGAATGATACATACATTAGCTGTTTTGATTTAACATACTGGCCGCAGAGGTGGCAGGAATGAAAGAAGCTATCAGTTTAGCGGATGCGCCAGAGTGTCCTGCTGCTATCACAGCATTTTATGACCGATACAGGGAACGGATCACTGGCATTAAGACAGTGCAGGAGCGGAGCGGTATTTTGTCGGATATGCAGCAGGATTTTGAAGCGGAGGTAAGGCAGGAGCCGCAGAACCGGGATAAGCTGTCGGAGATTTACCAGTTGCTAAAGCGGAAATGTTGGGAGGTTGGTCAATTTGGTAACGGATGAAGAATTGAAAACCGTTTGGGGAATGTTCACGGACAGTTGGCGATTTTATAAAAAATATGCAGATGTGCAGCAGTCGGATGAATATTGGGAGGCCGTGGTTGATGAATATGGGCAGATAGCAAAGAAGTATGATAATGCAAAACTTGCGATTGCCTTAATACTGGCGGCTATCGAAGAACTGGAAAGGAAAAGCAAAGAAATGAAACAAAATGCAACATAAAAAAGAGCCTGCCTAAGCAAGCCCCCGGACCTTGAAATAATCATAAACAGGAGGGTTTGCT
>CAJTUV010000012.1 GCA_910579515.1 uncultured Hungatella sp.
ATATGGGCCGAGATGTTCCTTGACCGGATTACCGATACCAAATGCTCCCAGTTGGGAATCTTCTGGTTGGCGAACTCGTCAAACAGGCAGGTCACATGGACGGGGAGCCTGCCATGGTAAACCTTCAAGGCCCGGTCGCAGAGGACGTTAAACATCTGGGAGTACATCATGGCCGAGAGGAAGTTAAAGGTGGGATCAGTGTCCGACACCACCGCAAAGAGAGCGGTCTTTTCGTCCCCCAGCTTCTCAAGCCCCAGTTCGTCATAAGCCATCATTTCCCGGACGGCGGCGATGTCAAAGGGGGCAAGCCTGGCCCCGCAGGAAATTAAAATACTTTTCAGGGTCTTGCCGGCGGCCATTTTAAATTTCTTATATTGCCGTGCCGCGAAATGGTTGGGGTCACGCTGCTCCAACTGCTCAAACAGAAGGTCAACCGCTGACTTGAAATTTTCATCATCCTCCCGGCACTCGCAGGCGTTTATCATGTCCAGCAGGGTGTTCATGTTCTTTTCCTCCGCCGGTGCCTCATAGTAAATGTAGGCAATCAGCGCCTGGTACAGCAGGGCCTCCGCCTTCTGCCAGAAATCATCGCCACCCTTGGCCTCCCCCTGGGTGTTGGTCATAATCACCGTGACCAGGGTGAGAATGTCCGTTTCCCCGTGGAGATAGACAAAGGGGTTATAGTGCATGGAACAGGAGAAATCAATGCTGTTTAGGATTTTGATCCGATACCCTCCTCGTACCAGCGCATGGCCCACCTCCTCGACCACGGTACCTTTCGGGTCAGAACAGACGAAAGAGGCATTCATCTGGAGCAGGTTGGGCTTGATATGGTAGCGGGTCTTTCCGCTGCCGGAGCCGCCGATGACCAGCACGTTTAAGTTGACGTTCCTCTTTTCCGGGTCAGCGATCTTCCCCAGGGTCAGACGCTCCGTGTCGGAAAGAAGAATGTTCTGGGAAAAATCCGGGTCGATAAACGGCTCAATGTCCTTTGCCGTCCCCCAGCGGGCCGTCCCATACTCAGCGCCACGCCGAAATTTCCGGGCATTTTTGCCTTTCTGGTAGACAGCAAACCACAAAAGAGCGCCGCAAAAGGCTCCCACCAGCAGATCAAACGGGTGGAGGCTTGGCAGCGGGTTCGCAAACGCCGGGCCGATTGTAAGGAAAGCTCCGAAAATCCGATCCAGCACGTCACCCCCGGAGGCCATGCGGTACGCCTGCCCCAGCTTGGTGGCCATTAACCCCATGAAGAGATAAGGGAAAGCCGCCTTTAACAGCTTTGCTTTGTTGATCTTTTTTCGTTTCATTATCTGTCCACCTCCTGCTGTTTGTTCCGGGAGAGGGACTTGGCCATGTTTTTGACCACCTCCTGCAATTTGACAAGCTGCTTGCGGATAGAGGGTTTTTCCTTGGACTTGTCCTTAACCACCCTGCCCGAATACTCCCGGAAGGCCGCCGTCAGAGCGTCAGCGTCCCGGCTCTTGAAAAAGACCAGATACCGGGGCGGCTGGGTGGAGGTATCCTTCTTCAGAGCGAAATCAATGCCATATTTCCGGGCCACCTTCTCAAAGGACTTGATATTGCCGTCCGTGATTTCAATGTTGCTGACCCCGGCCCCCTGCCGGACAAGATGTTTCACGCTCTGTTTGCCCTTATAGACTTTTGGGTTTTTCCGCTGCTTCTCCATTTCCGCAAGGGCCTTTATGAGCGCCGCCTTCAGCACGCCGGCGGTCAGCTTGGTGGTTTTAATGCTAAGCGCAACGGATTTGTTCTCAATTTCTTCCTGCAATCTGTCACCACTCCTTTCCCTGGCAGGAGGGAACCATTAAGGCTCCACCTGGTTTTCTCCCTGGGAGCGTATCTTCAAGATCCCGTCCAGGGTGGTCGCCGTGATACCCAGCCGCTGGGCAACGGCAATGTCGTTCTTCACCGCCTCGTCCACCTCGTCACCACAGACGATCAGGACATGGCTCCGGCGCAGAAGTTCACGGGCCATGTCAATGCCGTCCTTATGCTCGGCGGGGATAGAATCCCGCAGGAAGCTGGGCAGATAGAGAACCGGGCAGATTGGGGTAAACCCGGCCTCATAGACTTTCCGGCAGTAAACGCTTGCCTGGTCAGCGACCGTAAACTCGCCGCCCTTCCAGACAGCGGTAATATAAGCGAATGGTTTTTTCATGGAACACTCCTTTCCCCGGCAGCGCCGGTATGGGCATGAAAAAAGCAGTTACCCGCCGCCGTAAAGGTCATGGTTGACCAGGGCTGTGTAGTAGCTGCTTATGGTTGTGGGGGCGTTATAGAGGGAGGTGAGCAGGTAAGAGCGGATATTTCGTACTTTTGTGGTATTGGACTTTAAGCAGTCCACCACGTATTTGATATGCTCCGAGTTGAGTTTTAACAGACGGCTCTTTACCACCTCCGCAGGGAAGTCCTGGCCGCTGATCCGCACCATGGGTTTTGTGCCGCATACCGTATCCACCATAATGTCTAATATCTCGTCCAGGATTTCGGCGTCATAGCCAAGGCGATCCCTGGTAATGTCATACTCAATATTTTCCTTAATCAACCTCCGGTAAGCCCGTATCCTATCCATCGTATCGTCTGCCCCAGGCCCACGGCTTTCCGTCAGCCCTCTGGCCGGATAGATCGATAGGTCAGTATCATTCAATTCAGTCTTATTCTTCTCAGTATTATTAGTGGCCGTTTTCTGGAAGTCTTGACTTCCCGTTTGCGGAACTTTAGACTTCCGTTTTTCGGAAGTCTGGATTTCCGGTTTCCGGATAAAGTTTTTCACGTAGATGATCGTGGGCTTTCCCTGGCCCTGTTTCTTTCGTTCAATTAGCCCATTCTTATCCAGTTCCCCAAAGAGGGAAACCGCCTTTGTATGGCCGCAGCACAGATACTCCAAAGCGTCCTCCAGGGTGAAATAGATAAATACCCGGTTTAGATCGTCCAGCCAGCCATTGCGGACAGACAGCCCCATACGGTCAAGCATAAGGCCGTAGAGGATTTTGGCGTCAGAGGATATGCGCCGGTAGCCAGGGTCAGTGAACAGCACTTTCGGTATCCGGTAGAAGGTATATTGTTCCGCCTCGTCGCCATAGAAGTAATCCAGCATGGCAGGGTCTGGCATGGCTTTGTTTCACCACCTTTCCGCAGTCAGCAGGCCGGAAAAGGACATGAAAAAAGGACACCACCATAAGATAGCGTCCTTTATTGTGTAATTTGCTGAAAACCCATGCCTTTATAGTCGTCTGTGACTGATATTTTTAGTAGTTTCGCTAGTTCGCTTAGAATACTCCGCTTTAGTTGCACCTAAACAGATAAAACATCCGAAAAATGTTTCATTTACAGATGATGGACGCTTCTTCGATACCGTTGCAATTCTTCTTCGCTGACAGTTCCAATAATTTTATCAAGAAATGACAGCAGCTTTTTCTTGTCTTTAGGCAGGTGCCCATGAAACTGATATGCATTGGAAGCCCCCATTGCTGCAAAAATTGTAGGTATCTTCAAATTATCAATGAGTGTTCGTATCTCTTTGTACTTTTCCAGTTCCCCTTCCTCCTGCCAGTTCCCATGCTGTATTTCTGCATAAAGTTCAGAATCAGGATAAATTGTAATCATATTTGCCCCAATAAGCGTAGGATGTAATTGATTGCATAGATCAGCCGTCAATTTCGCTCCAATTTCTCCACGACCTGCCCCAGAAATGCTTACCAAATAAAAGAAACTGTAATGAATATCCGCTGAATCTAATCTCTGGCATTGCTCTATGATGTCGGCAGAAGTATATCCCTTGTTCATAAACCGCAGAGCTTCATCGTCACCCGTTTCTATTCCTATCGTCAGACCGCCATACCCCAAAGCCCGCAGTTTCGCAAGTTCCTTATCGGTTTTAGAGGAAATATCTGTAATCCTTGCAAACGAGCCGATAGATTTTACAGACGGAAGATATTTGTGGATTAGCTCTGCAATCGCTGCTAATTTGTCATAGGATAACACGAATGGGTTAGCTCCTGTCAGAAACACTCGTTGTTCACGCCCGCTGCTTAAACCTTTGACTGCCCTCTTGACTTCCTGCAAATCACATTCAATATCTTCCATAGGGGACATTTTGAATTTGAACGGCAAATCATTATACAGCGTACAAAACTTACATTTGTGATGCGTACATCCCGCTGTCACCTCAACCAGAAATGATGCCGCTTCATACGGCGGCCGCCAAATTGTTCCTGTGTAGTGCATAAACACAGCTCCTTTCTTTGCACCCGCACAGTTTCCTGTGCATACAGGTAAACCTGCAGAATGCTTTCTTTCGTCTATACTCATTATACTTTTATACAATGTTTTTACAAGTACTGTACTTTTTTGTAGTACCTATATAATAGTTGTACATTGACCTTTTAGGAAATGTGCATTACACTATTGAGGAAAGGAGTGGCAGAATGAAAAAAAGTACAGTAGCTGTTGAACGCTGCAAAACCGTTTCTACCATACAAAAAATTTTAGGCGGTAAATGGAAAATTGAAATCATTTATTACATTGCCTTTCGGGATATCCACCGCTTCGGGGAGCTTCGCAGGCATATCGGAGATATTACGGAATCAAGCCTGACAAAACAGCTTCGGGAGTTGGAAGCGGACGGATTCATTTCCCGCCATGATTATAAAGAAGTCCCTCCCCATGTCGAATATAACCTTACTGATTTGGGAAAAAGCTTCATTCCCGTATTTGAGCATATGAAACAATGGGGAGATGAATACCTGGTCAGTAAATAAAGAACTCCTCTAATTTTACAAATGATCTTCCCAAACAATTAAAGCAGAGCCTATTAGCAGCGATGGATTCCCGCTTGCTATTGCTCTGCTTTCTTTTAATAGGGGATTAAAGGTCCCAATGACTTGTCCCCCTTTTTCTATTCTCCAATTATTTCCACGCCATCCGGAAAATCCCGTATAACAAGCGCACACGTATTTGTAAGTTTTACATTCATTTTTAATGGATATGTCAAGTTACCCCTTCGTTCCCCTATTATACAATGAACGTCTAACTTCGTATCTATCAACCCCAAATTATTATCTAAATTATTGGAAAAAATGAGACTTCCAGCACTTACCCCTATTACCAAACCATTGTCATTAATATACTCCATCAAAGACTTGTTAAACCCTGTAGCATTGATTCTTTCAAGCAAATAATGTGTATTTCCGCCGCACAAATATACCACATCATATTGCTGCAGATTCTCAAACTCTATTTTGGCATGTAAATCATATACGACGATATTTTTATCTAAAATACCGCATTTTAGCAGATCATTCATACATTTTGGCAAAACTTCTATTGCGTCTGCATCGATTGCCGCTGTTGGGATAAATAACGCTTTTACTAAAGACATATCTTTACCTGCCATATCCAAAAAGCACTCTTTAATTTCTTCAGTCTCTAAACCTGCTGATGTTAATAATACCCTCATACTTTCTCCTATTCTGACCAGTTCATCTGCTCATCAGAAATACCTAATTTCCCACACTCATTGCATACATATTCTTTTTCAGTCTGATTTCCAATCTGATATCTTAAAATTCTGTCTTTAAACACAATGTATTTTTCATTGCCTGCCTTAAAATCAACAAACCAATTCTCATGTGTATCAGGATTAGACAGCATGACTTTTGAAATTTGTTCTGGAAAATCTTTTCTATCACTTGTAAAAAATAATGCAGTCCAGTATTTTGGTTTCCCGCCAGTACTCCACAATTCAATTTTATGAATATTAAGACAGTCAATGATGCGATCATCTGTTATGCTTTCTTTAATCAGTATTCCTTCATATAATTCCTGCTTCTTTTTATGGATTGCATTGCTGCAGCAGCCAGGAACATCTTTTGCCATGTTTAGCGTCAATTCATCTTTTAATAAAATGTCCATAGATACCCGAAAGGTATCTCCTAATATCAATAGTTTTTCTGTCTCTGGCAATGCAATGTCAGTTTCCCATTTCGATATAGATTGCCTGCTAACATTACAGATCGCTGCAAGTTCTTCTTGAGTCATTCCATTTGCTTTTCTTAGTTCTATAATCTTTTCTGATAATTTCACTGTCACGCCTCCTTTTACTAATTGTATTATACAAAATAACAATGCCGCTTACCACCAACCTTAAAGTTCTTTTTGGCAACCCTTAGTTGCGAATAAAAATTTCTACCAAGTCTAGCAAGGAGCATTGCCTCCCCTGCCATCTTTACTTTTAACCGTGCCTTGCTGCCACCACCAATGCCTCAGCAAATCATCCAAAACAATGCCGGCTAAACTGACTGGCAGCCACAAGGCAAAATACTGAGGGCATATCTGGCCAAGGATATTACCTTTTACGCCGCTGTAATCCCATACTCCCCATCCCAGCCATAGATTGACGACGAAGCCTTTTTTCGTGACATGTACAATCTTGATACCGCCTGTCCTCCAGACAAAAGCCGTTATTTCGTGTCAAAACAAAAAATAATTTCACTTGACAAATACACAGACTCCGCCTATAATGAACATTGTTCACTTTGCGAGGAGGTGATAGTCCATGAACACAGTCATTACTTCAAAAGAAGCCATTTTAGACATAAGCAGACAGTTAGTCCGGGAAAAAGGACTAGGCGCTGTCAACATCCGTACCATTGCCGCTGCCTGCGGCGTCTCTGTCGGTTCCATCTACAATTATTTTTGTTCTAAATCAGACTTGGTAATGGCTACCATTGAAAGTATCTGGCAGGATATTTTTCACGATTCGAAACAGGATTCTGAGTTTTTAGATTTTACAGAATGTATTCAATGGATATTTGACTGTCTGAAAGCAGGCTCAGAAAAATATCCCGGCTTTTTTACTTCGCATTCCATAAGCCTTCTGGGGGAAGAAAAAGCAGACGGCCAAAAGCGAATGACCCAGTCCTGGGAACATATTCAAAAGGGGCTTTCTTCTGTCCTGACACATGATAGAAAGGTTCGCCCTGATGCATTTGACGAAATTTTTACCCCGCAAAAATTTACAGATACTATTTTTTCTTTTATCCTCTCCTCATTACTGCGTCAGAATTATGACGCAGGCACAATTTTGGAGATGGTAAAGAGAACAATTTATTAAAACATAAAAAGGAGAAAAACTAATGCAGGCTATTGCAGAAACATTATTTGATCTTGTATATTTGATTACCGTAATCACTCTTGGAATCCGTATGGTGCTCAAAAGCCGCCAAAACAAACAATACCGTTTGTTTGGTATTATGGCGATTGTGCTCGGCTGTGGAGATTCCTTCCACCTGGTTCCCAGAGCAGTCGCATTATGCACTACAGGACTGGAAAACTATACTTCCGCTCTTGGCATTGGAAAATTGATCACTTCCATTACTATGACGATTTTCTATGTGCTCTTATATTATGTATGGAGGGAACGCTACAACGTGCAGGGAAAAAAGCATCTTACTGTCACCGTATATCTGCTGGCCGGACTTCGTATTTTCCTGTGTCTGCTCCCGCAAAATGAGTGGATAAGTCAGACGCCTCCGTTAAGTTGGGGAATCTATCGCAATATTCCCTTTGCCTTATTAGGATTATTGATTATCGTTTTGTTCTTTCAAAAGACAAAGGAACAC
Source organism: uncultured Hungatella sp. (assembly GCA_910579515.1). GTDB lineage: Bacteria > Bacillota > Clostridia > Lachnospirales > Lachnospiraceae > UBA3402. The sequence goes on from CAJTUV010000012.1 coordinate 7,644, forward strand.
AACGACCGGGCATTTCGCTGGATCTGGCTGACCATTGTTCTCAGTTTTGGTTTCTATATCCCTGTTGTGCTTTGGTCATCTACAATTCCAATCATGGGAATCCTGATGATTCCTAAAACCTGCGCCTATGTCTGGACGGTTCTCATTGGTTATCTGGCAATGACTCATGAGCAGCCCAAACAGACCGATCCGTCCATTGTATCACAGTAACTGCAAAGACAGCGCCAAAGGCTTTCATCTCTGGCGCTGTCTTTTCTCTATTTCCCTATTCATCTACCCAGCTCATTTCCACCAGGATGCCTGCATCCAAGTCGCTGTCGCCTTCTGTTGCAGTGATCATAACCTTAATCACTTTGCCTTTTGCATCCGTTCCGATTACCTTACCATCCCCTCCGGTTTCATTGTAATCATCAAATCTCATGCCGCCGTCAATGGAATCTGTTCCTTGGCCGTATGCTGGCAAAGCGTCTTCTATGTCTTCCTTTAAAACTCCTTCTGACACATTATAATAATAAGGGCCTGCTTCTTTGTTATCATCCAAAACGATAGTTCCGTCCAGATAATCCATAATCGCAGCCGCTTTTGCAGATCTCATGTTAGCAATATCTGATGCTTCCCTGGCCTTCTCCAGTTTATCAGTAAAAACAGGAACAGATATGGAAACCAGAACTGCTATAATCGCCACTACAATTAACATTTCCGCCAATGTAAAGCCCTTCTGATTTTGTTTATCTCTCCATTCCGTCAATCGCTCTCCTCCCCATTTCCTCATATTTAAGGCCGTATATCCTGATTTTCGGCTTTTAAAGTATAGCATAGGAGAAATTGGGATTCAAGCAATGGGGTCCTAATTGTCGAAGAATGGACAAGGCATATTACGGTTTGCTCACCAAAACAACTTTAAATATTGTTCCACAAGAAACTCCCCGCACAGCATACAAAAGCAAGTGGAAATACCAATCGCAGGTCCAAACGAAATTTTAGATTTTCCAGTCAAAAGTCCAAAAAGAATCCCGATTACACAGCTTATTATCAAATTTAAAAGATTTACCTCCCATCCCAGATACATTCCAGTCACAAAAAACAGCTTGATATCTCCGCCGCCCATGGTCTCCTTTTGTGCAAGTTTATCTCCAATGAGAGTAAACACAAAAAGACTGGCTGATATCCACAATCCGTCAACAACTCCCTGAACTAAACCAAAGAAAAAAGAATCCCCCTGAATCAAATGGAAAAGCAGCCACCATCCCATAGCTGCTACATGGAAAGCGTCCGGTATCTCATACGTTTCAAAATCAATCAGTCCTACCGCCACAAGAATGCATGAAAATCCCATAACCTTTATGTATTCTGGCGACAAACCGAAACGAAGAAAAAACAAAACTGCCAAACTCCCTAAAAAGGCCCCTGCAAAGAGACTTTCTTTGGTACGCTTCTTCATTTTCAATCACCTCACATCAGATTGTACATGGCAAAAAGAGGCGTATACACAGAGATGACAATGAATCCTGTCACAACAGCCAAAGCCACCAAAAGCCCTGGCTCCAATCTGGCTATAGCTTTCTTCGTGGCATACTCCGCCTGATTATCAAAATAATCTCCTATGGATTTTAACATTTCCTCCAATTCACCCGTCTCTTCTCCTATGGCGCAGATCTCTGTTAAGGCTTCTGGAAAACAGTTTCTTTCCCGCATACAATCCCCAAGCAAATAGCCTTCCCGCAGCTTTTTAGCCATCCACACAATTTCCCTGGACAGCCGGTAATTTTCCATGGTTCGGGCAGTGATATCCATGGTGTGAGTCAAAGTCAGACCAGAATGAAGCAAAACCGACATTGTGTAAGAAAATTGGCTGGCCGCGCTGAACATTCGGATTTTTCCAAAGACAGGAGCCTTTAATTTCCACCAGCTCCACAAAATCCGTCCCTCCTCCGTCTTCACACCGCACAGAAAACACAGCGCTATAGCCGCAGTCAATAAAATCCCGTGAAGAAAGTGGACCTGAAAAAAGTTGGATACACCAATTAAGAGTTTCGTGGAAAGTGGAAGCTCTCCTCCTAATTCTGAAAACGCCTCTGTCAAAGTAGGAATCACTTTTGCCATAACAATCGCTATCACCGCAAAGGCTACTGCCAGAACAAAAGAGGGATACGTCATGGCCGCAGACACTTTCTGCTTCATCTGATATTGTTTCTCATAATAATCAGCCAGATTTTCAAAACATTTCTCCAGTGTTCCAGAACTTTCACCTGCACGAATCGTCTCAAGAAACGTAATGGGAAACGCTTCTTCATCTGTATCCTGAAAGCTGTCAGCAAGTCCTTGTCCTGAGACTACCCGTTCCTTCACCTCCTCCAGAAATTTTTTAAGCTTCTTATTCTCTGTTTGGTGGGCAATCAGTTCCACACTTTTGGCTAAGGGAATCCCCGACTTCAAAATGTAGGAAAATTGAGAACATAACAGAGTCAAGGTCCGAAAATCTATTTGTCTGGAGCCAATTTCTTTTGATAAAACGGCCGATATTTTTCTCATTGGCGCAATTTGAGTCACAATCTGGCAGGATTGCTTCATCTGAACGATTGCAGCATATTCGTCGCTGGCCTCTACCGTTCCTTTGACAGGAAGCCCTTCAAATGAAATTCCTTTATACTTATATGTCATGGCGCTCTTTTACCTCTTTTTGTCTAAATTATACGTGATGGATGGAGTTAATGCAACGCCCTGACTGAAAGATTGATTCTTTGGCACAAGTTTCTATTTTGCAATCTTCGTTAATCTCTTATTTAATTCTCTGCACTGTTCATCTGTGACTTCTTTTTTCATATATCTGAGGACTTGTTCCAGAGGCAGAGAAGTCTGGCGTTGTCTCATCTGTCTGGCCAGAACCAAAGAAAATTCTTCTATAATGGCCATTGCCTCGTCCTGTTCCAAAATATCCTTACAAGAATCCCTGACAGAAAATCTTCCCTTTGGAAACAGTTTCTCCTCCTCCACTGCATCCGTAAACCAGTTTTTTACATTTAATCCCGGATTGGGGTCAACAAACACATAGGAACTTTCCGCCTCTGCCACCCTGTAAAACACAGCTTCATCCCTCCACTGGCCGCTGACTGCCAAAACCACATTCTCTCCCATCCGAAGGGAGATTCCATCAAAATGATAAACCCCTTCTTTTGAGTGGGCCTGGAAGCAATCCCCATTTACATACAAAGTCATCTCACGCTGATTCGAGTACACCGTAACGCAAATCTTTTCCTTAGCCCGTTTGACAAAACGGCTCTGAGCGATCTTCACAAAAGGTTCCTGGGACCACTGGGCTTTATAATAGTAATAGGCGTCCTTTTTTATCTTTCTGTCATATGTAATCAGTCCTTTGCCATTTTGATGCAAAATACCGCCCTCATCCCGAATCTCACTGCTAAAATTATAGAGATTCCACACATAGGTCCCCCAGATATACTCTTTGTCCCTGAATATGGGATATACCGTCTCATGGTACAGCGCCTGAAATTCCTCCGAATAGTCCTTTACCTTAGGCTCCTCAGAATGGAAAGCCAGATTACAGTCCACCCCATACTCAGTGATGCCAAGAGGCACGTCAGGATTGTCCTTATGGAACTGCTCCACAAAAGCTTCGCTGTCCTTCATCTCCCCGTAATACCATCCAAAATAAATATTGTATCCTACTGCCTGCGTAAGTTTATTTAATGGACTGTCATTTTTTACAGTATACAAATTGGCGCAAGAACAGATGCGGGATTTGTCCAATCTCTTTACCAAATCTGCAAGCCCCTTTATCTGCTCATACATCTTTCTGCTCTCGCCAAACATGGCAATCTCATTTTGAACGCCCCAAAAACAGATAGAGGGATGATGAATATTTTGCAAAATCAGCTCCGTCAACTGGCTGCACGCATTGTCAAACACCTTCCTGTCCTCTGTCATCTGAAGCATGGGAATCTCCGCCCAGACAATAAGCCCGTTCTCATCACAAAGTTCATACATTTTTTGGGGATGCTGATAATGGGAAAGCCGGACGCTGTTCGCTCCGATTTCCAGAATATCCCTCATATCCTGGTCCCAGTGCTCCTGCCTGGCGGCCCCAAATACTTGGTCATAGTCCTGGTGCTTTGCCACTCCATGAAGCTTTTCATGCTCCCCATTCAAAAAGAATCCCCTTTCCCCATCTATAAAAACACTCCGAAATCCAATCTTAAGCTCTACGCGGTCCACGGTCCGCCCCTCCGCTATAAGTTCTGCACGAAGAGTGTACAGGGCTGCTTTCTTTTTCCCTTTCCATAAAACCGGATTGGGAATCTCCACACGACACGTATGATCTCCCTCTTGTGTTAGGCAAATGACGATCTCTTTCTTGGGAGACAGCACCTGGTATTTAGCCAAAACCGTCTTTCCTTCCTTGTCGCCACACAGATGAGGCTCTATCCTTATCTCCCCTGTTCCGTCCTCCAGCACATCCGTGCGTACAATCAAACCGCTTGTTCCATAATAGCTTCGGTCAAAACAGATCTTCTCTGTAAGAATCAGATTCACATCCCGATACAATCCGCCAAATACGGTAAAATCTCCCGTAAGCGGCGAGATCTCCTCCCAGGAACGATTGTCCAGAAAAACAAGAAACTCATTCTCCTCTCCCAATTTACAGTACTTGGTAATGTCAAAGGTAAAAGCAGAATATCCCCCTTTATGCTCTCCTATCAAACATCGGTTTACAAATACCTTACACCACCTGTCAGCCGCCTGAAAATTAAGAAAAATACGTTTCCCCTCTTCATAAGAAAGGACCATCCTTTTTCGATATACTCCACTCCCCTTATACGGATTCTCCTCCGAATACCATGTATGGGGCAAATCCACCTTTTCAAACAGGTTCCTGTCGAAACTTACCGCTTCTACACAATCAATCTGATCAAAATCCACCTGCCCCAGCTTCAAAAACTCCCATCCCAGATTCATGCACTCCATCAATAGCCTCCTCCTTCTATCATCTCTTTTCATTTACTCTAGCATATTTTGCGTTTCCATGATAGAATAAAATCACGTAAAATAGAATAAATTATCAAAACTGTCAAAAAAACAGCTTTAAAAAAAGGAGCCAGTCATGACCCCCAATTTCCAGCTAGCCACCCAGCTAATCACCGACGTCTGCCACCTGCCCTTCCACTGTCTGAATACTGAAAAAGACATGGAACGGTTTATCCAGATATTCCAAAATCCCTATGCTGTAAAAAAGCTTTTTCAAACCCCAAAAACACAAACCATCTGCCATGTCATCATGCCATTTGAAATTCACTTTCTTTTGTTTTTTATAGATAAAACGCCGGTCACAGCAGGTCCTTTCTGCACCATGATTCTGACAAAACAGGATTGTTTCAAATATATTCATCATTATCGCCTCTCCCAGCTCACCGCCGCAGACCTGTCCGTATACCGGAGTCAGTTTCCCATAATCAGCGAGGAAGAAGCTTTGCATATCACCCGCTGCCTCCTTCATCACCTTGTCCCTGCCCGAAAGCCCTGGGAGACAGAGCATATCATCTGGACCAGCGATCCTTTTTTTCAGGTCCCCCAGGCTCAAGAATCTCCTCTTCGAAAAAACTACTCGGAATTAATACAGGAGCGCTACCAGCTTGAACAATCTTTTATGAAGGAAATCGAGGACGGAAACGCCCGTGAAGCAATTCTGAATTTAAGAAATATGGAAAGAGACGTGGCGTTTTTAAAAGAAATGGGAACCACTTTAGAAAAAGAACGAATCGGGGCCGCCATTGTCCGCACAATGGTAAGAATCGCAGCCTCCCGCGCCGGTTTACCTGCCGCCGCCATAGATTTATTGTCCACCGAGAACACGATTGCAGTACAAAATGCCAGAACGATTGAGGTGATTTTGAAAGAAAAAGAAAAACTGGTAAACAGCTTTTGTGAGAAAATCCATTCTCACAAACAGAACCAATACAGCAATCTGGTTTTAAGCGCCATGCACTATATCAAGCAGCAATACCCTCAGGATATCAGCGTCAGGCAGTTAGCCCAGGACCTGAATGTAACTTGTAACCGCCTTATCTCTGTCTTTCGGACAGAAACCGGCCAAACGCCTGGCAGCTATATTCTGAAGGTACGTATCTCTCAGGGCGCCAAACTGCTTTCCACCACAGACCTGATGGTCCAGCAGATAAGCAGCATGGTCGGCATCCCTGATGCAAATTATTTTGTTAAATGTTTTAAACGGGAGTATGGTATGACTCCCACCCGCTATCGAAAATATTATCGTTTATAAGGCTTGTATTGCCAGGACCTGTTTATCTGTCTGGTACTCCAGTCCGTTAATCAGGCCCCGATCCCGGTACTCGGCTTCTCCAACCTGATTATCATAAGGATCCTCTCTGTAAAAGTCTTTCGCAGGCCAAAAGTCATATTGAAACTCACTGCACATTGGAACGCGGAACGGATCCAGATTTCCAAAATAAAAATCCCATCTCTCTTTCTTTTGGTCTCTCCATGCAGAACCGCCAAAGGAACAGTCTGCATACAGCCATCCGTAAGGATCTATATAAAACTGCGCCCAATCGTGGCAGCCAATGGTAAGAGGCGTGGCGTACAAACCAGCCTGCCACTTGGCCGGAATTTTGGCAATGCGGCACATGGTAATAAAAAGCAGGGCATAGATTCCACAGTCTCCTTTCAGACTCGTGGCCATAAATTCCGGAAGATTTGCAATGGTAGAATACTGTCTTACAAACGAATACATGACGTGCGTCGTAATATAGTCATAAATCTTTCGCGCCTTTATAAGGGGATTCTTCTCCCCCATAACCACCTGCCCTGTCAGCTCTCTCATATAGGGCGTGAAACGAATCTGAGGAAGGGTTTCTTCCAGGTAAGGAGCCAAATCATTTAACGCCTGATTCTCCTTCACATCTTCTTGTTTAAGCCTGCTGTACTCTGTGTGGTTTTCAAATTCATACTCGATCCAAAACTCTTGATCTGGTTCCAGTTTTGTCTCCATGCACACAGTCCGCTGAGGATAATCCGCTGGAGCGATAAAAACAGGTTCCATGGAAGTTTTCAGCAGCTTAAAATTTTTCACCTGTCCCGTCTCTACTGGTATGGGCAAATGAATCCTGATAAACTCCCCGACTCTTTCCGCCTCCTTTTCCACCTTTACAGAAGCCCGAATCTGCATCCGGTAAGCCAAACCGCCCTTTTCCTTCATGGCCAAAACCGTTTTATCCAGAAGCTTTCCTGCCTCAATCCGCTCATTCGCCATGGAAGGATCTTTCAGCCTGTCCCACAGCTCTTTTCTTGTCTTTAGCAGATTCTCCACAAAATTATCCCTGTAGTGCACCTTCCCATTGACAAAAATCCAATCCACAGCCCCTTCATCCTCAAGGCGCTCCAGCTCCTCTTTGGTCGCTCCTGTAAGAGTCGCCTGCAACGCTTTCAGCGCTTGCTCCTTGTCATAGACATACTTAAGAGGAAGCCTCCTTAAAACCCATTTTTCCAGCTCCAGACGGCGCCTTAACGGTTCTGGAATGTCCTTTTCAAGACGCATGTTTATGACTCTTTCAGCCCGTTCAAAATCCCCGTACCATTTTAATTTTTCAATATCCTCCGGCAAGCCTACGGTCAGATATTTCCAATCAGAATTTTTAAACCTGTGTTCCATCTTCTGCCTCCCGCCCATACTTTTCTTTAGTATACTATCAAATCATACTTCGCGCAAGACAGTTTCGTGTGCTGATTACTCGTTTCAGCTGCAATACGCCACTCCGTCCATCAGAAGATTTGCCGTACGGAATCCAAAGGTATCGCTTATTTTAAGTTCTCCGTCTTTTTCAATGGTATAATTCACACCGGCTTCTAAAACTCCTCCCGGATGGGCGATTCGCAGTTTTTGAAAATTGATGGTTCCCTTCAGCATTTGATTGACAATGCTTCCGGGCACCACAGCCGCAGCCGCTGTACACATGGCCCCTGTCATTGCATACGTGGGATGGGGGGTCTGCATGCTCATCATCCGTGCAAGAAGATCACAGTCCGATGCCTTAATCTGTTTCCCTGTTGAAGTCTGGCAGTCTTTCGCAGGCGCCACAAATGTGATCTTGGGAATCCCTGGGGTATCCCAGGCGCTGTGCGTATAGTCTGTGCACACCTCCAATTTGACTGCAGCCACCCCTCTTACTTTTTCTAACAGTTCCAGTTTATCAGCCCTTCTGTACAGTTCTTCAGGCAGTTCGTCTCCTCGAAGTCCTAAATCAGAAGCCTTCACAAAAACTAATGGATTGGCCGCATCCACCATAGAAACAGCCACCTTTCCAAAATCTGGTATCTCCAAAACATCAACTGCATTTCCTGTGGGAAGAAGCCGCCTTTCCCCTCCTGACTTTTTCCCCAGAGTACCGGCCGGATCTACAAAACGCAGTTTAATGGGGCTGGCCGTGTTGGGGACGCCGGCGATGGAGAAATCCCCCTCGTACCGGACTGCCCCATTCTCACAGAATACCTCTTCAATAATTACCTTATCCGTGTTCGTATTATAAATCCGCACCTGAGTTATCGGTTCCTGAACCTTTACAAGCCCTCTCTCAATCGCAAACGGTCCCACGCCAGAAGAGATATTCCCACAGTTTCCCTTTGTACTGACCAGGGCTTTGTCCACACTGACCTGACAAAAGGTATAGTCAATATCTGCATCCGTCCGCTCTGACACGCCGATAATTGCAACCTTAGAAGTTACCGAAGTCGCTCCTCCCAGCCCGTTAATTTGTTTTACATCTGGGCTTCCCATAATTTTAAGTAAAATTTCATCTCGTCTTTCTATGTCTGTTGGAAGATCCTTTTCCATAAAATAAAGGCCTTTGGATGTTCCGCCCCGAATAATCATACACGGAATCCCATATTTTTTATTTACCATCACACAATCCTCATTCTAAATGTTTCATCCACACAATAGCCTGCTGTATAGCCCAATCCCAATAATCAAAGTCGTGAATCCCATGACCGTCTAAAGAATCCATTGGCAGGCCTATTTCTTTACAATATGATAAAAAAGGAAGAAACTGCTCCTCATATCTTTCGTCCTCCAGGCCGCACATGTACAAAAATTTGGGACACGTTTCCAGAGCCTTGGAAATTTTGCGCGCCAAATGATACACATCATTTTCCGCTCCCAATTCTTCCAAAGGGCCAAAGGCACTGTGAAAACGCTTCAGAGTCGACTGATCCCCCTCCGCTTTCATCCGCTCTGCCATGGCTGCTATATCCAGACTTCCAGACAGGCATGCAGCGCCTTTAAAAAAATCCGGTCTTCGCATAGCCCACAAAAAAGCACCTCTTCCGCCCATGGAAAGTCCCGCCACAAACCGATTCTCTGGCTCGTCTGCAACAGGCAGCAAATTCTCTAACCTGTGTGGAAGCTCTTCTGACAAAAAGGTAAAATAAGGCATTCCATAGACCATGTCTGCATAGCAGCTGTTATAGGCGCTTGGCATCACGACTGCCAGTTCCTGCTTTTTGGCATACCTTTCAATGGAACTGTTTCTCATCCAGCTGTCGCAGTCCCCGCCTGCCCCATGAAGTAAATACAGGACAGGATAACGCCTTCCCTGCTTTAACTGGGAATCTGGCAGAATCACATTAACTTCAGTATCCATCCGAAGCACGTTTGAAGAAAAACGGTACTTTATAAAACTCATCTGCTTCTTCCTCCTCTCAGCCTTTTACCGCGCCCATGGACACGCTGGACATAAACTTGTCCTGGTTGCACAAAAACACAATCAACAGCGGAATTACCACACATACGCATCCGGCCATAATCAGTTCCATGGGGGTCGTATAGGTATCCAAAGTATCATTTAAGGTAGGCAGAATCACCATAACCGGCATCTTCTTTGTGGTTGTCACCATCATGGAAGGCCATAAAAAGTCATTCCATTTCGCCAGAAACTGAAGAATCAGCATAGCGCCGATAGCCGGTTTTACCAGAGGGAGCACGATAGACCAAAAGATTCTTCCAGGACCGGCCCCGTCAATTTTTCCAGATTCAATCAGAGAATCCGGCACGCTGTTCATATGCTGGCGCATGAGAAACATAGTAAAAACACTGGCCAGTGTAGGAAGGATCTGCACCAGATAGGTGTCAAGAATCCCCATTTTGCTGAACATAATATATAATGCGGGCATCTTTAACTCTGTTGGTATCATGATTGTCCCCACAATAATGGTAAACAGAATATTTCTCCCCTTAAATTCAAATTTTGAAAACGCATATGCAGCCATAGAAGCGATAAAAATACTGAGCACTGCATAAACAGAGGAGATAAACAGAGAATTAAACAATGTCCGAAAAAATAATCCGTCTGAGTAATGAAGCAGTCTTTTGTAATTTTCAAAACGGAGCGCCAAGGGAAATCCCGCAGGATTGGCAGACAATTCCGCCGAGTTTTTGAAAGCCCCAAAAACCATCACAATCAATGGATAGACAAACATAGCCATAAAAATGAAAAGCAAAATCGTGACCACTCTGCTCATCATTCGCCTTCTTTTCATTCGCTTCCCCTCCTAATCTTCTTTATTTTCCCGTAAAATAACAGCCTGAATCCCTGAGATGATCATGATAAACAGAAAAATTAACCATCCGGCCGCAGCCGCTGTTCCGAAATTACCATTCTTAATATTATTGGTCACCAGATTCATAATCGGCGCAACCGAGGTGGGGGCCGCGGAATTTGCATTTCCAATCAATAAATTGGGTTCATTGTACACCTTGAAGGTAGTGACGCAGCAATTAAACAGAACAAACACAAACGTAGGTTTCATCAAAGGAATTATAATTTTTACCATTCTCTGAAATCCCGTCGCCCCGTCAATCTCTGCCGCCTCTATAACCTCCTCCGACACAGTAGAAAGCCCTGCAAAGAAAATCACCATATACCATCCAATGGATCTCCACGCCATTACCAGGATGACGGACCACTTCATGAGGCTCAGACTCTCCAGGAAAGGAATCTGCGTGCCTAACAAGGTGTTAATCACTCCTGCTCTTGTCCCTAAAACCACCTTCCAGATCATGATCGCCGCAACACTTGCCGTAATCTGCGGGACAAAGAATCCTACCTTAAACAGGCTCTTTTGCTTTATCACCTTGGATTTGATCAATACTGCCAGCAAAAACGATAAAATCACCACCAAAATCACATGCCCTATCAGATAAAACAAGGTATTTTTCAGGGAACTCCAAAAAACAGGATAGTTTAAAAGCTTTGTATAATTTCCCAGTCCAACGAAACTTTTGGCTCCATATCCTTTGTATTTCATAAAGCTGAGACAGAATGAGTACAAAGCAGGACCTAAGAAAAAGCACAGATATACTGACAAAAAAGGAGCCAGAAACAGCCATGGTATGATTTGATTTTTCATCTTATTTTTCATTTTCCTACACTCCGTTTTTCTTGAAAGGCTGGTAGGATTTCCTGCCAGCCTTTGTGTTCATCTTAATTGTCAAAAGCGTTTTCTAATTGAACCGTCAGATCATGATTCGCGCCGGAAAGCGCCTCCTCTAACGTTGCCTGCCCCTGAAGATACTGGGCTAAATAAGGAACAATAATATCTACCTCACTGTTAAACTTAGGAGAGTACCGAAACGATTTGAAGTTCTTTGTAGCCTCTGCCTCTGCTTTATAAAGGGATTCTCCCATATATTTGTGGGGCTGTTTCAGCAAATCATCCTCGATTGCCTCTGTTAAGGAAGGGTAAATGGACCGTTCCTGATAGGCATTCAAATTCCCCTCTACAGTCAGTGACAGCGCCGATAAAATTTCAATGGCGCCCTCGCTGTTGAGCGAATTGGCAGGCACTACGAACATGGAACCGCCTTCGCCGCCAGGCACGCCGCCGCCAATACTTGGCCACTGGGCTTCCTCCCATTTTCCAGACAAATCCGGCGCCCAGGACTGAAGATTATTTTTTATCCAGGTTCCTGTCAGGTCAGAGGCCACAGTGCCGTCAGCAAATCCCTGCTGCTGGTCTGTTGAATCGGCGACAACATCATAGACAATGCCCGAATCGTAAATTTTCTTAATATCCTCAAAGGCTGCCCGCACCCCAGGGTCGCTGTCTAATTTGTAATTCCCTTCCTCGTCAAAGAAGGAGCCGCCGTTTCCACTTAAAATATGGACAAGAGAAGCGTATGGAAACTGGGTGCTGTTAAACTGCCACATATAGCTTTCCGGATAAACCTCCTGAAGCTGTTTTCCGGCTGCAATAAAATCGTCGGTTGTTTTCACCTTTGTCACATCAATTCCCGCCTCCTCAAACATGTCGGCCCGGTATACCCAGACGCTTGGCTTTATCTGATACGGAAATCCCCACTGTTTTGTATCATGGGAAACAAGATTGAATGCACCCATGGTCATTTCGTCCTTGTGAGGGCTGATGACGTCTGTAAGGTCTGTCAAAATACCTTCCTGGGCAAATTCGGAGAGATATTCTGACTGAAACATCATGATATCAGGCATGGTCTCCCCAGCCGCCAGCATCATGCGGAATTTCTGCACCACTTCTGTGGCACTTGAAATCAAAACCGGTTCAATTACATACTTATCTGCTAATTCGGGATTGGCCTCAAAAGCGGCTTTTGCCATCTGATTGGCAATATCCGTGGACGCCCACACCCACCAGGTGATCACAGTCTTTTCTCCTGTGGATTCCTGGGAGGAACCTTGGCTGACTGGGGCCTCTGTCTTTACTCCTTCCCCTTTCGTGGTCTCTGTCTGCTCGGTTGTCGTCTGACTGTTACATGCAGCGCTGGCTGCCATCACAGAAGCTATCAGACCAAATGTCAGAAATCTTTTAAATTTTCCCATAAATAACCTCCTGTTTGGTAATAACAATGGAATTTTATGTTTCTTTTCTTGTTGTATTAACAATACCATATCGGAAACAAAATGTAAAATTCATATTTTTTATATATTTTATAGTTTTAAGGAATACTTCAGTTTTCCACATCGGGCGAACGCCCGGTGCTTCTTGTCCGTTGAAAACGGGCAAGAAGATGCCCCCCCGTGAAAAGTAACGGCGGGATTGATTCCCTTTCCGCCTTGTGATATAATCGCCTCACAGTTATTATGTCTCTTTTCGGTTTTTATATTTCGTCTGAATGGGAGCTTATCATGGATTTTAAAGATCTGACCTATGTTCTGGCCATTGCCAAGTATCAAAACATTACCAAGGCTGCTGAATCCTTATACATCACTCAGCCTACCCTGACAAAATTTCTTCAGAATTTAGAAAAACAGTTGGGACAAAAACTGTTTAAAAAGCTGGGGAATCGTTTTGTACTTACGTATGCCGGAGAACGATACACGACGTATGCAAAAGAAATTTTAACTATAAAAAAAGAGCTGGATCAGGAAATGGGCGATCTGAATCACAACCATACAGGGGTTTTGAAGATCGCCTTTCCGGTTATGCGGGGGACCTACATGCTGCCCTGTACATTGCCCGTTTTCCACAAGCTCTATCCCAATGTGAAATTAGATATTCTGGAAGCTCATTCCCATCTTCTGGAGGGGATGATTTTAAATGGTGACACAGATCTTGCTTTCTTTAATCTGCCAGTGAAAAGTATAAATATTGACTATGAAATTATCAGTCACGAAGAGGTTCTTTTAGTGCTTTCCGCCTCCCATCCCCTGGCAAATGCAGGCATTGCCAGGGAAGGCTGTAAATATCCCTGGATGGACCTGTCCCTGATGGAAAAGGAACACTTTATTCTCCAAATCCCAGGACAGCGCACACGCCAGACTGTGGACCGACTTTTGAAGGCAAACAATTTCACTCCGAACGTGTGTCTGGAGACCAGCAATATCCATGCCTCGGTAGAACTGGCCTCCAAGGGTTACGGCGCCTGTTTTGTGACGGAAACCCATTTAAAACACGTTCATTTAGACTCTCCTGTCGTCCGTTTTTCCGTAGGCTCTCCATGCACCACGGTCGATTTTGCGGCGGCTTACCGCAAAGGGAGCTATATTCCCTACCACGCACAGGAATATATTAAAATCGTGAAAGAGTTTACATGACAACGCTCTTTCTTACTTATTGGCAAGGTACATTTCATAGACATATTTCCCATGCTCCATAATGGCTTCATACCCTGCGTAAACATCTTTCTTTTGAATGGCCTCAATGATTCTTTGATGATAGTTAAGAATCTGACGCCTGTCCAGATATTTTCCTGACAAATGTATTTCCGGGTGATCAATAAACCCTAAATTTTCCTTGGAGACATTATTAAAAAATTCATCTCCAACTGATTTAATTAACGCATTGTGAAAATCATTGTCAAGCTCATAAAAATCTTTAAAGCTCATCTCATCAAGATCTGCATGTTCCATCTCAGCAAGAAGACGTTCCAATTCTATGATATACCTATTTTTCGGGTCTGTTTTACACAGCTCGATCAGATGCATGATGGCATATCCTTCTATGGCATTTGAAAAGTGGTATCTCTGATGAAGCTCATCATCATCCATCACATGAAGGCAGAATCCTCTGCTGGGAAGAATGTCTATCCGCTTTTCATCGTTTAAGCGCTGAAGTGCATCTCGGACCGGCGTCCTTGACAGGCCCAGATTTTCGGTTACTTTATTCAATGAATACATCTTTCCTTCCTCTATTTTTGCGGACAAAATCATAGCCATTAGTTTATGATAAGCTTGTTCCTTCAACAAATCAGACATGTGTTTTCCTTTCTTCACTATGTAATGTTAGTTAAAAGATATTATACGCTTAAACAGACTAATTGGCAATTTTTTTGTTTTTTTCCTTAAACTACCATATCTTTTGTAATTTCCTCCAAAGAATGAGCGCCACACATCATCATAGCGTCCTCTAACTCTCTTCCCAAACGGGTAATCAGTTCCTTTACGCCCTCCTTTCCCCCACTGTAAACCGCTGTCACAAATGGGCGGCATATGAGTACACCGTCTGCTCCAAGAGCCAGAGCTTTGAAAATGTCGGTTCCACATCGAATCCCGCCATCCACCAAAATGGTCATCGAATCGCCTACAGCTTCTGCAATGTCAGGCAGCACCTCTGCTGTCGCCTGGCATTGATCCAGAACTCTTCCGCCATGGTTTGACACCACAATCGCCGCTGCCCCTGCTTCCTTTGCCTTGTATGCTCCCTCAGTCGTCATAATACCTTTTATGATAAATGGGACCTTAGCCCATTGCGCAATGCAGCTAAGCTCTTTCACAGTTTTGCTGCCTGCCGGCGGAGTCAAGTTCTTTAAGAAAGGAAGGCCTGCGGCATCAATATCCATCGCAACAGCAAACGCGCCACACGCGTTGGCGTATTCCAGTTTTTCTTTTACCATATCTGCATTCCACGGCTTTATGGTCGGAATACCAAGACCTGCAAATCTGTCGATCACTGCCGCCGCTGCTTTCATGACCTCTGGATTGATCCCATCTCCGGTAAATGCTGCTATTCCTGCCTGTGCACATGCCGCCACTAATATTTCATAGTAAGCGTTATCATCGTATTTTTCCCCATAGTGCAGATTTACCGCCCCGACAGGTCCGGCAAAAAATGGATACTGAAATGTTTTCCCAAACAAACAATATGTCGTATCTACCGCTTTATTCTCACAGATCGTATCCATCCGCAGCCGAATCTCTTTCCACTTCTCATAATTTCGAATGGCCGTATCTCCAACACCTTTGGCCCCAGGGCCTGGAATCTGATTCCCACATGCCTTTCCGTTGCAGACCAAACAGCCTCTGCAATATGGGCCAATCTCTTTTTGCGTCATAAATTCTCCTTTCCAGTCCTTCCAATGTTACAAACATTATTCGCTGGCCAAAATCTTAGCAACCCTGGTCATGATGGGAAGCGCAATAAAAATCGCGATCGTTCCAACAACCAGCAATGGCAGAAAAATTCTCGGCCATTCGGAAATAAAACCAGAATTGATCAGACACCAAACGCTGTTAAACAAGATTTCGATAAAGGAAAAAATTGCAATCCTTATGACATACTCCGCCACTTTATTCTGAATATTTTTTGTGATTGCTATACACCAGTTCATAACAGGGAAAAAATAATTAATGGCAACTGCGATTGCAAAAGAACCGGCCCAGCCAAACAAAACGGATTTTAATGCAAGCGGCGCACCCAAAAGCTTCATTGCCGTCAAATTAAGCGTACCGGACATAATCGCTCCCATACCGGTCTCAAGAATTCTGCCAAATTTTACTTCATTCATAGCCTTCCTCCTCAATATGTAAATTTTCTAAGCTTTCGTCTTTTCCTCTGAAGGTAAAATAAAGTAATCATGCCGCTCGCTGTACATCAGGTTATCTTTAAATTCCTTGAGAATAAAATCGCTTACAATATCAAACAGTTTTCTTCCTGTCTCAGCAGTAGAGACTGCAGGGTCGCCAAAATACGTATTGGGCGCTCCAAGATCAATAAAATTATCGGCTCCGGCCTCTAGCTTTTCAAAGAAATGCTCTGCGGCATGATTCGGCTTTAAGGTTTTCAGAGCCTCCATATCAATCCATTCCGGCCGGATATACATGATTTGAGACGTTTCGATTTCGCCAGCATGAATGTCCCATTCCGGATGCTCCCCTCTGCATAGATGGGCGGCAAGAGGAAGGCCCTTTGTAAACCATTCAGAAAAGAAACATCTGAAATCCGGATATTTTTCTCTCACTCTTTCCGC
The DNA here is from genome assembly GCA_910579515.1 of uncultured Hungatella sp. Classification (GTDB taxonomy): domain Bacteria; phylum Bacillota; class Clostridia; order Lachnospirales; family Lachnospiraceae; genus UBA3402. The sequence continues at coordinate 24,391 of CAJTUV010000012.1, forward strand.
TCCCTGTTTGATCGCGTCAATGCTGGTCCCTTCTGCATGTCCGCTGATCAGCATTACCTTTCTGATTCCCCATCCGGCAAGGCTTGTACATACGTCTTCAACCATGGCAGACAGGGTCTCAAATCTGATGGTGATCGTTCCTGGAAAACAACTGGCAGCATCTGCAAGACAGTATGTAATCGGCGTTGCAATCAAAGATTCTATTCCCTGTGCCTGTAACTTTCTGGCAGTATCCTCTGACATTTTACATGCTGTCAGCACATCTGAACTTAAGGGAAGATGAGGCCCGTGAGCCTCCATCGGACTTACGGGAAGAAACGCGATATCCGTCTTCGTCATAAGATTTTTAAACTGCTCCCTGTTCATTGCGTACAAAAAATTTAACATCTGTGTATCCTCCTTCTCCTTTTTATGAATAAATTATAAAATCAAAATCCGATCATCTGCATTAGTCAAAATCCAAATCTGCCCAAAATTATAACAGTTCCAATATAGTGTCAGGCAGTTTTTGTTTTTAAGGCATAATTTCCGGCATCGGATTGATGCCGACGGCAATGAATATCCCCACCACAACAGCCACCACAACACAGTAAATAAGACATGGAAGTATATTGGTGCGGATCAGCTTCCCCTCATTTCCGCTAGTTCCCGTGGTTGCACAGACAGAAACAATATTATTTACACACGTCATATTTCCGATGGCGGCCCCCATACACTGTAATGCCACAATCAATACCTGGGGCATGGCAAGAAGGGTAGCCGTCTCAAATTGCAGGGAAGAAAAAAGCGTGTTGGACACCGTAGCAGAGCCAGACATAAAAGCTCCAAGAACTCCAATCATGGGCGCGATGACAAAATAGACGCCTTGAAAAATGTTTGCCAATGCATAAGCCATTGTGTACAGCATACTGCTGTTCGCATAAGTAAATTCTGCAACTTGCTCCCCTGCAAGAATGGTTCTTCCAATGTCTGCATTGCAGGTAAATCGGTATAAGTTTACCATGGCAACTCCAAAAAGGAGCGCAATGGCTGCGCCGCCAATCTGTTCAAACGACTCTTTAAACGCAGCAGCCGCTTCCTCTTTTTTCATGTGATGTAAAAAAATAGTAACAAAGGAAATCAAGATAAATGGCATAATTCCCGGATTCCATAAAAATTTAAACTCCCAATTTATACTTTCAAATCCCAAAATATTTCGAATAGGAAGAATAAAGGGCTCATTATTTAAAATAGGTTTTAGCTGAAAGATTGAGACGCGGGACACAACCAGCAAAAGTCCAATCAAAATATAGGGAAGCCAGGCTTTTGCCGACGGCATTCCTTTATCCTGCACAGTGCTTACCGTCTGTGAGGACATCCAGGATTTCTCGCCCCACTCCGATACGCCCTCAAAGGTCCAAACCTCCTTTGGCATCAGGAAATTTTTCTTTGCCGCAAAAACCAAAATTGGAAGGGCTCCAAGAAATGCAGCCATGGTCGTAAGTTCCGGCCCTGCAAAAATCGCCATGGCAAGATAGATCACGGCAATAACGGCGCCGGTGAACAGGCAGAACGGAATCACCGGAATTACGTCTTTCAAACTCTTATTTCTCCCAAAGACTTTGCACAATACGGCTACACCGATGATAATAATGAAAAAACCGCCAATCATATGGGGGATACAGGTCCATTTCGTCAAAAGCATTGTAAATTGATCTGGATCTCCACCAAGACTTAAGACAGCAGAAGACACCGTGCTGGAAGCCGTCAAAACAGGCACGCCCACCGGTCCGGGACACACGGGTGTGGAATTATAAATCAGACTGATTGCTGCCGCGCCCAGAGGCGGAAAGCCAAGGCTTATAAGAATCGGAGCGGCTAACGCTGCCGGTGTTCCAAATCCTGCAGCGCCCTCGATAAATCCGGCAAATACATATCCTACCAGAACGGCCTGTATACGGGCATCCTTTGTAATATTCGAAAACATACTGTTTATGGACGCCATGGCTCCAGATTGTTTGAGAATATTCATCAGCAGGATCGCTCCAAAAATAATACATAAGGTTTCAAAAGCGCTTAAAAAGCCGGCAAGCGTCTGGGCTCCGATTTCCAAAGGCTTCATCTTCCATACGCCTCCAGCCACCAGACAGGCCACGCCCCAGGAAACAGGCAGAGCACGTTTGGCAGGCCAGCCCAAGACCACCATAAACACGACAGTCAGCAAAATCGGCAATACTGCAATAAGAGCATACATAACACAATCTCCTCCTTCTTTTGATAAAACATTGTGTGATTTGTCATGCTCTTAATTGTAATTTCCTGTGTTTTCAGATACAATTTACACAAAATCAATGTGTTTCATTTTCTTACACATCAGATTTTTGCCCAAATCCAAATGGTCAGCACACCTTCCTCTTTACTTTCTCACACATCATGGTATATCCTGAAATTTCCTGCTCAATGATTGCTTCCAGCTTTTCCAGGTATTTTAAATAGTCCGCGTGCATTCCTCCGCGAATCCAGTCAGAGATAATTCCGATTAGGGAATGAGACTTCAGCTTTGCAATTAATTGAATTTCTTCCTTCGTCAACACAAAGTCACATGTGGAATATCGAAGATTCATACTGTTTTCCCACAAATCAAAATAAAACTCATACAAATATTCATACAGGGAATTCTGTCCTATGTACTGAAAACAAGCAAAATAAAACTTTCTGTTCTCATAAAGACACCTGCACACATTCACAAAGCTGTCCATAGGCCGCTCGGATTCTGTGAAAGAGTTTACATTTTTTTGCATATCTGAATAGAAAATCCAGTTAATCAGCTCATACTTGTCCTTAAAATGATAATAAAACGTGTTCCTGCTGATGTTACAGTGATCTGTAATATCCTTTACAGAAATTTTTGACAAAGGCCATTTCTCCATAAGCTGTTTTAATCCCATTGCAATCGCTTCTTTGGTCACTAAATTATTTGACATAAGCCCATCTCCTGTTCCCGAACGTAATTCCCCTTGCTTTTTGTTTATCTTTTGCTCCAGAATATCAGTATACTGATATATCAGTATACCGGTATAATAACACACCAAAACGTTATAGTCAATATTCACAAAGGATATATTAAAATAAGGAGCTGTTAAGCTGAAATTTTCAAATCATTTCCTTTCAGCTCAACAACTCCTTATTCTTTTTATCTATCCCGCTTTATTGCAGCACCCATTTAGGATTATCATGGGTCATCTTGTAAATGTCTTCACATGAAATTCCACAATCCAGCATGGCATCCATAAACATCATCATCCCTTCTGCCGGATACTCCTTTCCTGCCTGCCCTCTGTCTGTAGCCATAAGGCAGTTTTTGGCTCCCAGATCACGTATGGTCTGAGCCATGTATTCTGCCGTCACATGGTTGATTCCAATGTCAAACCACAATTTTTCCACCATAACTCCCTGCTCTGCCAACTGTTTCTGAATCTCAATCGGAATTGTGGTGCAGGTCCAGTCTGGGTGAGTCAGTATCGTGCGCACCTTTCGCTCTCTGGCCGCAGCGCACAATGCAATAGATTCCCCGATACTGATATGCCCTGTCGCAATGGCTCCCTCATACTCCTTCACAAGATCCAGGATTTCAAAAATCTCTGGCTTTAAATTCCCCTCCTCGTCCAACAGCCGAATCCCGGGATGATTGGTAACGAAATCCCTGCCAAAATATTCTGCCTGATTGCGGGCATGAATGGTAGGCATCCAGATGATTTTTGCCCCAAACTGGAGATAATACTTAGCCGCTATGGGGTTCAAACCGCCGATGGACAGATTCATCACCGCTGAACCGTATGCCTTCGTTTTATATCCCCCTGTGGTATTCGCCAGTATCGCTCTTGCAGGAGTCGGGTCCAAATGATTTTTTAACATCACGCCTGCCATTCCAAACGCATCCGCCTGTTCTAATAATTCCTTGTCATTCAGCGCTCTGGGTCCAAAATCAGGCGCCGTGTGGGTATGTAAATCATACGCTCCCTTCATCAATTCAAGAACTTCCCTATGTCTGGGCTTGTACATTGCAAACTCCTTTCCTGCTGCTTTAAAAAATAGGATACAAAAAGCTGACCCAAAGCACTCCTGCCGCACACATGATCACACTGGGAATGATGGACTGCTTAAACACACTCTTAAAATCATACCCGCCTGCCGCCATAGAAAGAGGAATGGCCGGACAGGACATCGGAGTGCTGTACGCAGAAGTAGCCGCAATATGGATGATAACCGCCGCGCCTATGGGATTGATTCCCATAACCTTCACCGTAGCCAGAATTACTGGCATCAACGACCACATAACCGCCCCGTTAAGCATAAACTGCGTAATCAAAAAGGTGACGATAAAAATAATAAAGTATACGCCTATGCTGCTGTTCACAGATTCTGCCATACGTGCGATTAACGTACCGATCAAGTCGGCCGCTCCAGTGTTGGTCAGCGCTCCGCCCATAGACAGCGCCCCAGCAAAGACCGCAAAATACGGAACCGGCAATGCATCATTGATCTGCTTTCCTTTTAATACCCTGCATAACACCATAAAAACAGCTCCTATGAGGGAAATCAGCCAGGGGTCTACCCCAATTTTTCCAGAAATCAAAAGGGCCCCGCAAGTTCCGAAAAAAATAACATATCCGCACTTTTCCTGAAAAGGAGAAAGCTTTTCCTCCTGCCCTCCTTGTGCAGGAATCGAAGCAGCGCTGATAGCAGTCGGCGGTTCTTCTGGCGCAAGATGAAATCCAACAGAAACAACGTAGATTAGAATGAGCAGGATTCCCGGCGTCCGCAATATCATATCCTGAAGAACCGTCATGGAATAATTTCCAATTCCAAAGGTTTCAAACATAGAATTTACCTGCATGGGAAAAGAGTAAGCAGCTCCCATTGGCAGCCATGCCATAGTCGCAAGAAGGGCAACCACCAAGGGATACATAACTTTTGATCTCTTTACGCCGATTTCATCCATGGAAGCCCCAAGCAAAGGCGCCACAATGGAAAATTCCGCAACAGCCTGACCAATAAACTGACACAAAATAACTCCGAGAATCATATATCCAAAGAATATTTTTCTTGCAGACCCTTTTGCCAGACGGTTTACCTTCTTAGCCAGATTTTTAACAAATTGAGTTCTTGTAAAACCGGCGGAACACACAAACATACAGACGCACAGCCACAGATTCTGATTTCCAAAATAACTCATGGCGTCTGCTGTTGTGATACATTTAGTCAGGTAAAAAGCACTGAGGGAAAGCATGGCCACAACTCCCATAGGAAGTTTGTTTGACAGGTAACCGATAACCGTAATCAGACTGATGGCCAGGCAAATGATCATTTGTGTTGACATAGTAAGTCCTCCCCTAATTCGTTTTCCATTGCGAAACAATCGTCTCCCAGATTACATCCAGAAGCGCCTGAGTGTCAAATTCATAAGATTTTAAACAGATAATTCCATCATATTCTGGCAGTACAATCCCTAATTGTCCGCCCCACCCTGACATATAATAGCCATCCGCCCTGTAGGTTCTCCAGAAAAAGTACCCATAACCAGCCGTTGTGTCGCTGGAATTGCGAGGAATCTCTGTGGGAGCGTTCTCAATTTGCTTTGAAACAGCTTCCTCCAAGTATTTTCTGGAAACTATCTGTCTTCCATTCCAGGCTCCCCCTTCCAGGCAGAGCTGGGCCAGACGGGAAAACTCTTCGGTTGTCACCTGAAGCCCCCCAGGACCGCAGGTATATCCAAGGGGATCTGTATACCACTGAGGGTTGCGGATTCCTAAAGGCTCAAACAACCTGGGCCTAAGCCAGTCAATCAGATTCTCTCCGGTCAAAGCAATCATCATCCTGGATAGTATATGGGGACAGGCATTGTTGTATACAAACCGACTTCCCGGAGCTAATTGTAAAGGCTGAGAAAACGCATAGTGAATCCAATCCTTATCCTCTAAATCATCACGGTTTATCTGGCCTGGAATCAGGGAGTAACCATCCATCAGTTTATGATCATGGCCGCTGGCCATGGTCAGAAGATTCTTAACTGTGACCTGTTCCCACGTCTTGTCGTAATCTTCTGGCAGATGCTTGTTTAAAACCTCTGTTGGCCTGGTATCCAGTGTCAGTATCCCTTCCTCCATGGCAATCCCTACGGCCAGACTGATTACGCTTTTGCTGGCTGAATGAATATCAGACCTGCGGTCTGTGGGATGAAAATGAAAGGAGGCCGCAAGTTTATTCTTCCTTTTTACCAAAATATGGTGCACTCCCAATCGTTTCTGGCAAATTTGTTCTGCAAAAGGCACAATATCCATAGTATTTTATATAAAATTTTCCTTTCCTCTTATTTGAATGCGCATTTCATACCATAAATTTAATATAAGATTGATTATTTTACAAATACTATTTATAATATTTAACTATAGTATAAATCCTATATAAGGAGGCCAGTTTATGAACGACAAAAACTTGCAGTACTTTCTCGCAGTTTCAGAGGAACATAGCATATCAACCGCCGCCAGAAAGCTTTTTATCGCCCAGCCCTCCCTATCCCAGGCTATCAAGCGGCTAGAGGATTCTGTAGGAGAACCATTGTTTAAACGGACTGGCAGCGGGCTCCAGCTAACCAATATCGGAGAACAATTTTATGCGGCTGCAGTGCAGACAGAAAAAATATGGCAGAACTTTTCCATGAATCTGACAGCTCCAGATGATTTAAAAGAAGGCACCTTATCCTTTGGCATTGTCTTTCAATTAGGGCTGAAAATATTGCCGCAGATTTTGATCCAATTTAACCAAAAATTTCCCAAAATCAACTGCAATGTCTATGACAAGAATCATATAGAGCTGGAGAAAAGCCTGTTAAGCGGAGAATTGGATCTGGCAGTCACCCATATCCAAAATCATCAGGAGCGCCCCTCTCTTTCTTATGACTGCTTTTTACGAGATCCATTTGTTGTTATCGCCTCTTTAAAAAGGGATTGTTCAAGATTTCTGACAGACAGTCCAAACGGCCCTATGGTCCATTTAGAACAATTAGAAGAAGAGAAATTTATTTACCCCAAAAAGGAAAATCAGTCCAGACATATTATTGACTCAGTACTGGCAAAATGTAATATTCTTTACCCAAAAGAATACCTGGTAAATAACCAGTATGAGACTATCCAGGCTCTGGTGGAAGCCGATCTGGGAATCGGGATTCTCCCCAAAAGCTATCTGTCGCCGTCCATGGCGCTGCAGGTATTCCATATTCCAGAAGAATATGAGGCCTATTGGGATTTTTGTATCGTAACCAGGAAATATTACAGCCTTAACTATATTGAAGACTGCTTTGTGAGGATTGCGAAAGAAAGCTGTTTAGGGCTTTAGACTAGTACATTGTTGTACTAATTTACTCGCGAATTAATGCAATGATGTACTAGTATGCCTGCCTGTGTGAATTGAGCAGGCAGGCGGAGAAGTAGGGATGAGATTCTCCCATAATCCATTCTTCACAAGATACGATAAATTGGGAATAGTTGCAAAATGAATGGATGATCCTTTTACAAAATCTTCCAATTGCTTCAGAAGAATATAAACACAGCAGTAAGGCCTCCACGAGATGGTTTTCTGGATACATTAAAAACCTTTGCAATCTCCTTTTCAAGCAGTTTATTTGCAAGAGCCGCCAGCCCTTATTTAGCAGAGTTAACTGGACGATATCTTTAGCTTTCCAAATCTAAAAAACCATGAGCTAACCCACCACTCATTGAAGTTAGTGGGTTGGGGCTGGCTGCAAAAGCAGCCTAAAGGCTACTTTTGCTTTCGTTTTTCTAAAAGAAAATAAAAATAGATATTTTCTAAATCTTTTTGAATGTCTATCTTTTCTATAAAAAGTGGAAACTCATCCTTATTTTTTTCTCTATTCACCAAATCCTCCAAAAAACTTATCGTCCCTGAAAGAATGTTATCTATTAGATCGGATATGCCCATTCTCTCGCTGCCCTCTTCTGACAAAATTAACTCCAAATCTGTACCAATACATTCTCTGTTCTCCTCTAAAAATTCTTTTTCACGCTGAATTTTTCCTTGCCCATACTCCTCTAGCAACAGCACTGAAAAGATTGGATATATCTCTTTTAAATAGTTCCTTAATATCTCATACTTCAGTAATGGAATATTATCGCTCAGAAAATATTTGATCTTAATAAACGGAAAATATTCTTGGTCAACCAGAAGTTTTTCCAAATTTTTCAACTCTTGATAACGGTATTTCGCATATCCGTGATGAATTGATACAGCCTCAATCAGACGCAACTTATCATAATCCAAGTTGACACAAATGCAGCCTTCCTCTATCCATTCAATTTGCATATACTGGCAGACCGATACAAGATTAAGTTTCCTATAACCAAACTGTGTTATCTTTTTCAGATTTTTTCCACATTTACACCTATAATTTTCTCGATCTAAATCTGCAATTATGGTTGAAAAACACTCTTCACATATTAAAATATTCTTATTATTTCCAATCAAAAAGTAAACTCTTTCCCACTCCTGAAGGTCATCACACACCCGCAGCAAGAAGGCTAACGGATTTTTCCAAAAAACAGGACGGTAATAAGTGCTATTTCTCTTTTCTTCCTGCTGAATACCATAACTATTCGTATGTGCAAAAATAGAATAAGCTGCTAACTCGATACTGCAGCGATCAATTTTATTTATACTATGGATCGTGCCTGTATGATAATAATTTAAAAGAAGACAAAGAGCTGAAAGCATCCCATGATCATCCTTCAGGTACCGCCTTCTTAATTCCTCCTCAGGAACTTCTTGAAAAAGATAGGAATCTGCCAGCAATGCTTTAATATCCAGAAAGTCTGTTCTTGTATGACTGCTGATACAGTGAAAATATGGCATATAATTAACAATCTGTTTTTCATAACGGTTAAAATGCGCCAAAGGATAGCCAATATCATGAAAAAGAGCAGAAATAAACCATGCCTTAAAAAAGATAGTTCTTACTATTTTCTCTCTCTCCTCCTCAGAAACATCTTCTTCTATAAATGTATTAATAAAACTAGCAAAATCTCCAGATTGTTCCTTATGGTAACATCTGATAAAGGTATCTATTAGAAAAAATCCCTCTGTTCCCCACAACAATTCATATCCCATATAGGCATTACGAATTTGGTGAACAAAATGATCCCTATACAGACTCCATCTGTTTTTCTCAAACTTAGGCTCTGTATACATGTTCCACTCAATGTTATAATAATGCTGGCTAAAGAGCCGGCTCAAACCAGGAACCTGAAGGATATTGGCAACGAATTTCCTCATTTTATCAAATAGTGTCAGATAAATTTCACACTTCTCTTCATCACCATAAATCATCCATAAATTGCGTTCCATCTGAAAGTAATTAATCTCTTCTAAGCTATGGTATCTATTTGCATAAAATTTATACTTTATACTATTTCCTAGTTCAATCTCCTCTTTATGCAGTAAACTATCTATAAATTTTGACATTTTTTCATCACTTAGCAGCATCTCTCCTCCAAATCTATTCTTCCAGTCTTAATTTTAAATCATCTGTTAATCGTTCACTCTGAAAATTTTCTAATACATCTCTAAGATTAAGCGTAGTATTCTCTGAAAAGACAAATGTATCACTTATGTCTAATTTTTCCAAGACAACAATTCTATCTTTTGAAAAAACCGTGGGACTCTCTTTTGTTCGAAACCTTGTCTTTTCTTTCACAATCTCCTGATGCACTTTTTCTATAAATTTATTTTGTTTTTCCGCCTGCTCCAATGTTTTCTTTTGTGTTTCCTCAAAAGATTGTCCATCTCTTTTATAAACATTAAAATACCCTGTCACATCATTACAGATTACATAGATACCTAAATTATATTCTGATTTCTTTAAAATATTACTTACTTTAGAAATTGTTGTGTATACATGAGATTTCTCTAATGTTGTTACAAAAGCATTGACAATTCTATTAGCAGAACTATTATATTTCCGACAGATAAATTCAAAAAAATCAGAAGCAATATAATCATAACTGGGAGCACAATCAAATACCACCGTATCATATTTTCCTGAATCCAGAATCTGCTCCATCAGTTTCTTAGTTCTTCCTTTAAAGCGATTGACATTGCGGCTTTCCAGAATTTCCTTATCTTTTACTCCATAAAAGGTTTTTGCATCATCAGAATCATTCAAAAGATATGCATCAATCACAACAGAAGCCTGAGCATATACAGGAAAACTATTACAAAAATCTATGTAGCAAAAATCTTCTCCACTTTCACCCTTCCTCTCTCGATCATTATAAAATTTTACAAAGTCTCTTTCCTCTTCCCCATAGATCAATCTGCTAACGCCTGTCCCTTGTAGATCTAAATCTACATAGGCAAATCTTTTTCTGTCCTCAGTTTTAATACCTTTCGCTTCTAATGCTGAGTTATAACTCAATGCTCTATTATATAAAACTGCTAAAGAAAAGGTTGTCTTCCCTGAACCTCCTTTTACTGAATTCACACAAAATATTTCCATCATTCTCCCCACTTTCTCTTCGCGTATTCTCTTATATTCTCTACAACAATCGATATGTTCTGCGCCTTATCAAATCTCTCCAAGGAATCTGCCATAAAAATACAGTCGTCTTTCTCTATACACTCATTACTTCTCTTCATAAATCTGTTTATTTCTTCTACCATGTTATAATTGATTTTTTCTTTATCACAAATATCTAATAACCGTAAAATGTTGTTGTTCAGAACTCTTCTTTTCAAACTTCCCAAAAAAGTTTTCTTTGGTTGCGTTATGTCTTTGATTCGTGAATTATAACATATATTAATTGTATCCGCTTTCTTCAGACTATACACAAACATTAGCTCTTCCAAAGACCCTGATTCATTCCACAGAATTTGATATAAATTCTCTCCTATCATTTTATTAAGCCAGAAATCACTTTTTATAATATCTATAAAATATTGTTGTATTACCTGCTGTATCTGCTCGATTATCTCTTCATTACTATTATCAAATTTAGAGGAAACAGCCTGGATTGTAATCTTTTCCGGAAATTCTTCATAATAAATTCTCAGTATAAGCTCTAGCATCTGATCATCCAATATTTCCGCAGATGAAAAAGCACTTAAGATATCGGACAGCTTTACTTCAATATAGCCATTTCCTTTTTGTTCTTTTATATTGTTTGTTCTTTTATAGTTCGTCCCCCATTCTATAATTTTCAGTGTCTTATTTCCGTTTTTTCCTTCTTTGATAGACTTCAGATATTGATCATTATCCAGCTTTGTATCAATTCTTTCATCACTGGAAACAAAAATTACAGCTTTATCATCCTCCTTCTGGCTTCTTAAAGCCTCAAAAATATCCATAATCAGCCTTGTATTTAAGGAATATCTGTCCCATCTTCCTGGCATTAGCTCTGTCTCCTGTCTGGAATTTTGGAAACAATTAATAATATCTGGAATCACGGTCATTGAAAACTTGTTTTTCTCCCTGGGAATCCCCAAAAATTTCTTTTCCTGTTCCCAGGTCTGATATTGTATTCGATTTCTGATATTGTTAATTTTCTCTGTAACATACCTTGGCTCATAGTACATAAAGCTGGAATCTAAAAGAAAGACCATATCATTTCTGTAAATATAATCTTGCAGTCTGATTTCTAAATAAGCCTCACCACTTAAATTTTCTATCTTGATTTCAATTCCTCTGTCTTCCCCTTGACGGATATCCAGAATCTCTTCCAACATTGTCTTCACGCTGCCAGAGGTTTTTGTGACAATCTCTATAAGGATTCTCTCTAACTTTTGTTTTTTTAAGAAGTTACCTAACCTTTTAATGTAAAGCCTGGCAGACTCCAGATAAATGTCTCCGATCAAACAGATCCTGATATCATTTTTATATAAATTGTTTACCCTGAACTCCTCAATATATTTTAAGGTCTGCAAAAGATTAATCGTCTCAAGACTGGCAATAGACATCATATCTTTATATCTTAAATAATAGGGAAAACGCATCTTCTTATTGTCTCTCACATACATATACTTCTTATTGTCATGCCACATCACATCATTAGGAATTACTCGGTTCAATTCCTCCAGAAATCTCAGCTGATAACTATAAACTGCTTTCTTTCCATTATTGGAATACTGAAAAAAAGCCTTATTTCTGTTATTAATCTGCCACAGATAAAAAAACAATAGTGGGTTATAACAGGGAACGTAAAGGGTTTCATTTTCAACTGCTATATCGATATTGATAATTTTCTCCAAAAGTCCACTGCCTGCTACAGATCGTTTCATCTGCATGCTCATCATCATAATATACCTGGCAAGCTCATAAAAAGCAGCACAAACTTTATCAGTCTCATTCACATAGGTCTGTATGCATTTTGGGGTTCTCTGTGTATGTTTTAACTTAATCCAGGCCTGACGCACCACCCTGATTCTTTTCTTTATATCCTCTCTGTTTTCGAATGGGATATTTAAGTCGTCGCACATATCCTCAAGACCCGTAAAATATTGTTCATACAACCTTCTTTTGGCATTTGCATTATCTTCTTCTGTCTTCTCTTTTCGTTTCCAGCAAAATTTTTTCTCCACCTCTTGCTTCTTTTTTTCTATTATATCAAGATTATATTGAATTTGATATTCCTGCTTGGTTCCCTCCACCACTGGAATCGTGAAAGAACCTTCTCCCTGCTCCTCATCTTCATTTACCTCCTGTCTTTCCAGGAGTTCTTCATCGATTTTTCCATCTAACTCACAAAGATACCTGAGAGCAATCATATATTTATCAATATACTCCAGCTCTTCTTCCTGGTCTAGTTCTGTTTTTGGCGGTACTTTCTCCGTTTTTTTCTTCTTTCCAACCAGCGGCTCCACATATTCATAATATATTCTTTCATAAGCATCGCCATAGACCTGATTACAAATCATATCTGTTAAAATCTTTTTTGCATACTTTTTTTGGGCAAACCCCTTTGTCACCAGCCTTTGATTAGAATCTTTGCTTAAAAAAGTTTCCTCCAACATAGAAATCTGTTTGATAGATGAAATTCTCTTATGAATGTTTGTTGGTTTAGAAGCCAAATAAATCCTGTTAATTTTTCCCCTGGACAAAAACTCTGTTGAGGCAGAGGACCACATAGAAAATACATACAGGTTGCAGTTTGCCGACCAAGCCAATTTTCCTTCTTTTAGTTCCTTTGCCTTTGTTTTATAAAATAACTCCACTTTTTCCAGATAACTCAGTAGTTCTGGCACACTCGGAGATACATATGATATTAGCCCCTCAAGAAAATCTATAAATTTATAGTATTTTGTATCTTCTTTTATAAGATAATCCTGATTGTCAATCAGAGTACTTATCACTTCTCGATCTACAAACACACGGATTTCCCTCTCACATACGTCTTTAAGAGAATCAATGTCCTTTATGGATCGGTTAGTAAAGATAATGCATTGCTTTATCTCTGTATGATTTCTCAGACGGACAATGTCAAAGATCCCATCCGTCTCCTCTCCTTGCTTTAATGCCTTGATATAAACCTTTCCCTGTATCCCTTCTCTTTCCTTTATGTATTCAAGAAATCTCTCGTCACATCCAATTACTGTCTCAAAAAAATACTCGCTGCCTTTCTCGCTGCATATTTTGGAAATCAGGGTCTTGAACAAGATTTCCAGCACCTGCCTGCTTTGACTCAATTCCACCATCCTCCCTCTTCTGTATCAAACGTAATGATATAACTGTTATCTGACAGTTTTACAATACAATTAATTTCCCGCAGAGTTTCTATGAAAGCTCTTTGATTGTCTTCAAACTCATTTTGTGAGGGCTGTTCGATTGCATTCTTCTTCAAATAATTTTCCAGTTTAAAAGAATACCTTAAGTAAATAGAGTACTTTTCCTCCAACCATTGATACAGCATCCCCAACGTGCCGCAGCCATCCTCCTGTTCACCCAAAAACAGATGTACCATTAGCTCTGTAAACTGAGGCGACATGACATAATATTTCTGCCGCACGCTTCCTACAGGATATGCAAAATAGCATTCCTTTCCCTGACTTGAAAAAACAGAAGCTACTTTTCTCACGGATGATGCTCTCTTTTTACTAATCTCCATACAGGCATGAGCGATTTCCTGGTTATTGGTAAAAGTATCCTTTCCATCTTCGCCAATATAATTATAAAGCATGTTTTCTACAGTTTCTGCTGCACTTTTATCTGCATTAGTGGAAGGATTCTTTCTTATCTGAAAAACGGCTACTCTCACATCCAGCCATATATCATCTCTTCCTCTCTTAAGTATTATATGGCTGTTTGTGGAAGGGTCTTTCTCCTTCTGCCTTAGTATCAGCTGTTTGTCCTCTTGATTAATATTATTGATAATTTCATAATAATAATTCTCACTTACTTTATAAATCTGTTCTCTTATGCTTGCAAAATTACCAAATGCAGCTGAATGTATTATCCCTTCTGGAGGCATATTGACAGATCCTTTGGCTAAAATAAAATTTTCATTATTTTCGAAACTTCTGCTTATCATATATCTGACTACATAAAAGTTTAACAAAATATTCAGCTCATTGATTCTCTTATATATGTTCTCTTTTTTTAAATAAGTACTTTGCAAAATATTTCTTAAATCTTTTCTCAGCTCTAATGACAATTTCTCTGGTTTCCAGCGTATCTCTACACTCTTCTCTATATCTATTTCTTCTTTTTTTGTGTCGGTCCCGTCTTCATTGAATAAGCTAATGAGAATATCCAAAAGCTCCTCATATCCCCCTTTCCTAGCCTCTGGACTGTACAAAAATTCATAAAGCAGCTCCTGTATCTCTTTGAATATTTCCACTTGTTCCTTTTCATCACATTCAGAATAAAGTAATGTGTTTAGTACATTGCGCAAATTATTTGTCACCCGTCTGTCATAAAACAACATCCCCTCCGTGAGTGGAAGCAGATACTCACGGCTGTTTTTTCCATCAACCGGACTATATGTCGCATAATTGTGAATCCATTCATAGACAGATTGAAATAGTTCTTCTTTAACCTCTTTCTGCTCTTCTTTGCAGATTATCATAGTAAAAATTTTTTCTCTGATATCCTTCCATTGAAAATTACTTATACTTTTTCTTTGCACATCTATACCAAAATAAAAGGACAAAAAATCAATCAACACCTGAATTCCTGGATTGACAGGTTTGTTAATCCCTATATACTGCGCATATGGCAATATCCTTTCTTCCATCATTAACCCCTTCCCACTCGATAAGTTTTATTACCAGCTCTTTTATTATTCCGGTCCTTTATTCCAATTTGGTGGAACGGATATAATTCAAAGGGCATATATTGCGACTGCGCAGCTCCAAGCCATTTTACCTTAATTCTTTTCCCTGATGAAAGATGCTGAAAAGTCCTGCTTATAAACTGCTTGAGTCTCATATCATCAATCTTATTCAAAATGCTACTGTCATAACGCCCTTCTGAAGCCATCATAATTTGACGGAATAGTTCATAGTCAACCGCCATTTTCTCCTGGCTGAAGTCCTCACTCCCAACTCTTTCTACTACAGAAACGCACAAAAAGGAATTCACATCACTGACTGAGACTTTTTCCCTATTATGGTCATTAAAAAATTCTCTTGTGCAAAAATAGATTTGTAGTTCGTCCCCTGCCTCATGCTCAATCCTCACTCGAGGTGATATGATAAGCGGCGAATCAAATAACACCAGCTGGGCATCGCTTCGTTCTGGATTAAAGACTCTGTTGATTCCAAGTTCAAATTTCCAGAGTATATTGTGATATTCATCTACAGCATCTAAGACCCCTTCCTGTTTCAGCCTTCTTATGACTGTGTGATAATCTTCAATATATTCCATATTCAACAGCGCATAATCTGTCTGAGCTCCTTCACTCTGCAAAATTTCTGGATTATTGAAGTACATATTCCTGATCAGACTTTTAAAATTCCCTCTTTGAAGTTCTTCTTCCAATTTATTTCCTATTTCTTCATAGAAAATCTTTCTATCCGACTTGTGATCTCTTTTCCCAGGATCCAAAGATTGAATTTCCATAAGCAGCCTACTATTATTCTTATCATAAGTAAACAGATTGTTATAATATGAAGCCTGCTCCTGATTTTCCTCAGATATGCGTTTGGTAATCTGTTCACAGGTTATTCCTCTTGTAATCATATAAGATAACGTAGAAAGCAAATCTCTAAAGGTAACATGAACTCCTTTCAGAAACAGGGCATGATATACTTTTCTCAACTGTTCTCTTCTTTTATCTCCATCTTCACTCTCTTCCGTCATTTTTTTTAAATTATGAATAAATGGACATTTTTCTGCCATAGCACATTGACTGCATTCATTATACTCGCTAATATCAAAGAAACTATTGACAATACGGAAAAAATCTCCCTGCTCGGATGCTAAATTGCGTTTGCTGAAATCAATAATTACAGCTTCTTCGGCACTTTCCAGCTTTTTAAACAGTCCTCTCTTAAAATTCATAATCTCGCTCATAAAGATTCCACTGTTGGCAGCAATCAAAATATGTTCGGAAGCTCCTTGTTCCAGGATAACCTCTATTTTTTTCAAGACTCTGATTTTCCCATCCCTGCTTAATGCCGAAAAGTCATTGGTACAATCCCACTTTGTTTCTATTCCTTTTAACTCTGTCTGAAGCCTGTTAAGAACTCTGCTTTTTCCATCGCCTGCATCACCTGTCAGCACTACAATCTTGGCTGTTTTCATACACTCTAAAATGTCTTCTTCTATATGAAGCCTGACATCAAACCTGTCCTTTTTGACATGTTCGTCATACATATATTCATGCCCATCATATTCTGAGCAGTATTTTAATAACCATTGAACTTTTTCCTTATACGTATTCTGCATTTCTATTTTACCTCCTGTACAGACTTCTCTTTGTCCCGATATGCCACAATCACCTCATAGATCCTATGTCCCCTGCATAAAATCATTTGTCCCTTACGAGGAGCTGTCCGATTGTGACAAAAACTCAGCAGATAACCAGTCTCTATTTCTCTGGCTTCCAGATAGTCTGCCAACTGTTCATAGGCCTCCTTCTCATACTTTTCTCCATGCCAGATTTTTAATTCAACAATAAACTCCTCATCACCATAAAATACCTGAATATCCATACGAGTATTCTGGCGAGTCTGTGGTTCCACAGCATAATGGCCATTTCCATTAATAATGGGGCGAAGAAAGCTTAAAAACAGCAAACGTCCCTGTCTCTCTATAAACGAACTGTCTTCATCCCGATACTCTGTTTTCAGAAATGCCGCAAATCGTTCTAACACTTTTTCCATGTCAAGGCGGCCTTCATGAATATAGGAAGTTTTATCTATATATTTACTTGAAGACAGAATATAGGTACTGCGGACCGAAGTAAAGTAATTAAAGATGACTGTTTCGAAAATGCGATTCGCCACAGCCACTCTCCCCTCGTTCTCACAAAAAATACCGTACATGACTCCCATATCAATCAACGGATTCCGAATCTCAAAGGCGACCTGTGCTCCACATACAAGAATCTGCTCGATCAGATTTGCAAACTCCTGATGGTTCTTAATATTTTTTATGATATCATCAAATAGAGTATTTTGTTCCTTTAAGAAATCCCGAACCTCTTTTCTGAGATTTCTTACAGTCCACGCTCCATCCGCCTTCGCAAGTTTTTTACAAAGACTGCTGACTAAAAAAGGGTATCCTCCTGTATAGTCATAGATTGCAGCAGCCATTTCTCCTATGTCCATTCCCGTACAATAGTCTCTCTCATAATCCTCTAGCATAGTGCTGATTTCCTCTGGCGAAAAATTCATATCTACCTCAAATGCCGTAGAAATATTCCATGGACTATTATAAGAGTGTTCTTCTTCATGACGAAGTTTCAGCTTAAGATTCTTTATATCATGTACTCCAGCCAGAATTACACTATGAAAAGCTGGTGCCTGACAATCCATACGAGCCAGGTACATCTCTCTGAGCATTCCTAAAAAGCTCAAAAATGTTTTATTATCCGCCGCCTTGTCTACTTCATCCACCATAAGAATTACTGGAAAATTCGATTGACTGCACAGCTTTGTTATACGCTCACCCAAATCCTGGAGGGGATACTGCTGGTTAACTTTCTGTTCAAAAATCTCTGCAAGTGTAGGATCTTTAGACAGTAATACCTTTCTAAGACTATAACACAGTCCGCCGGCTAAAGCCTGAAGAGATGCAAAATATTCTTCCTTCCCTTCAAAGCTAAGACGGATTACAATATATTGAGAGCTTAATTTATGCTCTAGCAGACGCAATGTTGTGGTTTTTCCGTACTGACGTGCTCTGTTCATGGTAAAATATGCGCCTGGTTCTATATATTCATGTAAAATCCGTTCCAGCTTTCTGTCTATTTTTACCATATAGTGTAGTTCTGGAACACAAAGACCTGTAACATTAAAATGTTTTTTCTTTCCCATAATTCATCCTTCCTCAATCCCGCTCCCATCATTTCTTTTATCCACAAATTTATTTGTTTGTAATAACTGTGTATTTGGATATTATGTATTCTATCACGCTTTTGGGTGTGCATTACTGCCAAATCCAATAATAAGCCATAGTAAAAAGGCAAAATATAATAAACAAATTAACGCACAGATGATGAGCAGCATTTTCTGGTTACCAGAAATTCTTTTTCTTTTTCTGAAAAATATAAAACATATAAACAGAAAAATTAAGCAGCTAACAAAAAAAGAAAAAGGAGTTAACAACAACTTGATTATTAATTGGGATATACCAAATGACATCCATCACACCTCCATAAGAAACTTGCCGCCATAGAAATGAACTGTTATTGCGAATAGTTTAAATCCAGGCTATAATAAAGTCAAGGCAAGAAAGTCCAAAAATTTTGTGGGAGGACGCGGATATGCAGACAAACAAAAAAAGAACCTGGTACTGCCAGGGAAACCCTTTAGCAGAAGAGATTGAACATACTACCATATGGAGAGACTCCCTTGCTCTCTGGAGTTTAGGGCAATGTGGTTTCGTGTGGAAAAAAGATGTTACTCTATATATTGATCCAGTTTTAAACGACATAAAGGATTCTGCTGGTATCACAAGGCGGTGGTTTCCTGCCCCTTTTCCACCACAAGTTGTAAAAGGGGATTATGTATTGTGCACTCATGGCCACAAGGATCATATGGCGATAGAGACCTTAACTGGCATTGCGGTTTCTGACAGCCATATAAAATTTATTATTCCCGGAGCATGGATGGAAACGCTGTCTGAGGCCGGCATTGAGAAATCGCGGATTCTTCCGGCAAAAGCTCATGAAAAAATAGATTTTCCGAATCTGACGATTCTCCCAATTTCCGCCGCCCATCCTGAGCATAGGACTGATCAAAACGGACAGGATATGGCACTCTGTTATTTTGTAACCATGGGCGACATTCATCTTCTTCATTTAGGGGATACGTATTTGACAGACTCGCTTCTGGAAGATTTGCAAAAACTGCCTGCTCCCCATTTATTTTTTCCGCCAATCAATGGTGGAGATTATTTCCGTACCAAGCGAAACTGCATCGGAAACCTCTCCTGCCTTGAGGCAGCTTCCCTGGCATGTATGCTACAGGCAGATTTTACCATCCCGACTCATTTTGATATGATAAAAGGAAATACGGTTGACCCCCTGATTTTTGCAAGAGAATTAATGGAACAAAATCCAAGCGCAAAGTGGCACATTCCTTCTCTTGGAGAGCGTTTTATTTATGTGAAGCGATAATCTTATGAAACCAACGGCAGGATAAAAGACGCCCAAAAGCTGCTGACCGGCATCACCAGAACCATCGCCGGAATCATGTCCGCCACCGGAAAATCCTTTACTTTAATCATGCGAAAGCCTGTGGCCAGAAGAAGAATCCCACCGCAGGCTTTAAAATCATTGATCATTGCCGGTGAACACAGGGGATAAATAATCCTTGCCAATAAAAACAGAGCAGAAAAAATCACTAACTGCGGTACTGCAATCAGAGATACCACTCCGCCCAGAGTACAGGCAAAAATAAGTGCTGTGGGAAAATCCATAATCGACTTTGCCAAAAGAATGGTATGTTCCCCGGTCATCCCCGATACGATAGAACCATAAATCCCTGTTCCGCTGGCGCAGAACAGAACCAGCGCCGTCACCAGCAAATCGCTTTCCCCCTGCTTTGTACCAGCCTTCTTTTGCAGTCTGCCAATCCCCTTTTGCCTCATCTTTCCTGCCTGATTGATCTTCGTTCCCAGATGAAAGAGAAACCCTATTGACGTACCTGTAATTACTGAAAAAACCACTGCCGGCATATTTTTCATCAACACAATCGAGCTGATTCCCATAGACATGGCACAGACGCCGAAGACCGCATTCATATTTTCTTTCAACCCATCGTTTAGTTTGTTCCCAAGAAAAGTTCCCGCAATGCCTCCGGCCATAATTACCAACACATTCACAAGGATTCCTATCGGCATATTTCCTTCCTCCTCTGTCTTTTGTCTTTTAAACACGCCAATCATTCTTCTTTATAATCGTAACATAACTCATACTCCGATACAAAAAGTTTTCCAGACGCAGCCGATCGGATTCCCGCCTCTAAAACATAAGTTGCCTTTACATTACAGTCCAGAGAAAGAAGATACGGAAGGTCCTCTCCTGTCTCCAGATAGTAAAATACATCCTCCGCCAGATTTTGATGACCTTGGGGCAGGGGATAATCCTCTGAGTCATAAACAATATTTGGAATAGAAGCATAAGGTTCCTGGTAAACGCAGACTCTGGTCCGGTTTTTATGATCATAATTTTCCACAATGAGAGAACCTTTGTCTCCCCAGACAATCGGGCCGGTTGGCAGTCCGCTGCTTCTGGTTGCCCAGGTGCCTTCCAGAAAAGCAACTCCCTCTGGATACGTAAGCGTAAGTGCAGCGTAATCCTCAGCATCCCCAAACTGATGGTGGAAATTTGCTTTTATGCCGAATACGGTTTCCGGCTGTCTTCCCAAAAACCAGTCGGCAAGGACAATGCCATAGCTGCAGTAATCAATCATGCTTCCGCCGCCGCACCGAAGCTGATACCACCATTCCCTTTTTAAATATTCCTCAGGTATCTGTTTTTTATCAGGATGGACTCCGAGAGAATCTGGATTGCGGTACTGAAAACGGTAAACTTTTCCAATAATTCCCTGGTCGATTAATTTTTTTGCCAGCCGGATTCCAGGTTTCCAGTAAGAAAACCAGTTTGTGATGCACAAAGCCTTTCCCTCTCTGGCAGCTTTTTCAATCTTTAGAGCATGATCTTTGCAGATTGCCAGAGGCTTATCCGTTACCACATGGATGCCTTGATAAAGAAGCTGTGGAATCACCGTTCCATGGAGAGCGTTTTCCGTTGTGACCAATACAAGATCCGGCTTTGTCTCCAGAAGCTGTTCCATACTTTCAAACATTTGATCCATATTCATCATTCGAAGGAAACGTTCTCTATTAGACCATCTGCTAGCTGGGCCCTGGTATGTTGTTTCATTCATGGGCGCAGTATCTGCGGCGCCTATAAACTCGTAGTGGTCCGGCATTGCCAAAAATCCCCTGATTATTTCCAAAACATGAAGGTGGGCGAATCCCAATACGCCTACCCGATATTTTCTCTTCATAGTTTCACCTCACCCTTTAATCCCTGACGTCGCCACACCGTCTACTAAGTATTTGTTCATCGTGATAAAGATAACAAAT
The DNA here is from genome assembly GCA_910579515.1 of uncultured Hungatella sp. Taxonomy (GTDB): domain Bacteria; phylum Bacillota; class Clostridia; order Lachnospirales; family Lachnospiraceae; genus UBA3402. The sequence goes on from CAJTUV010000012.1 coordinate 46,193, forward strand.
AACGGAACCAATGAAACGACTGCCATTGCAAACATGGCTCCGTAATCCGACGAGGAAGTAGAATCCAGATACAGCTTCAAAGCGATGCTGACCGTATAGTTTGGTGTTCTTTTTATATATAAAAGAGGCGACATGTAGTCGTTCCAGCGGTTAATAAAGGACAATATGGTAACCGTTGCAATGGCAGGCTTTGTCAGAGGAACGATGATTCTGGAAAACATGGTAAGTTTTGAACATCCGTCCAGACGGGCCGCCTCATCCAGCTCCTTGGGAATCCCATTCATAAAATTCATAAACACATACGTGAAAAAACCAGATACTGCAAAAAAATGAGGGACGATTAAAGGCAGATAAGTATTGATCCATCCCAGCTTGTTGTACCATAGGTACTGTGGGATCATCATAATCTGTTCTGGAAGCATCATGGTCAGTATGACCATGGCAAAAAGCGGGTTCCTCAATCGAAATCGAATCCTGGACAGGGCATACGCCACCATCAGAGACGATAAAATGGCCCCAGCCGTAGCGACGACCGTGACAACTATGGTATTCTGGATAAAAACACCGAAGGTGGTATGAGAAAAACCTGCCCAGCCGTTGACATAATTTTCCGTTGTGGGATTTCTGGGAATCAGTTGTGTGACAGTCTGATAAATGGTGCTGCTTTTTTTGAAAGAACTGGAAACCGTCCACAAAAGAGGATAAATCATAATCAGGCCTATCAAGCATACGCACAGATGATACAGAAATATATTTCGTTTTCCTTTTTTTCGCTCCATATCACTCACTCCTCATATACCCAATATTTTTTTGTACGAAATAGAAATAACGTGTACAGCATAATAACCAGAACAATCATCCACCCCAAAGCCGCGCCGTATCCGGCTTTGCTAAACTCAAACGAGGTCTGATACATATAAAGAACATAGAATCTGGTCGCCTTTAACGGCCCTCCGTTGGTGATCAGCTGGGCCTGGGCGAAAATAAGAAAGGCGTTGATCGACTGCATAACCAGATTAAAAAAAATCGTCGGAGTCAAAAGCGGAATCGTGATGGTAAAAAAGGCCTTAAAACCGCCGGCGCCGTCTACACGGGCCGCCTCGTACAGGCTTTCTGGTATCTGTTTCATAGCTGCCAGAAACAGAAGCATGGAAGATCCAAACTGCCACACGGACAGGATGATGATCACCCACATAGCCGTTTTAGGATTTCCAATCCATCCCACGGTTGTACCGAATAAGCTGTTGATCAGCCCGTCTGCAGCAAACAGCCTTTTCCAGAGAATGGCGATTGCCACAGAAGAGCCAATGATGGACGGAAAATAAAATACAGCCCGATAAATCGGCGTCATTTTTGTATTTCTAAATAAAATAATAGCCACTGCCAGCGCTGCCAGAAGACGAAGGGGAACAGAAAAGACAGCAAATTTTAAAGTCAGAAATAACGAGGTATAAAAGTCATTATCCCGAAATATGGCAGTATAATTTTTAAGTCCTACCCATCTGGCCTCAGACAGGATATTAAAGTCACAAAACGAATAGTACAGAGAGACAAACATGGGAACTACCAGAAAGAACAAAAGTCCGATGATAAATGGAAGGGAAAAAAGATATCCCGTCAGAGCCTCCTTCTGCCACATATTCAGCTTTTTCCTTTTTTTCTTTTTTTCCATTTGAATTCTCCTTTAGCATCAGATGCCGGCCAGGTAAAAGAAAATCCTGGCCGACTCCTGACTCCTACCTTTTCTCCTACCTTTTGGCGGCAGCAGCCATGATCTCATTGCCTTCTGTAAAAAACTTTTCTGCTGCTTCCATACCAGTCATTTGTCCATATTCTACGTACTGCGCCAGCTCCATAAGCAGATTCTCTGCTTCTGTCATACCGTTTCCGGCTGGCGGATTGGCGACGCTGGCGACTGGAGTCACTACTTCTGTGACGTACGTAAAGATTTTTGCCTGAGTATCATCTACCTGGGAAGTGATCTGGGAGGCTACCTCTCCATTGGCTGGAACGCCTGGTTCGCCTAAGATAATTTCGTTTGCCTCTTTAGAATTGATCCACCAGTTCAGAAGTTCTACAACTGCATCCTGATTCTGCCCTTGTGTTTTTGCAGGAACAACCAGACTCATGGCTTCTCTTAAATAGGCGGATTTTTTCACATCCTTGCTGGGAGCTGTGGTCAGAGCAAGCTCCGTGCCCTCCGGCGCAGCGTTCTGTAAGGCCGTACATTGATTGGAATTATAGAAAGCGCACCAGGAACTCATCTCAGGGGAGGTTCCATAGACCATAGGGTGCTCTTCCACAGAAGATACGGAACCTAAAAGACTATAGTCCATCAGCCAGCCTTCCTGATACCCCTGTTCAATTAAGAGGAAGAGATCCGCAATATCCTTCGCAGAGCTTCCGCCAATCTTGTCTTTTCCAAACAGAACCACATCATTTGCACGCACCATATATTCCATCAACTGGGATTCGTAGTTAAAATACGTTTTATATCCTGTTTTTTCATAGACTTCCTTACACAGCGCGGCAAACTCGTCCAATGTCATGTTATCCTTCACGGTGATGTTGTTTGTATCCAAAAGCGTCTTGTTGTAAATACAGCTGATGGAATTGATACCAGCACAGATTCCATATAATTTTCCGTCAATAGATGTAGCAGACAGAATACTGTCAGAAATAGAAGAGGTATCCAGGGCCCCGCTTTCCACATAGGGGGTCAGGTCGGTTAACAGACCTGAATCCACATATTCCTGATAGTACGATCCCTGAAGCATCATCAAGTCCGGCATATCGCTGCTGGCAGCCGCCGCCTGGATGGATACCAGATAGTCGTCCCAAACACTCATCTGCGTCTCAATACGAATGCCATGTTCTTTGGCATAAAGATCCAGCATTTTTTGGAATCTGTCATTTCTGGTCTGATTGCCCCACCACGCTGTGATCAATTCCACAGGCTTTTCGTCTTCCTTGGACGCCGATGAAGCTTCTGCCTCTTTTGAAGCCTGGGGGACGGATTCAGGAGAAGAAGTTTCCTGGGAACCGCTCTCTGGCTTAGAACCAGACGAACATCCTATCATGCTCCCCGCCATTACTGCTGCAAGGACCAGCGCCAATACGTTCTTTCTTTTCATAAATCAATACCTCCTTATATAATTAAAAATTTTTAATAGCACAATCAAAAGCAAACTCAGAAGCAGAAAAATTAATTTTTCTTGTAAAGTTTAAAGCTTCTGCAGCCCCTGTCATTCTATCCATACCGCTGTCTTCCCATTCAACAGAAAGAGGTCCCGTGTAACGAATCTGGTTGAGCATTCGGATGATATTATCAAAATCCACATCTCCATGACCTGGAGAAACAAAATTCCATCCTCTGCGCTGGTCTCCAAAGGTAATGTGAGAGCCAAGGATTCCATTTCTCCCATTCAGATTCTTTTTTACATCCTTTATGTGAACATGGTAGATTCGATCTCTGAAATCGTATAGGAAAATACCAGGATCAACACCCTGCCAGTAAAGATGGGACGGGTCAAAATTGATTCCCAGAGTCGGACGGAAAGCAAACGTCTCCAAAAGTCTTTGGGTACTCCAGTAATCAAAGGCGATTTCCGACGGATGGATTTCAAGAGCCAGCCGCACATTACAGCGGTCAAATTCATCAAAGATAGGGGTCCACAGCTCTTTTTCTCTCTCATATCCTTCCTGAATGACCTCTTCCTGAGTCTGAGGGAAGGAATACCAGAACTTCCATATAGGGCTTCCCATAAAAAATGTGACAATATGGATATCCATCATCTGTGCGGCATGTGCAGTGATCATCATCTGTTCCACCGCCCACTTTTGTATCTCTTGTGGCTTCCCTGCAAATTTTTTGGGGGCAAAGTTATCTAACCTGGGATCATATGCCCACCGCTGGGCATCGCCTACGCACTGGCCGTCTAAATGGGCGCTTATGGCCCAGGAGTCCAGGCCGTGGGTAGTTAACAGATGTTTTATCTCTTCCGCATAAGAAGGATCTCGGATTATTTTTTCTGCGTCCAGATGTGCATTCTTGGTTAGCTCCAGCCCGTCATAGCCCATCTGTGCAGCCAGACTGCATATCTTGTCCAATGGGAGGTCCGCCCATTGAGACGTAAATAGTGTAATTGGTCTTGCCATAATCATGCGCTCCTTTTTAAAGTTCTACCCACGTGCTGTTATTTTTTTGACTTTTCAAGCAGGCTTCTATGAATTGGATTCCATAAAGCCCGTCCTCTGCAGTGGGATAATCAATCATATCTGGTGTAAAACATCCCTCCTTTTTCGCTTGTATACAGGAAATATAGCTGTCATACAGATTTCCCATAGCTTCCAGCCATCCCTCTGAATGGCCTTTTGGCATTCTGGCATATCGGGCGGCAGAATCAGGAATCACCAAAGAGCCGCGTTTGATAATCCTGGGGATACCATCTTCCTTTATGAGAATAAGCTGCTCTGATTCTTCCTGGGACCATAGGAGGGTTCCGCCAGAACCATAGATTCTCAGAGAAAGACTATTGTCGCAGCCAATGGCAAACTGGCTGGTCCAGTACATTCCCGTGGCTCCATTATCATACTCCACAAGAATCTGATCATTGTCGTCCAGCTTTCTCCCAGGAACAACTACGTCCATCTTGGCCAGAAGGCGGCGAATTTTTAATCCTGTGGCCATGGACACGGCATTCTCCACATGAGTACCCAGGTCTCCTAAGCAGTTCACTCTTCCAGAGTGAGCCGGGTCCATCCTCCATAAACCCTGCTTATTGCCGTCATCCGTCTCATTGTAAAGCCATCCCTGGGGATACTCCGCCATGACGGTTCGGATGACTCCGATTTCTCCCTGACGGATCAAATCTCTCATATATTTGAAGGTGACATTTCCCGTATAGGTATAGGTGACCATAAATAAAAGGCCCTTCCGTGAAGCAAGCTCCACCAGCTCCTTTGCCTGCCTCTCATCAGAGACAAGAGGTTTGTCACAGACCACATGGATTCCTGCCTCTAAAAAAGTTTTACAGATTTCATAGTGTGAATCATTAGGCGTAACGACTATGACAAAATCAATGCCGTCTTTTCGTGCGCTCTCTGCGGCCGCCATCTGGATGTAAGTATTGTAGCAGCGCGCTCTCTCAAGACCCAGTTTAACTCCAAACTCTTTCGATGTTTCCGGTGTTCTGGAAAAACATCCGGCTTTCAGAAAAGCCATCCCGTCTAGCTGCACCGCCTTTCGATGAGCCGGCCCTATCATGGCTCCAGGTCCTCCTCCAACCATTCCATAAGTTATCTCTAACAACTGTCTTCTCCTTTCTGATATAAAATGAAAATTAATTGATTTTTATTGAAAATTTTCATCCCCTGTGTTATATATATTATAGATTTATTCTCCTTGATTTGCAACTAATTTTGTGCAAATCATCCATTTGCATAGGGAATATTTTAGTAATTTGTACTAAATAGATAATTATTTTTCACTTTTTCATGAAAATTTTCAATAATTTTCATTTCATTAAAAAGTACTCAAGAAAAGAAACTGGAGGAATTATGGGAAAGAATGCTACTATCACTCAGATTGCAGATTATCTTGGCCTCTCGCCGGCCACAGTATCCAGAGCGTTAAATCACCGCTCTATGGTAGGGAAAGATACCTTGGCCAGGATTGACGCGGCTATGGAGCTTTTTGGATACCAGCCGTCCAAATCACCGTCTTCAGAAGAGAACAGTCCCAGCCTGATTGTGCTGAATGTTCCAAATATCGGAAATATATTTTATCAGGACATTATAAAAGGCGCCCGTTCTTCGGCGGACGCCCATAACTATCGGTTTCTTATCAGCGAATCCCCGTTAGGGCATTCGGCTGTGCAGGAATACTGCCAGATGCTTTCTGGTATCGGCGCTTCTGGACTTATCCTTCTGAATTGTCTTCCTGAAGAAGACCTGCAGAAAATCAGAAAGATATGTCCTGTGGTGCAATGCAGTGAATATAACAAAGAATCTGAGATTCCATACGTGGGTATTGACAATTATTCTGCTGCCAAAACCGCAGTAGAATATCTCCTCTCCTGCGGCCGCAATAAGATTTCTCTGGTTAACGGACCAAGGAATTTTAACTATGCGGCTGAACGTTTTCGCGGTTTTATGGATACTATGAGTCAAGCCGGCCTCTCTGTCCCCAAAAACTGGATTGTTCAGCTTCCTGAGGTAGACTTTCAGATTGCCTATGCGGCTGTCTGCAAAATCTTAAATTCTGAGGTTTGCCCCAACGCTTTTTTTGCAGTTTCTGATATTTTTGCCGCGGCCATTATCCGAAGCGCTTATCGATACGGCTTAAGAGTTCCTGATGATATCATGGTCGTAGGATTCGATAATATTCCCATCTCCATGATGACCTGCCCGTCCATCACCACCGTCAGCCAGCCTACCTTCAGCCAAGGGTATGCAGCCTGTGAACTGTTGATGGACCTCATTGAAAATCCTCAGATTCATGTCCAGTCTCTGATTCTGGAAACAGAGTTGATTGTAAGGGAGTCAACCTCCATAAAACGTGGCGTATAGACAAACTTGGTGCCAGAGATAATCTCCAGCACCAAGTTTCACAGTTTCGTCAATTATACCTGTTCTACAAAATTTTCAATCACTGCAAGTGCGGCTCCAAGCGCCGCCGCTCCTGTCTTATATCTACAGCTCTTTACAAACTGCTGTTCTTCCATAAATGTGTTTCGATTTGACACCTTGTTCCATAGTTTTGGCAAATACGGCTCTATATAATTTCCCACATAGCCTCCTAAAATCACATCACAGTCAAGGAGCATACGGATATTATTTAACGCAACTGCCAAAAAATCGGTATATGTGTTCCATATGTCCACAGCTTTTTGATCCTGCTCTTTTAGCAGTTCAAAAAATTTTTCCAGCTTTCCCTCTGCCATATCAGATAAGAGCAATGCACTGCAATATGCATCCAAACAGCCTTTTTTCCCGCAATAGCACAATTTCCCATCAGGAATCATGGTCATATGTCCCGCCTCGCCGCACCGGAAATTCTTTCCCTGAATCAATCCATGGTGATCCCAAACAGCTCCTCCCACCGTATTGCTTAAAGACAAGTAAAAGAACCGTTTTGTCTTATCTGAACCGATTGCTTCGGCGTAAGCCCCTGCATTCGCATCATTCATAAAATAGCATGGATAAGAAAAATAACTGTCTACAGCATCAAACGGTATCTTTTGTATCCCTAAAACATGGGAATAAGTAATCCGCTTCTTATCCAGATTGATGATTCCCGGAAAGGAGATTCCAATACCCAGAATTTTTTCACGTTCTGCACCGCTCTCATCCAAGAAAATCTCCAGCTCCCTGTCTACCATACAATAATAAGATTCCTCGTGCTTATATGGCAGAAAAATGCGCGCATGATTTAAAATCTCCCCCGTCAGGTTTGTGAGTACAAAGCTGATATGGTTTTTCGTAATATCAATTCCAACTGCCTGTCTTACATTAACCGCAGCTGACAGAGCCTTTGCCCGTCTTCCACCTGTTGACTGCAGTTCCCCGTTTTCTTCAATAAATCCCTTTTCGAGAAGTTCTTTTGTGAGCTGCGTCACCGTAGGCAGACTCATTTTCAAAGCATACGAAATGTCTGGATTCGAAACCATTTTGTGTTTACATATATACCTAAAAACACGGTTTCTGTTATTTTTTTTAACCTCCATATTGGTTGCCTGTTTTCTCTCCATGTCATACCATCCGTACTTTATTAAAGTATTTTTTAGTATATCACCCTGCTTTGCAAAATGCAACTTCGTCTTTACGCGAAATTATATTCTGCGTAGAAAACAGGCAGAAGCGTTGACGGAAATACGCCCCAGCTAAAACTTCTTTTTTATCCGAAGAATATTTTGTCCGTCCCTGTATTCATATGAAATGTCATCCATTGTCTTTTTCACCATATAAATGCCCAGCCCACCGACACCGCGCTCCTCCATAGAGAGCGTGATGTCGGGATCAGCTTTTGCAAGCGGGTCATATGGAATACCATTGTCGATAAACGTTATCACCACCGCAAGGGGATTGTCCGTAACTTCAACACGAACGGTCACTATGCCAATCTCAGGATTATAGGCATAATATGCGATATTGCCGAATAGTTCGTCTATCGCTACATGAATCTGCCTCTTTGTTTTCATCGGGCAATCCCGTTGCTCAAGCTGCTCGTCTATAAAAGCGGTAACGGCAGCAATATTCTCTATTGTAGCGTCAATCGTAAGCTCTTTCATATCAATTCGCCTCCATTCTCGCCTTTTATTCAAGACAAAGCATTGTGATGTCGCCATTGGATCACAGAACCATACTGCTTATTTTGTTTGTATATCAAAATTCTGGTCAAATCCAGTAAGCTTAAATACCTCCATCACTTCGCTGCTGACATGGATTATGGAAAACTTTCCATTCATGCTTTTAAGCTTCTTAGATGCCAATATAACCATACGAAGCCCCGCCGATGCAATATATTCCAGTTTATCAAAATCAAGTATCAGGCTCTCTATATCAGAAAGCGCCTCAATTTCCCTGCCCAGCTCTGGGGCTGAATTTGTGTCCAGCCATCCCTCGATCGAGAGAATGACTTTGTTGTTTTCCATTGTTTTAGTAATCGTCACTTTTATCTCCTCCATAAAAAATTAATATAAAATTTTCGTAGTACTAGAGCGTATTTAAAATTCATTTTCAAAAAAGTTCAGTCCCTCTAATGCTTCGATTGCCTTTGCAAGGTATCTGTTATCCGTTATATTCCATTTGAATCCCAAACGGTAAAGCACTTCGGTTGTAAAAGCATTATCATAATCAATCGTGTAGAGTTCCTCATCATCATGAGAAGTATAAGCGATAAGCCCCGATACCGCATCACTTGTTTCATGTTCTGCCGCATACGCATTGACCGTCTCAACGAATTGATCTCCAGGCATAATTTTAATGTCAAAGCCCCTCTCACGCATTTCATATATCACATCACTCATAAAAATCCTGTGGTTGTTGCAGGCATGGAATACCGTAAACCTGCTGTCTGTTCCCGCAAGACAGAGCACTGCGGCCGCTGTTTCATCAATCGGGGAAAATTCAGCGCCTTCATTCATGCTGTCCATTGGAAATGCGCCAACTGCAGCGTACCCACGCAAACTCCTTAGAAAACCATTCGTGATAAAGTTAATCTGGAACTCTCCATCTCTGTGGCGGCTCATAAGATTACCGACACGAATCACTTTCGCATCAAGACCTTTTGCGGCCGCTTCCAGCACAGCACGTTCTGCAAGGAACTTTGTGCGTATATACTCATTGGCAATCCTCTGACCAAAATACAGATCATTTTCACCAAATTTTTGATCCATCGGCGGCTTGCCGTCCATACCCTCGCCGCCTACTGATATGGTTGAAATCTGTACAAGCCTTCTGTTTGCCGACGAGCAGAGATCTATCAGATATTTGACGCCTGTTACATTGATCTTTTCTAACATCTCGCCCGCTGCAAAATGTTTGACGCAGGCAGCACAGTTAATCAATGTGGTAAAAGGTACGTCTTTTAATCTGTCTACCTCTTTGCTGTCCGTTATGTCGCTGTCAATGCAGATAATCCTGTCGCCAAAAAGTTCGGTATATGGCAAATCAAAATAATACATCAGCATATTCATCAGACGCCGCTCGCTTGACTCATATCTGCCTTTGCGCACCATACAATATGCCTTGCCATCGTAATTGTCAAGAAATTCTTTTAACACGTGAATCCCCAGAAAACCTGTTGCACCCGTAATCAGGATATCGCCTAACTCCTTTTTCTCCACACAGTCAGCGTTTTGCCTGTTATTTGCAGCAATCAGCGTATCAATGGCATTGTAGGAATAATTTGCAAATTCATCTGTATTTTCCTTCTGCACCTCATCCCCATATAATGCCTTGGCAAGCGCGCGCACCGTAGGATATTTGAAAATATCTGCATATACCAGAGGAATCTTCTCATTCAGGCACATTACTGCAACCTTGGAAGCAGCAAGGGAGGTACCGCCAATTTTAAAGAAATCATCATCGATTCCTACCTTTTCCCGCCCTAATGCCTTTTCAAACAGCTTACACAGTTTTATCTGCGCTCCCGTCTGAGGCGCGGCATAATCGGTGCGCTCTTCCATAACGGCCGGCTTCGGCAAAGCACGCTTATCAATCTTTCCGCCAGGCGTAACAGGCATTTTGTCCAGATGTGTATAGAACGCAGGCACCATGTATTCTGGAAGCAATGGACTTAAAAATTCTTTCCAATCCCCCTCTTTGTACTCTGTTCCGGTATAATAAGCCGCAATATATGTTACACCGTTCTGATCTACAGGGATTGCCGCCGCCTCAAAAACGCCGTCGCGATTCAGGACTGCCCCCTCGATCTCGCCAAGTTCCACGCGGAATCCATTAATCTTAATCTGGGAATCAATCCGCCCGATATATTCAATATTTCCATCGCCTTTCAGACGTACCATATCGCCTGTATGATACAGCCTTTCCTCATCCTTGCACGTGGCAAAAGGATTTGGCACAAATACGGAGGCTGTTTTTTCCGGCAGATTATGGTAGCCTCTTGCCACCTGCCGCCCTGCCACGCAAAGCTCTCCTGGCGCTCCCACAGGTACACGCTTTAAGTTCTCATCTACGATGTAACTCCTTACATTGAGCTGTGATTTGCCAATGGGAATCGTTTTATATTCCTTGTCAACCACAAACTCTGTGGACGAAACGGTATTTTCCGTAGGCCCATAGCCGTTTACCATCATATACTTCCTATCATAATAGCGCTTAAACTTTTCGCCTCCCAGGGTAAGAATCCTTAAAGCGCAATCCCCTGTCAGCGTTTCCGCCACAAGCTCGCCCATCTGCGTCGGCATGGTCGCTACCGTAATCGGCTCGTTTTCAAAGGTACGGCAGACAGCGACAGCATCCTTCCTGACACTTTCTGGGAAAATATAGAGGGAGGCTCCCACTGTCAAAGGCGCAAACAGGTCATGTACTGAAGCGTCAAAGCAGAAAGAGGAAAATTCCCCATACATATCCTCTGGAACTGTCTTATGGAAGGTGACTGTATGCTCAATTAATGTCATAAGATTGCGGTGTTCCAGCATAACGCCCTTTGGTTTTCCTGTCGAGCCAGAGGTGTAAATCATATATGCCAGATTCTCTGGAAGTGGCGGCGTCAAATCTGCTTTTCCTGTAAAGCCTATTCCCTCTTTTTCAATCTCGTCAAGATAAATTACATTCTTGTCATACCCCTCTGTCAGCGGTCGATATTTCCTCATAAGAAGAAGATTTTCACTTCCGCTGTCAGAGAGCATATATTCAATTCTCTCCTGCGGATATTCTGGATCAAGGGGAACATATGCGCCTCCCGCTTTCATAATTCCTACAAACGCCTCCACAAATTCCCTTGTCCGGCCGCATAAAATTCCGGCAACCTTTTCCTGTCCAAAACCATTATTCTTCAGTTTATCAGCGACATACTCCGACACTGCATCAAGCTCTGCATAGGTTATTGTACCGTTCTCATCTTTTACAGCAATATTGTTCGGATATTTTGACACAGCTTCCCTGAACAGGTCGATAAAAGTCTTCCCCATATACTGCGGCGTATTTACCATCTTATCCTGTTCATCGAACAGAAGACGTATCTCTGACGGTTCCTTTCCATCAAGGAAAGCCCTTGTGGTGATTTCAAGGTTTTCTATCAGATACTCAGCCGTCTCCTTTTCAAACAAATCGCTTCTGTATTCCAGTTCATAGATATATTCGCCGTTTTCAATGCTCATCATAAGCGAAATCGGCTCCTTTGCCGCATTTAGGCCAAGGGGGATTTCTTCTGCAGCCTCTCCACAGATTTTAGTAAATGCAAAATTCCCGCCCTGATACACAAACATCGTATCAGGTTTAATATGGAAATTGCGGCTGATTTCCTGGAACGGATAAATATCGTGATCCATCATTCCCATAAGCTGGTTTTTAATTGTCACAAAATAATCTTCCGTATTTTTCGTCGTATCGCACACCACAGGCAATGTTTTGACAAACATACCGATTGTATCAGAAAGACGTGAGTCATTTCTGCCATGATAGATGGTTGTAAATACACTCTTAGGGGCAAAATGGTATCTCGCCAGCGCTGCGCCAAATATACCTGTGAAAAATACATTCTCTGTTATACCATATTTCTCGCAGATCGCATGCACAGCTTCCTTGCTGATGACATCACTCTTTCTGCACAAGTTCCCAATGCCCGGTGTCTCTTCATTTTTGTCAGGATAAAGACTGGTGTCCGGGCCGCAGTCTTTCAATACAGAAGAGTAAAATTCTTCCGCTTTTTTATACTTTTCTCCCTGTACCGCCTTTTCGTTGTCAAGCGCTGCATCATAGGCAGTATACGCCTCTGTTGTAAGCTTTTCGCCCTCATACGCCCTGTCGATATCCGACAAAATAACAGAAAGAGAGGTGCCGTCTGCAATCAGATGATGCACGTCAAGGAACAGATAACTTCCCTCATGTGTCCTATGTATCTCAAAACGGAACAACGGCTCGTGAAACAGCGGAAATGGCCTTACCAGTTTTTTCCTGTCCATGCCGTCAATAATTTCAGCGGCGTATTTCAAATGATCATTCCTGCGCTGGCGTATTTCACCGTCCTCATCCATAAAAAGCTGCACTTTCAGATATGGATGCACTTTTACTGTCTGCTCTATTGCTTCTTTTAGCCGGATTAAATCTATCTTGGGACTTAGCCGGAACAAATATGGAATATTATAAACCGTTGTTCCCATATTCGCCGTACAGTCTACAAAGATGCCTGCCTGCGCATTAGTAAGAGGATACACCTCCCGCACTTCATGTATCTCGGATTTTTCCGCCCCCAGAAGAAATCTTTCTAACTGGACGACCGTTGGATTTTCCCTGATATCATTGGTCTTGATCGCCACGTCAAATTTCTTTGCCAGAAGTACATTAAGTTTTATCGCACTGATAGAAGTCAGTCCCGCAAACTGAATATCCGTAGTGATGCCAAACTCCCTGTGCCCGATTGCTTCAGCAACGCAGTCGCAAATACGCTGCTGCATTTCATTTTTCGGCGGAATCATTTCCTCCACTGCCTTTTGCGGCTTTGGCAGAGCGCGCTTGTTGACCTTCTGGTTCTGATTTAATGGAATCCGGTCAATCTGCATCGTTACAGCCGGTACCATATACGGCGGCTTTGTTTCCAAAATAAAAGCATTCAGCTTCACTGTATCAATCTGCTCATCTGACACAACATACGCTGCGATATATTTACCGCCGCCCTCCTCATCAAATGCAGCAACTGTAGCATCTTTAATCTCCGGATAACGCCGGATCACTTCCTCCACTTCCGTAAGCTCAATCCGAAATCCTCTTATTTTTACCTGGGCATCCCGTCTGCCCACAAAAGAAATATTTCCATCATTTAAGTAGCGCACCACATCGCCTGTGTGGTACATCCGCTCGTATCCCTCCTGGTCAGTATAAGGATTTTTGGCATACACCTCTCTTGTTTTCTCCGGACGGTTCAAGTAGCCCCGTGATACCTGCCTGCCTGAGACGAGCAGTTCACCGGACGCCCCTGCCGGCAGGCGGTGTCCTTTGTCATCGACAATATAGAGTTTCAGATTATCCAGCGGCTTCCCGATTGGAATATCATCATAATACCGATCCATCTCAAAGATCGTTGTATAAACCGTACATTCCGTAGGCCCATAGACATTGTAAAATCTGATACCCTCCGGCGGATTTAAAGGAACCAGCTTCTCTCCGCCCGTACTGAGATGTTTTAATGTTTTGCTCTTTATTTCCATTGCGAACTGGCGTCCCACCTGTGTCGTCATAAAGGTATGGGTAATCTGGTTCTCTTCAAAATAATCACAGAGTGCAAAAAGGTCAAGGCGTATTTCCTCGGCAATGATATTTAATTGCGCACCTGCTGTGAGAGACGTAAAAATATCCATCATAGATGCGTCAAAACCATAGGAGGCATAGGCGGCTAGGCGGGCAGAACCGTCAAACTGATATTGTCTGTGATACCATCTGCAGAATGCAGTGATATTTCCATACTCAATCATACAGCCCTTGGGAACCCCTGTCGATCCTGATGTGTAAAGCAGCGTAAACAAATCCTCCGGCTTTGGAGACGGCATCTTTTCCATATATTCCGGAAGGTCTGGTATCTCATCAAGATACAATATCTGTCCTGTATACTCAGATACCAATTCACGCATCTTCTGTGTAGTAATCAACAATTTCGCACCGCTGTCCTCCAGCATAAAGTGCAGTCTGTCCTGAGGATACGTATGGTCAAGCGGCTGGCAGGCACAGCCGCTGCGGGCAATACCCATCGAACAGATTGCCATATATTCACAGCGCGGAATCAGCACAGCAGCTACATCACCTGCTGTTAATCCCTTCCTGATAAGAGCGCCCGCAAGATTACGCGTTAATTTTTCAACCTCACTGTATGTATATCTGACATTTTCGTATACAACGGCTGTCTGGCCGGGATATTCAGCAGCAGCAGCCTCAAACATCTCCACAACCGTTTTGCTGTCATCATATGGCACTTCTGTCTCATTAAAACTGTCAAGCATTTTTTCCTGTCGCTCTGAAAGGATTGTCACATCGGACACCTTGCGGCAGCCGAATATGGATTTGAAAGCGGCATTGTAAGAATCCATAAGATTCTGAACCGTTTCCTCCTGATACAAGTCACTGCGGTACTCCGCTGTCAGATAATACTCCCCGTCATAGAGACGAACCTGGAGCAACAGTGGCTCTTTGGGCAGGTCGAGGGACAAATCCTCACCAACAGCAACGGTATTTCCCAGCGGGTAATCGTCTGTAAGTTCTGCCTGATATGCAAAAATCAAATCAGAACTTATCCCATATTTTGCAGCAATATCGGAAAACGGGAAAATATCATTTGCCATGGAATTCATTAACTGTTCCTGCAAAGAAGCCATATAGGATACTACTGTTGTCTTATCATCAAATTTACAATATACAGGAAGCGTTTTTACAAGCATGCATACCGTATTCTCAAGCCTCGAATCGTTCCTGCCATTATAGATAGTAGCAAACAGCGATTCCTTTGCATTTGACCAGCGGGACATCAGGATTCCAAAGACTCCGGTAAAGAGTGTATTTGGCGTAATTCCCAATCTTTCACAAAGCTTAAGGGCCGCTTCTGCAGAAACTGACATTTTATATTCTGCCAGCCCCTTTTTGGGCGTATCTTCTTTTTTGTCAAAAATCGGAAGCGACTCGGCTTCAATCCCCTGAAAAATATTGTCATAATAAAGAGCAGCCTTTTTATAACCGCCTCTCTCCACTGCATATTCCTCTGAAACAGCCGCATCAAAACCTGTGTAGTCTTCTTCTTCCAAGTCTTCGCCCATATAGGCACGGTTCAAGTCCCCCCAAAAAATATCATAGGAATTTCCATCTGCCATGATGTGGTGAAAATCTACAAACAGATACTTCTTCGTCTCAGTCTGGTAGATGGTAATCTGGAACAGCCTGCCCCCTTCTAATTGAAATGGCTTTACAAGACTGTTCTTCTTAAACTCACTGTCTGTTGTTTTGATAATCTCAGGCACAAAATCTTCTGAAAAAGGTTTTTGAACCATTTCTCCGTCTTCACTGATCCCAAAACGCGCCGTCATATAGGAATGTGCCCGAATGGTTTTAGCCACTGCATTGGCAAGTTTCTCTTCGTCAATACTGTTGTCAAGCGTAAACAAAAACGGTATATTATAAATCGTTGTTTCTGGATTCTTCGCACACTCCGCAAAAATCCCTTTCTGGGAACCTGTTAAAGGATAAACGCTACGGCGTTCCATTGCAGCAGGCGCTTCTGCATTCCTGATAAATTCCTCCATAAGTACCACCGTATTATACTGGGTGATATCGCTGGTCTTTATCGCTATGCCAAATCCTTCTGCCAGCAAGACATTTAATTTCATTGCTCCCAGAGAAGTAAGCCCTGCACGGTAAAATGACGTGTTGATGCCAAAGTTGCTGTTATTGGTAACAGATGCTACAATATCAAAAATCTTTTGCTGCATCTTATTTTTAGGCACCTCATAATCGCCCTGTTTCAACACTGGTTTTGGCAGTGATTTTTTGTCTATCTTCTGATTTGCCGTCAGGGGCATTTCCTCAAGCTGAATCAGGATATCTGGCACCATATAGTAGGCAAGGCTCTCTGCCGCAAAATCAGAAAGCTCCTGTGAGTCGATTTCTTTTGTGGCGGTATAGTATACACAAAGCTGCTCATCAATCACTACCGCTACTGCATTCAAAACGTCTGCATGGCTTAGAATCACTTCCTCAACCTCACCCAGCTCAATTCGAAGGCCTCTGAGTTTTACCTGATTATCCTTTCTTCCATGAAATTCAATCTCCCCCTCAGAATTAATCAGGGCAAGGTCTCCTGACTTGTAGCCACGCATACCTTGATACTCAATAAATACCTCGGCCGTCTTTTCAGGAAGGTTCCGATATCCACGCCCCACACCCTTTCCACAGATCAGAAGCTCGCCAACCTGCCCATCCGGCACTTCTTTATTGTTCTCATCAATAATATATACAAGCACATTGGCATTCGGCATGCCAATGGTGATATTCTCACTACTCGTAATCACCTTCATAGTACAGCTGATCGTTGTTTCTGTAGGCCCATATCCGTTCATGATATATGCTTCCGGATTGACCGCACATATTTTGTCATACAATCCTCCCTGAAATGCTTCAGCGCCTAGATCGTAGGAACGAACCTGCTTTAACGCCTCCCGCATTTTCGGAATTTCCATCATAACAGAAAGAAAAGATGGTGTTGTTGTTATACTATCAACGCCATGCTTGAGAATGGTATCCGCAAGCAAATCCAGATTATGTATTTCCTCCTCTGTTGCAATGACAACTGTCATACCATTTGCGAGAGGAATAAACTCTTCCATAATAGAAACGTCAAATGTCATTGCCGCAAGCGCAAGAACAACCGACGCTTTTTCTGTAAATCCAAGGGTTTCATGGTTCTTTGGGTTTGCATTTACGAAATTTGACAGATTCCCCTGTTCAATCATAACACCCTTAGGCTTTCCTGTAGAACCTGACGTATAAATAACATAGCATAAGTCTTTTTCACGAATTTCCCGATTGGGATTTTGCGTGTTTTTACCTTTCAAAATCTCGTCGATAATAAGAGGAGTACACTCTAATGTCTCCCACAAATCTCTGAACTGATTCTTTGTCTTTTCATCTGTAATAATCCACTTTGCGCCGCTATCTTCTAAAATATAACGCACACGCTCCTTCGGATATTCGACTGAAATACAAGTAAATGCCCCGCCTGCCTTTAAGATTCCCTGCGTCGCAGTATAAACTTTTATGCCACGTTCTAAAAGGACGGCTACAATCGTTTCTGCCTCTACCCCATTTTTAATCAGAACATCTGCCACCTTGTTTGCATCAGCATTCAGTTCACCATACGTTTTACTCTCGCCGTTTGAAATGACTGCCGTTTTGTCCGGATGCATTTCTACCTGTTTTTCGAACATACTTACTACTGATACAAAATCAATTTCGTAAATTGTGTCGTTATTTCTTTTCACCTTTCCTCCTCCTGTTCCATGTCAAATTCTAACACAGTATTATTCAAATCTATTGTGCGCATATAACTGATATTGGACGAGATTGTTTTCACAAGCTCAATCCCATGTATATCAAATTTCCCGCTGTCAAATTCATACTCAGTGGGATTAAAAGGCACCCCATTGTCCCTGATTCGCAAAAGCATCTTTGGCTTTTCTATCACCAGGCTGACGTCAATCCAGTGAGACAGCCTGCCGCCATATTTGATACAATTTACGATCATTTCCTCCGCAGCCACCGCCACGATATTTGCCTTATTAGCGCTTATGCCGTGATCGAGACAGAACCTTTTTACCTCTCTGGGTACCAGCGCAGTCTCGTCCATATCCGCCTTCACGGTAAAATCAAAACAGATTCCAGTTTCCTTAGGAAGCAGATAAAAATCCGTACCTTTATACTTGCTTTTGCGATAAATATATGCCGTAAGAACTGTCAGGATTTCTGAACAAACAAAACTAAGCGCCAGACCATTTATGCCGCTGCCTCCCATTTTTACTTCCAGAACGATCCCTAGAGCAGCAGCGGGCAGCACATAAATGCCATTTTGGAAGAACGTAATAATGCTTGCCTGTTTTGACTCTTCAATCGATTCATAATAGCCCACAAGAAATTTATTCCATACGTATGCCGGCAGGCACAGAATAAAAATCCTGAGCGCTGTCACCATCATAGAAGAAAGAGCTGAATTATCCACGCCGAACATAACGGTAATAGGCTTTGCAAGCGCCATAACAAGCACAAAAATACATATCGTTGCCGCCGCGCTTAGTACAAGAACCCTTTTGCACAGCGCGCGGATACCGAAGTAATCCTTTTCCCCATAAAGGATTCCTGCTATGTTTGGTATTACGCCTATGATCCCAGCCGTAATCATTTCCACAATCATAAGGACATTGTCGCATACCGTATAAATCGCCATCCCGCCATCTCCAATAAAACGGATAATAATTTCATTCAGCCCAAAGGATTTTATTGTGGTCATAATCATAAATACAAACATCGGCGCCCCTGATATGACCGCCTCTTTCAGAGGAGCAAATGATTGGATTCTGACAAAGCTTATCATGCGCTTCGGAGAACGGATATATAAGACAAAGATAACCATTCCAAGTAAAAATCCAGCCACCGTAGACAGGGCGGCGCCCGCAATACCGATATTAGTAAATTTTAATAATGTATAATCAAGAATCAGATTGATAACATTAGAAGTAATCAGGTAGGCAGACGCAAGCCCTGGATGGTTTTCCACACCCAAAAAACTGGGCATAAGAAGCCCGACGCCAATAACCGGAGCGCCAAGCATCCCTACAAAAAGATAATGGCCTGCAGGAATACTCAGATTTCCACCCTTTGCCAGAGCGTTTGCAATGGGCATTGCCAAAAAAGGCGCCGCTGCAGCAATAATAAGTCCCACAACAACAGTGATCAATAGTGTGATCGAAAATAGTTGTGATGCTCCCTCTTTATTTCGCTTACCAAGCAAAATACCTGCTGCAATAGATCCTCCCACACCAAGACAGTAGCCCGTTACCTGTATTAAAGTTTCTATGGGAAGAACAAGAGTTATGGCTGACATTGCCTCTGTCCCCAAAAAGTTCCCCACAAATATTGTATCAACGATGTTCCCCAACTGCAAAGCCAGGGACATCATAATTCCCGGTAAAAGATACTTCCAAATTTTATTTTCTATAAGCCTTTCATTCCGCTGGTGCATCTGCTCCATCTCAAGATCCTCCTACCATACTTTTGCTTACACAAATATATTTGTCATGCTGCGGCCTTTGCCTGCAGCATATTGTATCCTCTTACTAAAAGCTCTGTCACCAGGATTGAAAGCAATGCAAGAAGCCAACATTGATAACTTTGAAAGCTCTCATAACCATGGATTCCGAGAGCAACAAAATATACAATTATATGCAGGGCATAATATTTTGATATATGTACGCTATAATATAGAATCTGCCTTGCAACAGGATTCTTTAGCTCACGCAGTTCGCCGTCCTTTCTGCCGATTCTTTCCATAAAGAAAAATACGATAGCCAAAAGAAATATGTGCGCCATGCTTGCCATCACGTGCCAAAAATTCGGCTGTGGATACGCTTCACTTAACGCAATATACATCTGGGATATATCCGAATCATATTTTCTGAATATGAGTACCCACCATACAATAATGACCACTATGCTGGGAACAGCCAGCATGCTGTAAAATTTGGTTTTATCCTTCACATGCCGCAGGATTTTGCCAAAGGCAACTCCAAATATCGCATAGGAAAGAAAATAGAGCGGCGTAAAGGAAACAAACTCCGCCTCTCCAATCAATAGTTTCATAATATACCCAAGCACTGGCACATTTACAGGTTTTCCATAAAGGAACGGCGCAATGATACTTACGACCGCACCGATTATCACGTATCCTACAATGTTCATATTCAGCTTCTTTAGCAATGCCAATACAAAATAAATAATTCCGGTAATAAAAAAGATATTGATGTACTGAGGGTATACCTCTATCAAATATTTGAAATTATCCATCCCGGTTCCCGTCAGATTTCCAGAAACGAAGGGGTAGGGGATTAGTAGAGCGATTACATAGACAATGTTATTCAGATACTGATAAACCACCATACGAACACCGCTCTTTGCCATTCCCACTGGCGTTGCATTCCTGCTGTAAGCGGTTCCAATTCCCATAACGAAAATAAAAATAGCTGCGCCAGACATCGCTGTAAGCATATAAATCCACTGGGTAATGGAATCTTCCGTGGACATGGTTGCCTGAAAGGCATGGATTAGGTAAATAAACAGCATAAAAAGCCCTTTCAGGTAATCAAACTCCCTCTGCCTTTTGGTATTTGTCTCCTCATGTGAAAATATAGCGTTCATCTTTTTATCCTCTCTAAACTCCTATATTTTAAAAAATCATTTGAAAAAATTATATCAAATGCCCAGAGGACGACAACCCATTTAGAATAAAAGGCAATTTTTAAGGAATAGATTGCACTTTACCGAAAGTGACTACGCCCCATCCCCTACGTTATACGCTATATTGGCAGACTATCCCTCACGCACAGCATTCCCCATCCCATCTGAGGATTGGGCCACACCTCATATCCCGGCATTTGCCTTGCCCCTTGTATGAGATACGCCTTCAGCTTCTCCCCATATAAAAACCCGTCGTTCCCCTCCACAATCCCCCACTGCATAAGCAGCGCCGCAGCTCCTGAAACCATAGGCGTAGCAAACGAGGTTCCTGTCACAGCCTCATACCCTCCTCCGTTTTTCGGCGCCATAAGATTTACCCCCGGAGCCACAAGATCTGGCTTTACCTGGCTTGTAACTCTGGTAAACCCTCTCCCCGAAAAATCCGCAAACGTATTATTATTTCCATTGTAAGCCCCCACGGCCACAGCCATAGAAGCCGTAGAAGGAATCGTAAGCGTTGTGTCTGGAGTGGAAGGAAGAAAATAGGTAGAACGGTTCAAAACCGTAGAGGAAGGCAGCCAGAAATCAAATCTCCCCTGCACAATCCGCTTAGGGAGCAGCCGAAAAGTCCAGATGCCGCTTTTCAGGTAGTCTCCTCTGAGGGGAAGAAAATCAAAATAAATTTCCTGGGCTGTGCTGTAGGGACTGGGTTCTCCATAGTAGAGAAGAATACGGGTACTTTCATAATTTAAAGTCTGTGGCCCGATGACAGGAAGTAAAGGCCCCAATACCATACCTGACGGAGTTACCAGACTTATCTGAAAATCATCCACATAATGCTTCCAAAGCTGTACACTGAGTCCCGTTTCATAAGGAGAAATCGACAGCTCAATGATCCTTTCCTCCCCCTCTGTCAAAACCCCTGAGGTATGACCGCCTCTGCTCCCCTCATTTCCCGTTCCAACCACAATCGAAGAACGCCCGAAATTAGAAATCCCGTCAATATACGTCTCCAGCAGACTAGCCCCTTCGTGAGAACCATATGTATTTCCGAAACTGATATTCACCGCTATCGGCTTTCTGGCCTTCACGCCGTACCGCACTACATAATCCAACGCCCGCATAAGCTCTGTAGTTCTTGGAAATCCAAGAGGGTCGGCCACGCCCAGCTTCACCACCAGCAAATCACTTTCATAAGCCACTCCCCTGTACGCTCCCTGCCCTCCCCTTCCGTTTCCCACGGCAATTCCCGCCACCGCCGTCCCATGGCCGCTGCTGTCAACAGAAGGCACCAATCTTCTGGCCTCTGCCCTGCTGCCTGTTTTCAAAGCCTCGTTGATCTCCTCTCTGGTAAAGACCCGTCCCAAAACCTGATCCCACAATTCCACAATCCTGGTAGTTCCGTCCTCATTACAAAAATCCTCATGAAAAAAATCAATCCCTGAGTCAATCACCGCTACCAACACTCCTCTTCCTGTCAAATACGGTGTGTACGTACTCCCCTCTACCTGAACATAATCAATACAAGAGGCTGCCTTTGCCTGATTGACGGCAAAGTACAGCCTCTTTGGTTTCTCAATATATTCAATTTGGCACAGCTCGCTGATATAAGTGATCAGAGACTCCGGAACCGTTAGAATGGAGTAATTGTTTAAAAGTTCCTGACTTTCGATCCCCATCTGCCCCAAATCCGGCAAAGGCTCGCTGTGTTTCACAATCAGCTCCCAGGTCCGCTCCTCTGGGTTGTATCCCACCTGAAGATTCTCTGACCGTTCCCGCTCCTGAGGCGTAGCTGATAAAGAAAGATTTAAAAGGTTTTCCAGTTTCTGATTTTCCATAAACTTCTCCTGGTTTTTTCCTAAATTGTATTCTGGAAAAACTCCAAGTATGTGTTTCTCATCCCTTTATCCAAACCGGAATGTCTGCAACCACTGCCCCTGTATTCATAGGCTCCCCAAATACAAATCTGCGAACCATCTGTTCCTCCTCCTATTTTATAAAAGCACTTATGTAAAATGAAAACTCAACTGTTCCATCCCATCAGAATCCTTCTTTTTGGCCCTGACCGTCTCTGGCGCCACCACAGTATCTGGCAGTCCCTCAAAAAACAAAGAACCCTCCCCTGAGGTGGTGAGAATCAATTCTTCTCTCGCCCTGGTCATTCCCACATAGAGAAGTCTTCTCTCTTCCTCCACATCCCCACAACCCCCTCTGTGTTCCAGAGGCAGAGTGCCCTTTCTCACTCCATAAAGAATAACAGCCGGAAACTCTAATCCTTTGGAACCATGAAGAGTCATTAACGAGACCGCATCCGAGGTATACGTTTTCCCGCCAAAACGTTTGATATCGCTTTCCTTTCCAAAAGCCAGGTTGTCCAAAAACTCTGTCATGGTTTTATAGAAAACTGAAATTCCTCCCAGTTTTTCCATAGCTGAATCATCTAAACACCCCATATCCTCTCTCCACTGAGAAAGGATCTTCTGAGGCTGTGTCCTTTTGCATAACTTTTTGTACTTCTCTGCCAGTTCTTCATATCTGCCTTGTGCATCCTCTTCGTTCTCCCATAAAA
The DNA here is from genome assembly GCA_910579515.1 of uncultured Hungatella sp. Lineage (GTDB taxonomy): Bacteria > Bacillota > Clostridia > Lachnospirales > Lachnospiraceae > UBA3402. The sequence continues at coordinate 69,429 of CAJTUV010000012.1, forward strand.
GCTTCTGACACACATTCCTGGAAAGCACATCCTCTGTATTTAAAATGCTCTTAAAAAAGCCCAGACTTCCCCTAACAAGCGGCTCCCACAAAAAATCCTCCCGTCCAGCGACCACATAGGGGATTCCCTCTTTCCTTAAGCATTTTTCCAAAAGCTCTGCCTGGCGGTGAGTTCGGTATAAAACAGCAATATCTGAAAAACTCCTGGCCTCTTCCCTGTCAAAGGTTACCCCGCTTTCCTCAATATCCACCATATCAATTCCGCCAATAAGCCGATTAATCTCCTTTGCCACAAAAACGGCCTCTCCCATCTCTTTCGAAGCTTTTGCCAGGCGGACAGGAAAGCCAGGACCTTTCACTGGTTCTAAGGGAAAAGAATCTTTTTCTGGAGACAAAATTTTCTGGGCCGCTGTCAAAATCTCAGGAGAAGAACGGTAATTCTTCTTTAATCGAATCTCCTCAAAAGCCCTTTCTTTCTGGAATCGTTCAAAACTTTTCCCATCTGCTCCACGAAATCCATAGATGGCCTGATCTGGGTCTCCGATGAGAAAAATTTCTCTCCCATGACGGCTAAAGGCCTCTATGAGCCGATGCTGTATAGGGCTGATATCCTGAAACTCATCAACGAACAGATAGGAAAAAGCCTGTTCCTTAAACGATGGATCCTCTGCAAGAGAAAGGGCTTTTAACAGTAGATCATCAAAATCCATAGCCTGAAGTCCATCCAGCTTTTTTTGATAGAGCATAAAAATCTGATCCAGATACTCAGATTCACTCTCATTTTCAGTCTCTGGATTTTTTGTCTTTTTCTCTGATATCATTCTTAGAAGAGTTCTGGGGTTCTCCTTCATCCCAAGCTGTTCTGCCGCTTCCTTCACAAGTTCCAGAGTCGTCATTTGGTCTGCCAGCTGGCGTTCTTCCCCACTCTTTTTCAATAACTCATAGCAAATAGAGTGAAACGTGCCGATTTGCAGCCTTCTCCCCGCCTGAGCTCCTAATTGTTCCTTCAGACGGTTTTTCATCTCCTCCGCCGCTTTTTTCGTAAAGGTAACCGCCGTAATCTTAATTGGCTTTACCTTCCGAACCTGAAGCAGATATAAAATTTTGGAAACTAACGTTTTCGTCTTTCCTGTTCCCGGACCTGCGACCACACAAATCCTTGGAGAAACTGCTTTCACTGCCTGGAGCTGCTCACTGTTGAGATTGTCTGCCTTTCCTTTTGTTTCCAAAAGCGGTTCTTGGGTCTCCTCCTCTGAAACGGCTTTCCGTTCTTTTGGAGCCTCTTGAGATTTTTTCTCCGCTCCTTTTTTATCCTCCCATCCAGCCAGAGCAAACATACTGAGCTGTCCTTGTGCTTCCTCCAGCTCAGACGGCTCAAATAATTTAATGGTTCCGTATTCCCCATCAAACCCTGGAAGCCGCTCCACTTCTTTTGCCCTTAAGCGCCGGATTCCCTCAGAAATAAGATAGCCGGCCGACTTTTTAATCTCCTCTATGGGAATGTTTCGCAGAATCGAAAACTCCGTACCCAGGGTATTTATCATCGTCTCATACTGCTTCTGAACAAACGCACTGGAAGCCGAACGGCCTGAGGAGGCGGCAATCACCTCCGGTAAGGGAACCAGACTTTCAAAAGGTCTGGCTCCTTCTTTTCGATATCCTTCCTCCCTGTCCGACATCTGTTCAATCCGGTGGGACACACCTAAAGTAAGCTTTTTGCCGCATACAGGACAAATTCCCCCATACTTTTGGGCCTCCGAAGGACTTAAGCATAGGTGGCACTTTCGATGGCCGTCATAATGGTATTTTCCCTCCTCAGGAAAAAATTCAATCGTCCCTTTAAGACCCTTTCCTTCCTGAATCGCCTCATAAAGGCCGTCATAACACAAAGGGATTTCCAAAAGGTTTGCCTCTCGCCCCAGCTTGGCAGGAGAATGGGCATCGGAATTAGAAATCATCTGAAAACGATCCAAAGCAGAAATCCGCCAGTTCATAGGCGGGTCCGAAGACAGCCCAGTCTCTATGGCGCGAACATAAGGCGCCAGATCCTCAAAGCATTCTTCCACACTGTTAAATCCGGAAAAAGCCCCAAACATCGAAAAGTGCGGGGTCCAGATATGAGCCGGAACGAAGATTGCCCTGGGGCTTATGTCCAGCGTAATCTCCAGCAAATCCCGGCAGTCCAGTCCCAAAATAGGACGGCCGTCGGAATGAATATTGCCGATAGCCTCCAGCTTTTTTGACAAACGCTCCGCCTCGTCAAGCCCTGGAAGTAAAATCAGACTATGGACCTTTCTGGTTTTTCCATGCTTCTTATAGATCGAGCTGATCTCTCCTGAAATCACAAAACGAGGTCGTTCTTCTCCGCCTCTGCTTTTATCCGCCAAACGGTATTCTTCCTTCAGCACATACAAGCCTTCCTCAGAAGGCCTTAGTTTCTCAGCCAGCTCGCGCCGCCAGACAGGATGGGTAAAATCTCCCGTCCCCACGAAATCAATCCCCTTTTTCCTGGCCCACAAATCCAGATATTCCGGTACTCCCTCCTTGCTGGTAGCCATGGAATATCTGGAATGTATATGCAAATCAGCTATATACATATTCTGCCTCCGCTTTTGTATCTAAACATTTACGAAAATTGCCTTGCCATAAACACCTTCACGCTTCTGGCTTTGATCACAGACGAAGTTTGACTTGAACCAAACAACTCCTGTTCTGCCTTCCAGGTATCCACCACCCTCTCCCAGTACATGGATGCAGGGAGCTTAGGCAAAACAACTTCCAAATCCTCCCAATAGGAATTGGAGCCAATATAGACAATCTGTGGATCTACATATCTCCCTTCCTTTTCCTGTCCGGCAAACATAACGCCCACATACCTATCATAAGAAGCAAAATGTTCAATCCAAGGAGTTACTCCATGAAAGCTGATATCTGGAAACCCACAGGCTCCGTCGCTTAAGTTGGTCCGCAAAATCCGATTGTCTTTGCGAAGCCGTATCATATATCGGAAAAACTCAAACATATCCCGATTCTTTTTCAAAAGACTCCAATCCAGCCAGGAAGTGACGTTATCCTGGCAGTAAGCATTGTTATTGCCGAACTGAGTATTTAAAAATTCGTCTCCTGCCAAAAACATAGGAATCCCTCTGCTGCACATCAAAAGCGCAAAGGAATTTCGGACCATTCTCCTTCTTAACTCCTCAATCTCCGGATCGGTGGTTTCTCCCTCTACCCCGCAGTTCCAGCTGTTGTTGTCATTGGCTCCATCAGTATTGTTCCAGCCGTTTTTCTCATTATGCTTCTCATTGTAGCAGAACAGATCATACATGGTAAAACCGTCATGACAGGTGATGAAATTCACAGAAGCGTTCTTACGGCTGTGAACCTCGTAAATATCCCTGGAGCCCACAATCCGCTGGGCTGCAACCTGGGCCATTCCCTCGTCTCCTTTTAAATACCTGCGCATGTCGTCCCGATAGCGTCCGTTCCACTCCGCCCACCGGTTCCATGCAGGGAAGGTTCCCACCTGATACAAGCCGTCTGCATCCCAGGCTTCCGCAATCAGTTTCGTGCCTCCCAGAATCGGATCAAAAGCCAAAGCTTCCAAAAGAGGCGGGTTTGCCATCGGCGTTCCCTGCTGATTTCGTCCCAGAATCGATGCCAAATCAAACCGGAATCCATTGACCCGATACGTAGTTACCCAATAGCGCAGACTGTCCAGAATCATCTGACGCACAATAGGATGATTACAGTTTAAGGTATTGCCGCAGCCGCTGAAATTATAGTACTTTCCATCTGGCGTGAGCAGATAGTAAATATTGTTGTCAAGTCCTTTAAAGGAAAAGAAGGGACCGTTTTCATTTCCTTCCGCTGTATGGTTAAACACAACATCCAGATACACTTCAATTCCATTCCGGTTAAACTCTCTGATTAAGTTTTTCAGCTCATTCCCTTCCTGGTTGTTTTCCTTACTGGCCGCATAGCTGGTATTGGGGGCAAAGAAACTGACTGTATTATATCCCCAGTAATTGTATAGCTTCTCCCCGTTTATCTCCCGATAATCCTGCATCTCGTCAAACTCAAAAATGGGCATCAGCTCCACCACGTTGACTCCCAGCTCCACCAGATAAGGAAGTTTCTCCATCAGTCCGTCAAATGTTCCCGGATGAAGCACTCCTGACGATTCATGTTTGGTAAAGCCCCTTACATGAAGCTCGTAAATGATCAGATCCTCCATAGGGAGAAGGGGCTGTTTTAAATTTCCCCATTCAAAATCATCTTTAACGACCCTGGCCCTATAGTGTTGTCCGTGAGGAGACATCACCGCCCATTGGCTCTGCCCTGTCACAGCCTTGGCATAAGGATCTAAAAGATAACGATTGCGGTTAAAGATCAGCCCCTTTTCCGGCACATAAGGCCCGTCTACCCGATATGCGTACTCAAATTCCTCTATGTTCAGCTTAAATACAATCATGGAGTAAACATTTCCAATCCGGTAGTGCTCTGGAAATGGAAGCACTGCATAAGGCTCCGCTTCCTCTGGGCGAAACAGCAAAAGTTCAATATTTGTGGCTCCATGTGAATGAACCGTAAAATTCACTCCGCCCGGAATCGCCGTAGCGCCAAAAATCTCATAAAATCCCGGCCGGACCGAATACCCTGACAGATAATCCATGGGGACCAAATGAATGGTCCGTGGAAGGCTTACTTTCTCTGCCTCCAGACGCGTTTTTTCTGATAACTCCTGTGTTGTAATTTTTTCATCCTGCTCCATGTTTTTCCCTCCAATGTCTTTGCCCCCCATTGTATCATGGATTGGACTGTTTGGGAATACTTTGCCTCTTGTCAATCTTTTCAAAATACGCTAAAATAGTGACAACACACAAAGCTTCTGAGACTTTGCGTGCGATCACCTAATTTTTTCTAAGGAAGGTATATCTGAAAATCTTTTGTTTTATTGTGTCGCTTTATGGAGCTTCGCCAGAAAGGAGAAATTACCATGAGAAACCAAAGCACACTTCTACAAAAGATACGATATATGACTATGATTACGTGGATATCTTTCCTCATATCTCCAGATACTGCCCTGGCCTCTACGGCTCAGGACATTGCGGCTGCTTCTGACGGCCTGGTCTGGGAAAGTCAAGGAGCGCTGGTATCCAGGGCCACGAAAGAAGGCGAGTTTGTACCTGGTTTTGAACATGCTGTCACAAAGGTGCTCCGCGTCTGCGACGCCGCCGAATTAGTAGAATACCCCTTTCACTATTTGGGACAGAAACAGATTTATCACATCCCAGCAGAAAAGGTAAATCTGCTTTTGCTCCGACAGGCATACGTCGAAAATTGGTTAAAAGACCATGTTCCCGCCCTGATTCCCACGGGCACAGAGTACAACGCTGCAATCCGCATTTTGTTTGATTATATTGTCAACAACTATACTTATGATTTTGATGCCCCTTACGACTTTTCAGTCAGTCACGACTCCCAAGGGGCATACCGAATTCTTCTCACCGGCCAAGGGATTTGTTCTGGCTATTCTAAGCTTTTTCGAGGCATGGTGGAATACCTTCCTTTCAATGCTCAGGGAGTCGTAGATTATGAGACCAATGACCCATTTCATTTATCCGTTGCTTTAGTAAGCTGGACCGACGGCGTTATTGGTCATGAATGGAACGCGATTTTAGACCCCTTTGACCATGTGTGGTATCACTATGATTTATCAGAAACCGTGGTTGATCCTGAAGGAGTTCCCCGCTTTCGGCTTTTGGACATTACCAGCCTAAAAGACCGCTGCCACGGTTTTAGCTCCGAACACATCTACGAATATTAATCTTTCTGTCCAAACGGACTTCTCTCATTACATATAGAGCCCAAACTTTATCAAAAAATATCTTGATAAAGTTTGGGCTCTTCTTCGATTCATGGACGTCTTTTTCCATCGTTTCTCCGGTCTCTTACCAGTTTCTCAAACTGCTCCTCACTGTAGCCGATTTCCATCAGCCGCTGCCTGCGCCGCTCTCTTCTCCTAGCCGCCGCTTCCCGTTCCTTCTTCTTTTTCCAAGCCAGGAAACCAGCGACCCCAAGAAGTATAAGGAGTACAGTCCCTCCAATAACAAGCTTTATTCCAAAAATTCCTTTTCCTTTTTCCGGTTTTTCAGATTCCTCAGGAGAAGGAGCGCTCTCCTCTGATTCTGTAGACGTATCCTCCCCAGTTTCCTCAAGCTCTGTCTCATTCATTTCAGCCATCTGGCTCTCCCGCTCTTTCTCTTTCAAAGCGGCAATTCTCACACTCTCCTCATATACCCAGGCCGTGCCGACCTTTCTGTCATTGTATGTATATTGAAGCTGGGCTACGGCGCCTTTGGGAGCAGACTGGGGCAGTTCTGTGATCAAAGTCCTGCTAATATCTGTAAACTGTCCTCCTTTGGGAACTGTGATAGCAGCTTCCTCTTCTATGGATAATTCCGAGACATTCCAGGAAACTCCGCCAATATCCAGCTGTTCTACTCCCTGCAGCAGCGTTTCATGGTCTGCTATTTTCACATTGTCAAAAGAAGACAGACCAAAGTTTAATAAATTCTTTGCATCAATATAGTATTGAGGCTGGCTGCCCTTTAACACAACGCTGACCACTCTGCGCCCGTCCCGCACTGCATACGTAACAGAAGTATTGCCCGCCAGAGAGGTGTAACCGATTTTTCCTGCTGTAGCTCCCTCGCAGTAATAGGTAGTATCTCCCGGTTTTGCCATAAGAATCTTATGTTCCATATAAAATCCTGCGCCGTCAGGATTATTCTTAGTGGCCGGAATCTTATGATAGGTGGAAGAACTGATCTCCAAAACCTTCTCATTTTGAAAAGCAGCCACAGAAATTAAGGCCATATCATAGGCGCTTACTACCTGACTGTCGTCGTTTAACCCAGAAGGATTAGCAAAATGGGTTCCATCCTGACAGCCCAGCTCAGCCACCTTTTCATTCATCATGTCTACAAACGCTTCCCTGCTTCCCGCAACGTGTTCTGCCAAAGCGTTTGCCGCCTGATTGCTGGATAAGAGCATCATCACATATAGACAGTCTTCTACGGAAAGCTGATCCCCTTCATCTAACGCCAGCTTGTTGCCGCTTCCTGACTCCACATTGTATACTGCATCATTGGAAAACAGCACCATTTCCTCCATGGAAGCATGTTCCGCCACCACAAGCGCTGTCAGAAGTTTTGTGATACTTGCCGGAGGCAAAGTCTGGTGAATCCGCTGCCCAAATAACACCGTCTTGGAATCTACATCCATAACGATGCCAGCATCTGCCAGAACTCCTATATCCGTAGGCCATCCCGGTGCACCGTGAGAAGTCACAGCGCCAGTTTTCATCATCATAAATCCTGCCAGAAAGCAGGCTGTAATTTTACGAATCCACTTTGACATAGCGTTTTAACTCCTTCAGAACTCCTGTTACTATCACGGTCGCCAACACAAACGTCAGCATATCCGCCACTGGCTGGGCAATCTGAAGCCCTAACACTCCCAGACTCTGGGGAAGAATCAACAAAGAGGGGATTAAAAACAACCCCTGCCGTCCCATGGCTACCAAAGAGGCACGGAAACCATAGCCAATCGACTGGGTCAGCATGTTCACCATAATCACCCACGCCTGAAACGGCATCGTCAACAGCTGAAGGCGAAGAGCCAAAGTTCCAATTTCTATTACCTGAGCATCCTCTCTGCGGAATGCTGTCACAATCGGTTTACTGAATACAAAAGCAATGACCCCAAAACAAGAAAGCATGATAACAGCCACTTTCACACAGAACCAGTAGGCCTTTAACACTCTGTCGTATCTCTTTGCGCCAAAATTGAACCCGCATACCGGCTGGAATCCCTGACCAAATCCAATCAGGCTGGAGTTGACAAACATCATAAATCTGGAAACAATCGACATGGCCGCAATAGCTGCATCGCCATAAGGCCCAGCCGCATAATTTAATACCACCACCGCAATGCTGGCCAGCCCCTGTCGGCAGAAGGAAGGAAGACCCGCATGAAGAATCTCTCCATACATTGCAAACGTCGGGGTAAACTTGCTTATTTGGATTCGAATACAGCCTTTTTGAACATTGCATTGATACAAAAGAATCCCAAAACTGACGATCTGACTGACCATGGTTGCAATAGCCGCGCCTGAAATCCCCATATGAAAAATGAAAATCAGGATTGGGTCTAAGATCATATTAAGAATCCCGCCGACAGTAATTCCCACCATGGAAAACAGGGCGTTGCCCTGCGCTCTTAAAATGTTGTTCATCACAAAAGAGGTCATCATAAAAGGAGCGGCCAGCATAATATATCTGGCATAGGCCTGAGCATAAGGCGCTATGGTGTCCGTGGCTCCTAGAAAATATACCATAGGCTTTGAAAAAATCGTTCCGAAAACCGCAAGAAGAAGGCCGATGACTCCCGCTGTAAAAAAGGCTGTAGATGCCGCGCGGCCTGACGTCTCATCATCTCGGTTTCCAAGAGATCTGGAAATATAATTTCCGCTTCCCATGCCAAGGGTAAATCCAATAGCCTGAATCATAGCCATAGCCGAAAACATGATTCCCACAGCCCCTGATGCACTGGTTCCAATCTAGCTTACAAAAAAGGTGTCGGCCATGTTGTAAATCGAGGTTACCAACATACTGATAATGGTAGGGATCGCCAGGCGGGGAACCAGCTTCTCCACGGGCGTCTCTGTCATTTGTTTTAACTTTTCTTCCTTGGTCATCCCCTTTTGTTTCAACATGACTGTTATTCTCTCTTTCCGTTAAAGTATGGTTACTGCAGCACCCTCCGCACCGCCAGAATTGACCGGTATGTAGCGTTTCCGACCTTGATTCCTGTGGACGGTGAACTTGCATGGACAATCTTTCCATTTCCGATATAAATCCCTACATGTCCGGCATAGCAGACAATATCTCCCGGCTGGGCATCTGCATAGTCCACTCCTACGCCTACAGAACGCTGCTCGCTGGAGGTACGCGGAAGTGAAATTCCAAAGTTTTTATATACGCTCTGAACAAAACCGGAGCAGTCGGCACCGTTTGTCAGGCTGGTCCCTCCATATACATACGGATTTCCCACAAACTTAAGACCATAGTCGGCCACGGCTCTTCCTTCCGCTGTTCCGCCGCTGCTCTTCGTTGTAGTTCCTGGTCCTGATCCCTTCTTGGGCGTCGTCTTGTTTTTACTGGCTGCCTCCGCCTGCTTCCTGGCCTCTTCCTGTCTTCTGGCTTCCTCCCGCTTTCTGGCCTCTTCCTGCGCTTTTCGAATCTCTTCGTTCTTCTTAGCTATCGTGTTCGCATAAGCGGCTGCATCCTGCTTCGCTTTGGCGAGCTGTTGGTCAAAGTTGGCCACTTCTGTCCGTTTCTTGGCAATCATGGTCTCTAAATTGCCTTGTTGAGCCTTGTATTCGATCTGCATTCCTTCCATCTCGGCTCTGTCGTTTTCCAGCTCTTCCTGATATTGCTGAACCTGAAGTTTCGTCTCCTGATACTCTTTCAGCATTCTTCTGTCATAATTATAAATATCTGTTATGTACTCGCTTTTATTTAAAAGATCCGCCATGCTCTCCACTTTCAAAAGAACATCCAGATACTCGGTATCCCCCTTCTCATACATATATTTAATCCGCTTTTTCATAGCCTCATATTGCTTTTCTTCTGTGGCTTTCGCAGCTTCATAATCTGCCTGAGCCTGCTCAATCTGAATCTCTTTCGCCGCAATGTCTGCCTCTAACAATGAGATTTCTGATAAAAGCTCTGTCAATTCGGAATTTAAATTGTTCACCTGGGCCTGGGCCGCATTTTTTTCCCGTTCTGCCTGTTTAGCCTTTTCATTGGCTTCCTCCAGTTTTTTTTGAGCTTCCTTCTTTTCCTTCTCCATTTGGGAAGTAGCTGTAACCGGCATAGACTGAAAAACTGCCAAAACTCCTACAAGCAGCGCACAGACTACACGTCTGACTGCCCTGCTGGATCTCGTTCTTTTTGTATCTTTGTGCATCGACCTGCTTCTCTCCTCATTTGATTCTGTCCGTGTCATTTTTAAGCATACTATAAAAAAGATACTTCCTTTTGCGATTCTTGTCAAGTGTAATCACTCTTAAACTTACAAAGTGGTCAACCAAAATCCTTTTCTTGATCGTATCTGTCATGATCCTCTCAAGTTAGAACGCTTTACGTATCTGCGAAAAGTATAGCAAAGACTAAAATACGTCTCCTCCTCTGTCTCCAAATCCAAGTCCCAGCCTTCCTCCCTGTCCAGATTGGGAAAACCGGTATCTGCTTCATAGGCATAGTCGATATATGTCACATGAGCTGTATGACAGTAGGGAAGGAAGGCTTCGTAAATCTGCTGGCCGCCGGCAATAAAGACGTCGTCCTGATTCCATCCCTTTAAAGTCTCCAAGGTTTCGGAAACACTATGGCAGACTAAAGCCTTCTTAACCCGATAGTCTGGGTTTCTGGAAAGAACAATGGTTGTTCTGCCCGGCAGAGGCTGACCGCCCGGAAGACTTTCCAGAGTTTTTCTTCCCATGACCACGACCTTTCCCATGGTCTCCTGGCGGAACAGTTTCTGGTCTGCTGGTATGCTGACCAAGAGCTGCCCGTTTTTTCCAATCGACCAGTTTTTATCTACGGCGACTATAATATTCATTTTAACTCTGTTTCCTCTCCGATAATAATTTCTCTGGCATATGGTAAGGTCTGAATCCATTCACAGAAGGAATGCCACTCGTTTAGTTTATGGTTTTGTGTCGTATTCCTATTCTGCTGCCTTTCTTTTTGTGAAAAATTGGAACGGCCTCTTTTTATCTGCAGCCGTTCCAAACGTTTCTTTATTCTGAATCCTCATTTACAAAAATATCGTCTGTCTCTTTTTCTACACCCTCAGAAGCCGAAACTACCGCGCTGGTTGTTTCTTCTTCCTGTGAGAACTCCTCTTCTTTTGCCACAGGCATTCCGCATTTACTGCAAAACATGTCGTCTTTTCTTAAAGGAGAGCCGCAAGAACCGCAGCAATAAGTTCCTTCCACTTCTCTTACCCTGGCCTCCAGCTCAGCAATATGAACCAAAGTCTTTTCAATCTCAGGAAAGAACATCTGGTACTCGTCGTCTGGATCTTCCCTATGCTTTTTAAAGTATAAAGCGCCAATAGCGCCATATAACTCCTTTACCTTGCTGTTCTCTGCGCTGATCTGCCCTTTCATCTGAAGTACTTCCGCTACTCCTTTTGCTCTCTGGGCCGCTTCCCTGCCCCTGTCCGCCAAAGTCCTTCCAATCTCATCAAAAAATGTCATGGCAAATTCCTCCTTTATAAAATAATCTTACGCTTTTCACAGTCTGATGTCAACAGTTACCCTAAATTCTCTGGTCCAAACCCCAAGGGCAGAAGCTCTTTCAAGGTAAACTCCTGATACTCCTCCACCGATTTGGCCAAAATCACCCGAAAGGTTTCGGGATTGCAAAACTCTCGCATCACCTGCCTGCAAACGCCGCAGGGCGGACAATAATCTGACAAAACGCCTTCTTTCCCACCGCAGATCACAATAGCCTCAAACTCCCTGTGGCCATCGTTGACAGCCCTGACAAAGGCGCTTCTCTCCGCGCAGATGGTAGGGGAATACGCCGCATTTTCGATGTTGATCCCTGTGTAGACGCTTTTGTCCTTGCACAAAAGAGCCGCCGCCACATGGAAATGGGAATAAGGCACATAGGAATCAGGCAAAACCTTAATAGCTGCCTGGATCAATGTCTGCCTGTCCATGGCTCTCCTCCTCTGCCTTAGCAATTTTTACAATCCGGCTGGTCCCAAGACGCTCTGCTCCCAGAGACATGAATGTTTGTGCATCCTCAAAAGAAGAAATTCCTCCGGCCGCCTTAATCCTTACCTTTGGCCCCACATGCTTTTGAAACAGGGCGATATCCTCAAAGGTGGCTCCCGCCTTTGAAAATCCGGTGGAGGTTTTGATAAAGTCTGCTCCTGCCTCTGTCACAATTTCGCACATTTTAATCTTTTCCTCCTCCGTAAGAAGGCAGGTTTCGATAATCACTTTCAAAACTCTGTCTCCGCAAACGGCCTTAATAGAGCGAATCTCCTCCAGGATTTTTCCATAATACTTATTCTTTAAATCTCCAATATTGATTACCATGTCAATCTCATCGGCCCCATTTTCCAATGCATCCTCTGTCTCAAATACCTTTACTGCTGTAGTATGATATCCGTTAGGGAAGCCTATCACTGTACAGACTGGCATTTTGTCTCCCAGATACTCCTTGGCTCTTAGCACATAGGATGGCGGAATGCAAACGGAAGCCGTGCCATATTTTACAGCGTCGTCACAAATCTGACGTATCTCCTCCCAGGTGGCCCCCTGTGTCAGCAGCGTATGGTCTACTGCATGAAAAATCTTGTCTCTGTCCATATAAATCTCCTCTCTATAAGATAAAAGTTTCTTCCATTTCCTTTAATTGATATACCTGGTATTCCTTGTCATATACATATCCCAGCTTTTCTGCCAGCCCGACAGACTGCAGATTCATGGCGTCCCAGTTGGGAATAAGATTTTTTTCCAGACATTCCAAAAGAAACGCCGCACTGCACGCCAGCGCCAGACCCTGTCTGCGGAAATCCTTCCTGGTATCCACTTCAATCTCCATCATCCCCTCGCTGGCTCCATATGCAGAACAGCCAGCCACAATCTCCCTTCCTTTCATAGCCACATAGCCGAAGCCGGATTCTCTGAAATGTCTCTCGTCCTCAAAATTGGAACAAAGATCTCTGCTCCACTCTTCCTTGAGCGCCAGATGATACAGGCGGTCATCAATCCGTTTTATGCGGATTCCCTTGGGAACTGTGGCAATATACTGCTTTAACATGCCAATATCAAAGTGATGCTCCTCTTTTTTTAAAGCATACCGGCTTACCAGTCGTGTCTGCCCCAAAAACTGTTCCTCCAGCCATTGAGACCAGCGTCCGTTTTGAGGATACAAAAATGCCCGGGACGCAGACTCATAAATCTGGCTCTTTAAATCCAGCGCTCCCTTCCCTCTTGGCGGAAGACCCAAAAGATACGCAAAATCCCCTACCACAATCAGACAATAAGAGGAATTTTCCAGTTTTGGAACCCATACCCGTCCCACAGTTCCTTCCATGGCTCCGCGTATCAGCACTTCCTTACTTTCTTCACAGATTGACTGTATGGCCTGACGTTTTTTCCTTCCAAGTTCAATCATCATGCTTCGCTTCCTCCTTTTGACCTTTGATATTTTCTAGTGTACCACAGTTTCTAAAAGATTTCCATTTTTTTTGAAGACAAAACCCAAGTAATGTCGTTATAATAACTAGGAAGGGGGTGAGGAAGATTCACGCTGAGGCACAACTGGAACAATGGATTGATACCTATCAAAATCTGATCTATTCCATATGCTTCCAACTGACAAAAGACTATTTCGACGCCCAGGATCTTGCCCAGGAGACCTTCCTTGCCGCCTACAAAAATATGTCCCATTTTGATGGAAAAAATGAACGGGCATGGCTTTGCAGGATTGCCACCAATAAATGTCTGGACTATTTAAAGGCCGCAGGCCGCAGGCAGATTCCCACTGAGGAGCAGTATTTTATCGCCTGTTCTGACTTGTCTCCTACACCGGAGAGGGATGTGATGGAGCGCTCCCTTAAAAGTCAGCTTTATGACTGCTGTATTCAATTAAAATCTCCGTACAAAGAGGTGGCTCTCGACTATTTTTACCATGAGATAACACTTACAGAGATGGTTAAAAAGACTGGAAAAAATTTAAAAACCCTTCAGACTCAGGTCTATCGGGCCAAGGCAATGCTGAAAAAGTTATACAGGAAGGAGGATTTATGGGATGGATAGACAAACGCAGAATCATACGCCTAACCTGTCATTTCTCGCAGATGCATCTAGAAATAGTTTTTATGCTGATCAGTTGGCAGACATGGTGGAAACCCAAGGACTTATCAAAGCTCCTTCCAATCTGAAAGCCTCTATTCTGGAACGCAGCCGACAGATGGATGTGCAGCTGATTGCCCATTCCAACCGGCTTTCAAAAAAGCTGGAACTGTTTACCTATGGATTAAAAGTCAGCGTCGCTGTCTCCTGCTGTGTATGCTTCATCCTCACCACTCCTGCCACGAAAAAGGAGATGAGGTTTTTGCAGCTTTTTTCTGATTACACGCCGTTACATGTAGAGGCGACAGAAAAGCTTCAGATCTGGGCAGAAAGACTTCTGGAATTTTCTGATCAATTATGGGATAGGGAGGGATTGTTACATGACGAATAAGAGAAGCAAGGTATTAACTTTTTTCATATCACTCATTCCTGGTGCCGGCGAGATGTTTTTGGGCTTCTACAAAATGGGAGCAAGTATCATGATTATCTTTTGGGGGATTGTTGCCTTTTCCAATATACTGTTTCCTCCTTTATTTTACCTTCTTCCAATTTTGTGGTTTTACAGCTTCTTTCACACAAACAATTTAAATACTATGCCTGCGGAGGAGTTTTTCTCCATTGAGGACGATTACCTTTTTCATATTCAGCCCAATGAACTGGGAGAACTCATGCAGAATCACAGAAAGCCGCTGGCATTTCTCCTTATTTTTATGGGAATTAGTATTTTCTGGAACGAACTTTGGGAGGTCCTAAACACCATTTCTCACCTATTTTTCTGGTCCGATACCCTTTTATCCATGTTTCGCTATTGGAATAACGTCCTCCCACGTTTTATGTCTGCAGCCCTGATCATCTGGATTGGAGCCCGCTTGATTCATGATAAAAAAGAAAATTTAAGCACCCCCCCGTATCTGGTGGATAAGGAGACAGAAAATCCCAAATCACAGGAAACATAAATTGTAAAAAGCCTGGCAGAACTGTTCAGGGGTTCTGGCAGGCTTTTACAAAGATTTTTGTGTTTTAATGATGAAAATACGCATCGATCCTCTTCTTAATCTCCACTGGTTTTAAACGTTTTAATATATACCCTTCTGGTTTCAGTTCCAAGACTTTTTGTACACTGTCCTTATCATCCCTGCTGGTCAGAAAAATGACAGGAACATCGGCAAAATCCTCCTCTGATCGGAGCATCTCCAGCATATGTCTTCCATCGCAAATTGGCATCTCATAATCCAATAAGACCAAGTCTGGCCGGTCCAGCGTAATTGCCCGAATAGCTGCTGTTCCCGACTTTACCATATTAACTTCATAGTCTTCCCCCAGTAATCCTTTCATCCCACGCCGGATGGTCATTGAATCATCCACCACAAGTACCTTAGGTTTGGGGGCCTCCTCTCGGATCAACAGATAGTTTTCGATCTCTGACATGGCATTATCCACTCCAATGGGAATACCAATCCCCTGCTTCAGAAGTGGAGATGCAATCATGCAATAGGAGAAGTATCCCTTCTTTGTGTTAAATAACAGACTTACTCGGGGATTCTTCTTTTCAAATACTTCCTGAAATTGATGGTAGGTCAGGAAATTCTCTTCTTTTATTTCATACGTTTTTAGAAAAGAGAACTGTTGAAAAATCCGCCATACAAACTGCCTGGCCACATATCTAGTAGCGTTCATCAGCATAATATCCAGTTTATTGGACCGAATTCCCATAATCTTTCCCACTGTGTTGATAAGGGTTCTGTCCTCAAAAACCAGAATAACCTCCCACTGCTTATCTTTTTCCCCCATATCGTAGACGAGACGATAATAAACTCCCTTTCCAAACTTTTCTCCGCCATAGGCGTCGCTGACCTCTTTGGCTTCCAGCTGGAACAAATCCTGAACAAGCTTTGTGATAACGTCTTTTATAGCTTCAAGCTCTTCCTCTGGCAAAAGCTTCCCCCATTTGCTCGTCTTCTCTCCAGTTATGGCCCTGTCTTCTGTAAGAGTATGTCCAATCAGCCATCCGACGCAGACTCCGAGAAAATGGTCCACTGTGTCTGGAGCATAATCTGTCCGAATCAGCTCCTGTTCCAACTCTGGAAGAGTCTCCTCTCTGAATCCCCGATGTAAACGACGATGCATCTCCAAATCCTCATATCCAATGGATTCCATGTATGCCTCTTCCTCTTCAAAATGTTTTACAGCATGTTCCTTCAAAAACTTGATTCCTTCTTGGCAAATTCTGGGATTATTTCTCTCTTTCTCCTCCAGCGCAAAAAGCTTGTTAATGATCTTAAAAAGTCTCTGGTGTTCCTTGTCAATCCTGTCCACTCCAATATTATACTCATCCTTCCACGCAATATGGTTCATCATGCTCCCCTCCCTTTCCAAAGTGTGACGAACACACATTGGAAGTTTTTCTTTATTTAAAATATGCGTTAAAAGGACAGTATGTTCATGGCGCGTTTTTTTTTAGCTTATGACTCTGAAACCATATTCTCTTCCTGTTCTTCCCACCCCAGCGCTACAGCTGTCTCATACAATTTTTCACCGGTTTCTCCGCTAAAGAAATGTTCGGAAATATGATTCCAAATGGCATCCATATCCATTGAACAAAGAAGGTTTAAAACCACATTATTGTGCATATCAATTACTTTTTTTGCTTTTTCCAGTTTCTTTCTGTAATTCTCCAGCTTCTGTTCTGTTTTTGCAAGGGCTTTTCCTCTGCCAAACAGCTTCCCCTGGTTTTTTAGCTTTTCCTTTTCATACTCCTCTATCTTCTTTTCTATCTCGCAGTAACAGCTGTCAAGAAGCATGACTACATCCTCGTATTCCAAATGATCCCAGTCCAGGGCATAAAAATACTTCCACCACAGCTCTCCCCAACACTCGTCCTCGCTTATCTCCCCTTTTACCATGGCTTTGTAAAGAACAGAAGAAAACGTACTTATTTTCTGTAAGATCGGATGATTCAGACTCTCTACTCCTATATCGTAGATATTTCTCACAAGCGCCTTTTTTTCTGCAGATTGGACATCTATCACATATTTTCCGACTACCCGCTCTTTAAAACTGTCGTCCCAGTCGTCGTATTTCATTGCCTCTGCAATGAAATCCATCCCGCTATATAATTGATCCCATGGGTCCTTTTCATCTTCCTCGCTTTCTTCTCTGAATCCAGAAATATGAGACCCCAAAGCGAGCTTGTATGAAATGATATTCCACATATTAAAATACGCCGTGGCAGAAGGTGCATTTATGGCTTCCATCTTTGCAATCGTATAAGCCCGAAAGGTTCTTCCTTCCTCCATTCTTTTTTTATAATCGAACCATTTTCCGTCTTCCAAATAGTCCATTATTCTCCTCCAAATAGCTCTTTTGTAATTTTATCAAAGCCTCTTAGTTTCTGATCCAGATTCCTTATTATATCCTCTTTGCCATCATTTTCATTTTCCAAAGAAGTTAACGCTTCCATTTTCTGTTTCCCTGCCAAAACAACAGACTCTAAATTCCCTTTCTCAGTAATCAACTTCCCTTCGATCTGTTTTGTCTTTCCCTTTTTAATCAAGTCAGAGATATGTATCAAAATCGTAAAGATCGCAACAGCAACCACCACGCCGATAATAAACTTAACCGGAATCGCCACGAAATTTAAGGCTGCATTTCCAAAGCTATTCCCTGCTCCGGCCGCGCCTGCTGAGGGAAGCGGCGCGTTGACGGCGTCTATGGATTTTCCGATCCAGCTGATAAAGATGATTTTGACAACCTTCCACTCCAGAAAAATAAGCGTCGCCCACGCAATCAGGTTTATGATTAAGCCTGCCTTTCTTTTCTCTGCATCCGCCTTTCCGACTTGTTCTTTAAGAACTTCCTCCAGCGCCTTTTGCTTCTCCTGATTCTCCCCTAATTCCTGCTTGAGTCTCTGCGTTCTGTCTGCTTTAAGCTTTTCCTGCTCCTCGTGCTCCTTCTTTATGATCTCATACCGCTGCTGTACCATGGCTTTGTTGCCCTGAATCACCCGTTGTAAATACGCGTTCAGTTTCTTCTCAATCTCCTCTGGATAGTCTTTACAGGCTCTCATATATTTGAGGAACGTAAAAAACTCGCGAGACTGGATTACCTCCTCCTCTGTCCGCTGCAGATTTCTGGTATGAATCAGAATCTTTCCATACCAGGACTTATAATACATAGAAAACTCCTTGCACAAAACGTTAAACGTTTCCTCTGCCTCCACATATTTTCCGATCTCAATTAAGTGGAACGCGTTTTCATACTTTTGTTCCAGTTCTGTATTGCCGCTCTTCTGGGCCAATTCCTTGATTTGGTTCTTCAAATCCTCATGAACTTCGCTGATATGCTCATCGGTTTGCCGAAACTCTTTTGACGAATCGTAAATAAGAAATATATTATCACAGGCAAGGCACTGCCATTGTTCTTTTGTCAATTCTTTGCACTTTTCACTGCCGCAGTTTGGACATTTAATGGCTTCCATGATTACCTCCTAGTATTTTTTATCCGTCTCATTTCAATCAATTTTTGAATTTCTTTACAGCGTTTATCCATCAATTCCAAGTCATTGATCTCAGAAATGTGGGCCAGCAATTCTTTTATCTTTTGGGTTTCGCCGGCTGCATTTTGGTTGGTGACTGGATCTTCATACCGCATTGCCTCATAAACTTTCTGAAGGCTGGCCTTCATGGTTTCATCCTTTGTCTGAACAATCTGAAGCTCCACTTCCCGTACCAAATCCTTAAAGTCTGAGATCCTGTCCTTTTCTTCCTTATCTACTCTTTTTATGTATTTGTTGCCAAAAAGTAATGCCGACTCTGCCAAGACAAACAGAATCAAAATCACGCTTTGTATGAGATAGGAATATTTTTCATACTCACCCTGAAGCCTTAAACAGTACTTGACAAAAACATACATCTGGGCCACCAGATAAAAGACGCTGAAATACACCATAGGCATCTTTAATGCAGCTTCCTCTTTTTCCTGTTTTCTGTATACCACATAGAAGAAAAACGGCTGAATCACCAGGGCGATTCCACAGAACAAAAATTTCATCTGCCATCCCTCCTCGTTCCGCAGTTCGGACAGAATCTTGCATCTTTATCAATCTGCGTTCCGCACTCTGTGCAAAAAACAGCCGTTTGTACCTGGACCTTCTCCCCGCAGTTCGGACAGAACTTCATTCCTTCGCTCAGGACAGTCCCACATTTTGGGCAAGTTTTTCCCTGACTGTCTGCTGTTGATGCACTCTGCGCAGACTGCATGCCTATAGCCACGCTGTCCTTTAGCATATCTCCCATAGAAAATGCCAAAGGAATCTGAGCCATCATATTGGCCGGATTGCCTGCAAATCCTTCATTCTGAGCAAAAGCTTTGCTGACGTCAAACTGTTGCTCCTGCTGCCACGTATAGCCTTGAATCTGTCTGGAACGGGCCAGCCCCTCTGCCTCAATGACCTTTGCATCCCGATTTCCCAGGGCCTCGAATCTCTTTTGAGCCATAGAATTGTCCAGTTTTTTCAGCTGTGCCAGATCGTCTGGGTTGATGGTGACTGCAGACACAAAAAAATTAAAGATCTGGATCCCGTAATCGGCAATATATTGCTCTACCTGTTTTCCAACTCCGTCGGAAATCTCGTTTAAGTGTTCGTTAAAAGAATTAAAGCTGTATTTTCCTAACTCAACGGCAATATGGTTTTTCACCCTGGTGGTAATGAAGTCTTTAAAATACTTCTGCACATGCTGCACAGACATCTTGTTTTCTGTTCCTACCAAGTTGATAAGCAGTTTTCTTCCGTCTGTGACCTTCAGTCCAAAAGAGCCGCTGGCTCCGGCGCTATAGCTGTAACCGTAGTTGGGATCTCTGACTGTCACCTGACTGGGCGTCCCCCAGATGACGTCCATCATGGAGGCTAAATTGATAAAATATACCTCAACATGGAATGGGGACACTCCTCCCGACACCAGGTTCCTCAGTTTGGAAATCAGGGGGATATTTTTCGTCTCCAACGTATACCGCCCTGCCTTAAAGGAATCCAGCGCCTGCCCGTCGCTGAAAAATACTGCTTCTTGTGATTCATGAACAATAAGTTGTGACAATGTATTGAAATCTTCTTTTGGATATTTATAGATCAAAGTCTGATTGTCTACATCATACTTTATCACTTCCTGGATTGCCATGGTTCTTTACCACTCCTCGTATAATAAGTTTGTAAGCAAGAAAAACAGCTTACAGACTTATTCTTTTTTTGTTAGACAGAAGGATAATTCTAAACATCCTTTCCGAAGATTCTTCTTCCATCATGCTGGTTCATCCATTCTCTGTCTATTGGTTAATAAGTTACTTTATAGTCATGGTCCCAGATGTTACAATAAGTTCCATAAGAACTGTAGCTATGGTCATTGCTTC
>CAJTUV010000013.1 GCA_910579515.1 uncultured Hungatella sp.
TATTTATGAGGGGTTGTGGCACTTGCTTGATTCTTAAAGTGTCAAAAACGAGATTGTACCATTTCAGGGAAAGGAATGCAACCTTTCCTTTTCTTTGAGATTGTGTTATGATAAATGACAAACTGCAACAATCTGGAATTACCATAGATAGAAACTGGAGATTAAGAAAATGAAATACACACTTGCAATTTTTGATTTAGACGGAACGATTTTAAATACTTTAGAGGACTTAACGGACAGTTTAAATGTGGCGTTAGAAAAGTCAGGGTATCCGAAACGGTCAATCGAAGAGGTTCGAAGATTTGTGGGAAATGGAATCTGGAAGCTGATGGAGCGGGGAGTGCCTTCTGGGACTGAAAAAAAAGCGGTGGAACAGGTACACAGAGATTTTACAGAGTATTATAAAAACCACTGTGCAGATAAGACAAGGCCATATCATGGCATCATGGAATTATTATGGACTATCCGAAAAGCGGGATGTAAGACTGCGGTGGTATCCAATAAGGCGGATTATGGGGTGCAGGAATTGTGCCGCCAGTATTTTGACGGACTGTTTGATGTGGCGGTAGGAGAGAGGGAAGGAATCTTGAAGAAACCGGCGCCGGATTCTGTCAATGAAGTGCTGAAATGTCTTCAGGCAAAGAAGGAAGAGACCGTATATATTGGAGATTCCGAAGTGGATATTGAGACTGCGGCCAATGCAGGAATAGACCATATTATTGTGGAGTGGGGATTCAGAGAGCCGGAGTTTTTAAAAGAGAGAGGAGCCAGAGTTTTTGCGGCGGTTCCGGGGGATATTGCGGATAGGATTCTTGGAGATTAAGAACAGATTCTTATGGGCATAATAGAATCATATTGGGGACAAAAGTTCAAAAGGAGTATAGGAAATGGAAGACGGTGTAGATCAGGGAATCATTGAGATTTTAAAAAACGAGCATCAGGAAATACTTCGATTTACTAAAGACTTAAGAAAGCAGTGCCTGCGCTTTATGGAATATGATGAGATTCTTATGGAGAATTTTCGGCAGAATGTGGAGTTTATCCGCAGCTTTGCGGATAAAAGGCATTATCAGAAAGAGGAGAAGATTTTGTTTGCTGCCATGGCGGAAAACTTAGGATTAGCGGCTGTAAAGCTGGTACGCAATGGGATGATGGTGGAGCATGATCTGGCCAGACTGGCCGTAAATAATCTGGAACAGGCTCTGAATCATTATGAGAAGCAGAAAGACTCAGAAAGTAAATTGGACATTCTGACCAGCGCTACCAGCTATTGCCGCCTTTTAGAGCGGCATTCGGAGAAGGAAAATCAGGTGGTCTTTCCTTTTGCCCAGAGAGGCCTCTCAACGGAAACCATGAAAAAACTAGATGAGGCGGCAGTGGAATATGAGCGTGCTTTTATAAAAATGCACGGGATTTAATGGGACGATACCCGACGCCCTAGAGCGCAGGTAGGACACTTTCCGATACATGCGCCGCATTGGACACATTCCCGATCGCCAACGCGCTTCACATCAAGCTTGCATGTAGTTACACAAATGCTGCAGCCAGTACATTTTTCTTGATCCACCTGGATATTCATGATAGCGGTCTTGTGAAAAAGGGAGTAAAAGGCTCCCAAAGGGCATAAAAAGCGGCAGAAGCTGCGGAACAGGAAAACAGACGAAATTAAAATAACCGCTAAAACGCCGGTTTTCCATAGAAATAATTTTCCGGCCAGGGCACGGATCTGGCTGTCTACTGTGACGAAAAACAGTCCGCCTTCTAAAGTTCCCACAGGACAGATATATTTGCAAAAGCCCGGAACAGCATAAGTCAGCGGAATGACAATCACAAAGAGGACAAGAATCACATATTTGAGAAGAGAAAGCCTTCTGGTCCACTGGCTTTTACCTGCCTTCTTGGTGGGAAGTTTGTAAAGAAGCTCCTGAACCAATCCGAAGGGGCAGAGAAATCCGCAGATTACTCTTCCAAAAACAACGCCTAAAAGGAGCATGACTCCCAACATATAATAAGGAAACTTGTATTTGGAGGAGACCAGCGCGGTTTGAAAGCTTCCCAAAGGACATGCGCCAACAGCTCCCGGGCAGGAGTAGCAGTTTAGCCCGGGAACGCATACGCCCTTTACAGAGCCCTGGTAAATCGTACCGTTTGCAAATCCTTTAAAATTGCAGTTATATAAAACTGCACAGATGACCTGAATCAGTTTGCGTCGGGTTTCCCCCAGAATAGAAATCTTCATCAGCCAATACCAATACACTCATAGCAGATGCGAATCGCCTTATTTCTGACCTGGGCAAAACCGTTTTGATTTATGCCTGCCAGAAGCAGCAAAACCGCAGCTATCAGCAGCCCTTTCGAAAAATATGCCTGTCTTTTTTTCTCTTTGTTCAAACTTACTCCTCCTTTAAAGCCGCATCTACTGCTTTTTTATATTCCTGGTACTGAGTTTCGGCATCTCTGGCGCCGATATAAGTTTTCTTTACCGAACCGTCTTTACCGATAATCAAAGTATAGGGAATCCCGTTGGTAGGATATTTCTGGCTGATTTCTCCTGCTTCATCATAAGCGATGGGAAACGTATATTCTGAATCAGCCACAAACTGGTCTACCGTACTTTTTTCTTCCATACAATTTATGGCCAAGATAGCCACATCCTCTTTATCATAGTCCTGATATAACCGTTCAAACGCAGGCATCTCCGCCACACAGGGGCCGCACCAGGTAGCCCAGAAATTCAAAAGAACCACCTTGCCGCTTTGCTCAGACAGAAGAAAACTGCTTCCGTCATTGACCTCTGCTGTGAAATCGGGAGCTGTATTCTCGTTTTTCTCTTCTGTGTCTTTTGTCTCCTCCTGGCGTGATTCTGTTTTTGGAGCAGACTGCTTACCATTGCATCCACAAGCGAAAATAGAAATGGTCAAAGCCAGCCCAATAAATTTTCCTATGGTGTGTTTTCTTTTAGATTTTGCTTTCATACACGATCTCTCCATCTATTTATTCCATCTGTTTGGTTCTACTATTTTAACACAGACCTTGAAAGAATTCTATGAAATATTGCGAAAATTTCTTTTCCTGCTTTTTTTATGCTCGCCTCAGTGAGTTGCAGCCGCTACAACGTACAGAGGTGCGGTTATCCTGTATTCATACTTGACACTGTGACAGATTTGTAATAAAATTTTACATATGAGGGTTATATTATTTTATTAAGGATAAGGAGAACAAGGATTATGGTTACCAAGACATTGACTGTAGTAAATCCATCTGGACTTCATTTAAGACCAGCGGGAGTGTTGTCCCAGACTGCTATGAAGTTTAAGAGCGATGTCATTATTGAGTGTGGCGAAAAAAGAATTATTGCAAAGAGCGTGCTGAATGTAATGGCTGCCGGCATTAAGAGCGGCACAGAGATTACACTGATTTGTGACGGTGAGGATGAGGCAGAGGCTTTAAAGACGATCTCTGAGGCTGTTGAGTCTGGTCTTGGCGAGATGTAAAAACTGTGCAAACGTGGGATTAAGGAGGGCTGTTGTGAGCAAATTCCGATAGCCCTTTTTGTGATGCGGCCGGTTAGTTGAGGTCTGGCGATTAAGCATGGAAAAGATTTATAAAAATGCTTGACTTTTCTTTTTCATATGTTAAAATCAATAGCAGGTTTTATATAAGAAAAGCTGTGAAAGCGTTAGTAGAAGTTCATGATTCTGCCAGAGAAAAGGAATCACCGGCTGGAAGTTCCTTTCAGTTCCCATGATGCTTTGAAGTTCCCGCTGGAGCTGCGCAGTTGAAATAGTCTGGGTTTTTTATGGCCCAAGATAAAGTAGGTTGCGACGTAGATGCACGTTACGCATAGAGAGAGCCTCAATTATATTGCAGGAATCAGGGTGGTACCGCGAGAATAGTCGTCCCTTCGTGAATGTCGAAGGGGCGTTTTTTATTTTGCAGGAACTGAAAGTGATAAAAGAAACACGGAAAGGAAAAAGGAGACTAAGATGAGAGAAAAGCTGGAAAAAATCAAGGAAGAGGCGCTGAGACAGATTGAAGGCTCGGAAGCCTTGGAGCGGTTAAATGAAATTCGGGTGGCATATTTGGGAAAAAAGGGAGAATTGACCAGCGTTTTAAAGAGCATGAAGGACGTTGCGCCGGAGGATCGCCCCAAAGTGGGACAGATGGTCAATGACGCCAGAGCGGTCATTGAGGCAAAACTGGAGGAGAGCAAAAATTCTCTGGCCAGGAGAATCAGAGAGGAGCAGTTAAAGGCAGAGGTGATTGACGTGACTCTTCCGGCTAAAAGAAACAGCGTGGGCCACAGCCATCCCAATGCCATCGCCTTAGACGAGGTAGAGCGGATCTTTATCGGCATGGGCTATGAGGTGGTGGAAGGACCGGAGATTGAGTATGACGAGTACAATTTTACCAAGCTGAATATTCCTCCGAACCATCCCGCCAAAGATGAGCAGGACACTTTCTATATCAACAAAGAGATTGTGCTCAGGACTCAGACGTCTCCTGTTCAGGCGCGCACCATGGAAAAGGGAAAACTGCCGATTCGCATGATTTCTCCAGGCAGAGTGTTCCGTTCTGACGAGGTGGACGCCACGCATTCTCCCTCCTTCCATCAGGTAGAGGGTCTGGTGATTGACAAAAATATTACCTTTGCGGACTTGAAGGGGACTTTGGCGGAGTTTGCCAGAGAGCTGTTTGGAGAGGAGACAAAGGTAAAGTTCCGTCCTCACCATTTCCCGTTTACAGAGCCCAGCGCGGAGATGGATGTAAGCTGCTTTAAATGCGGCGGCAAGGGGTGTCGGTTCTGTAAGGGAACCGGATGGATTGAGATTCTGGGATGCGGTATGGTTCATCCCCACGTTTTTGAAATGTGCGGTATTGACCCAGACAAGTATACTGGCTTTGCTTTCGGCATGGGTCTGGAGCGCATTGCCCTTTTAAAATATGAGATTGACGATATGAGACTGTTATATGAGAATGATATCAGACTTTTAAGACAATTCTGATTTATATTTCTAAGGGCAGCCAGCTTAAATGAGGAGAGAAAAAGGAGAATAGAGGAGATCATGAATACAGCATTATCATGGATTAAAGCATACGTTCCAGACCTGGAAGTTACAGCGCAGGAATACACAGACGCCATGACCTTGACAGGGACCAAGGTGGAAGGATATGAACGTCTGGATAAGAATCTGGAGAAGATTGTGGTGGGCCAGATTGAGAAGATAGAGCGCCATCCGGATGCGGATAAACTGGTGGTATGCCAGGTAAATATCGGCCACAAGGTGATCCAGATTGTCACAGGAGCGCCGAATGTGCAGGAGGGACAGAAGGTTCCTGTGGTTTTAGACGGCGGAAAGGTGGCCGGAGGCCACGACGGAGGGCCGCTGCCAGAGGAAGGAATCTTGATTAAAAAGGGAAAATTAAGGGGCGTTGAATCTGACGGCATGATGTGCTCCATTGAGGAGCTGGGTTCTTCACGGGATATGTATCCAAAAGCGCCAGAAGAGGGCATTTACATTTTTCCAGAGGATACTCCCATAGGAGCGGACGCTGTGGAGGTTCTGGGCCTTCATGACGTGGTGTTCGAATATGAGATTACTTCTAACCGTGTGGACTGCTACAGTGTGGTGGGAATCGCAAGGGAGGCGGCGGCAACCTTTGACAAACCCTTCGTTCCTCCGGTGATAAAAGCTACGGGAAATACAGAAGACATTCACGATTATCTGAAGGTGAGCGTGGAGGACACAGACCTTTGTCCCCGTTACTGCGCCCGCATGGTGAAAAATATTAAGCTGGCTCCGTCGCCGGAGTGGATGCAAAGACGTCTGGCAGCCAGCGGTATCCGTCCCATCAACAATATTGTGGATATTACCAACTATGTGATGGAAGAATATGGACAGCCTATGCACGCTTATGACTTTGAGCTGATTGCAGGTCATGAGATTGTGGTGAAAAGGGCAAAGGAGGGAGATACTTTTCAGACCCTGGACGGACAGGAGCGCAAGCTGGATGGAGACGTGCTGATGATTCACGATGGAGAGCGGGAAGTGGGCATCGCCGGAATCATGGGAGGCGAAAATTCTAAGATTACAGACGATGTAAAGACCATGGTGTTTGAGGCGGCCTGCTTTGACGGAACTAATATCCGTCTGTCTGCTAAAAGAATCGGTCTGAGGACCGAAGCTTCAGGAAAATTTGAGAAGGGACTTGATCCAGAAAACGCAGAAACTGCCATCAACCGCGCCTGTCAGCTCATTGAGGAGCTGGGAGCAGGAGAGGTGGTAGGCGGTATTCTTGACGTGTATCCTCAAAAAAAGGATCAAAGACGGATTCCTTTTGACCCAGAAAAGATTAACCAGCTTTTAGGGACTCAGATAGGGGAAGCGGAGATGCTTGGGTATTTTAAGAAGCTGGATTTAGGCTTTGATGAGGCGGCCAGAGAGGTGCTTGTTCCTTCCTTCCGACAGGATTTGGAGCGTTTGGCGGATATTGCCGAGGAGGTGGCACGTTTCTTCGGGTATGACAATATTCCCACCACGCTTCCTTCTGGAGAGGCTACCATGGGCGGATTGTCCTATAAGCTTCAGGTGGAGCAGACGGCCAGGGAGACAGCCCAGTGCTGCGGTTTCAGCCAGAGCATGACCTACTCCTTTGAGAGTCCCAAGGCGTTTGACAAATTACGGATCCCTGTGGAATCTGATCTTCGGAAAGCCGTGGAGATTTTAAACCCTTTAGGCGAGGACTTCAGTATCATGAGAACCGTTCCGCTAAATGGAATGCTGACTTCTCTTGCCACCAACTATAGCCGTAGAAATAAAGAGGTACGTCTTTATGAGCTGGCCAATGTATATCTGCCAAAAAGTCTTCCTCTGACCGAGCTTCCTGACGAGAGAATGCAGTTTGTTCTGGGAGCTTACGGCAACATGGATTTCTTTGTGATGAAAGGCGTTGTGGAAGAATTTTTTGACAAGGCAGGCATGAAGAGAAAGGTTCACTATGACCCACAGGCAGGAAAAGAGTATCTACATCCAGGACGTCAGGCCAACATTGTATACGAGGGGCAGGTGGTCGGATATCTGGGAGAGATTCATCCAGACGTTGCAGACAATTATAAGATTGGGGAAAAGACCTATGTGGCCGTGCTGGATATGCCGAGCGTTCAAAGGTTCACCACCTTTGAACGGAAATATGAGGGAATCGCCAAGTACCCAACCATGTCCAGAGATATCAGTATGGTAGTTCCAAAGAATATTCTGGTGGGACAGATTGAGGATGTGATTGTACAGCGGAGCGGCAAAATTTTGGAAAGCTGTCAGCTGTTTGACATCTATGAAGGCGCACAGATTCTGTCTGGATATAAATCTGTGGCTTACTCCATCACGTTCAGGGCAAAAGATCACACCTTGGAGGACAAAGAGGTGAATGCCGTTATGGAGAAAATTCTTCATGGACTTCGTCAGATGGGAATTGAATTGAGAGCATAGGGCGCATGATTTTTTTGAAAATGGCTATCCTTATAGTAAATTAGATTGCTATAAGGAGGCCATTTTTTATGTACGATAAATTTGAGATCGTCAGCGTTGTGGGACGGGAAATTTTGGATTCCAGAGGAAATCCTACCGTGGAGGCGGAGGTTCGCCTGGAAGGAGGAGCGGTAGGCAGAGCGGCGGTTCCCTCTGGCGCTTCTACAGGAAAATTTGAGGCGGTGGAATTGAGAGACGGGGGGAAACGGTATGGCGGACTTGGAGTAACAAAAGCAGTGGAATATGTAAATACGGTTCTGGCAGATTCCATTGCCTTTGAATGCGCTTTAAATCAGAGAAAGATTGACGAATTGTTAAAAGAAGCGGACGGGACGGAAAATAAGGAAAATCTGGGAGCGAATGCTATTTTAGGAGTGTCTATGGCTGTAGCGAGAGCTGCTGCGAATGCCCTTGAGATGCCGCTGTACCGCTATTTGGGAGGAATTGCTGCCACCCAGATGCCGGTTCCCATGATGAATATTTTAAACGGCGGGGTTCACGCAGACAACACGGTGGATTTACAGGAGTTTATGATAATGCCTACAGGCGCAGAGGATTTTCCGCAGGGGTTGCAGATGTGTGCGGAAATCTATCATACGTTGAAAAAGCTTCTAAAGTCAAAAGGCTATTCCACAGCCGTAGGAGACGAGGGAGGGTTTGCTCCTGATTTAAAGAATACGGAGGAGGTTTTAAGCTTTCTGGTAGAGGCTATTAAAGAAAGCGGGTATGTTCCAGGGGAACAAATCAATATCGCCATAGACGCGGCCTCCAGCGAGCTGTATGACGAGAATAAAGGCGTGTATGTTTTTCCGGGGGAGAGCAAGATGACTGGAAAGCAGGTGGAGAGAACGGCCGAAGAGATGGTAGAGTATTACACCGGTCTGGTGGAAAAGTTCCCCATTATTTCTATTGAAGACGGCCTTCAGGAGGAGGACTGGGAGGGATGGCAGCTTCTGACCAAAACCCTGGGTTCCAGGATCCAGCTGGTGGGGGACGATCTGTTTGTGACAAACACAAAGCGTCTGAAAAAAGGGATTGAGCTGGGGGCCGGCAACTCCATTCTTGTAAAGGTGAATCAGATTGGAACCTTGACTGAGAGCTTCCAGGCCATTGAGATGGCGAAAGGAGCTGGGTTTACTACGGTGATTTCTCACCGCTCTGGAGAGACGGAGGACGCTATGATCGCGGACATTGCTGTGGCAGTTAACGCAGGACAGATAAAGACCGGAGCGCCTTGCAGGAGCGACAGGGTAGCTAAGTACAATCAGCTTTTAAGGATTCAGGAGAATCTGGAGCTGGGGTGATTGGACAAAACAGGAGAGCGACTACGAAGTACTCTGGGAAACTTGTAGTCGCTCTTCATTTTTCTACTCCAGCAGCCCTAACCGTTCAAACGCTTTATACAACCCGTCCTGTTCCACCCCGTCGGTTACCTCGTCAGCCATGGCCTTAATTTCGGCCCCGCCATTTCCCATTGCCACCCCGTAGCTGCAATACTTCAGCATAGGGATGTCAATTTTTGCATCGCCGAAGGCTATGGTGTCTTTGATGTCAGCGTGGAGATGGCAAAGGAGTGCATCAATGGCTGCTGCTTTATCAAGATCCTTGACTCCAAGATCTCCAAACAGGGCCTCTTCGTCCTTTCCGCCCCAGACTCCGGCCTTTAAATCAGGGAAGGCGGCCTTTGCATCCAGATAATCCTGATAGCTGGACAAGACAAAGCTTACCTTATTTATATCGTCCCGATACAGCGTTTCGCCGAAAATCATGTCTGGAAATGCAGACCGCACCGTGATCTTTGGGGCATTGTCACGCTCTTTTCGCTTGCTGTAGAGACGGATAGCGGGAAGGGCGGCTGTTTCAAAGTTTTCGCTTGCAAACAGGCCGTTGTTGCTCTCCAGATAAAATTCCAGGCCGCGGCTGTGAAGCCAGTCAACAATTCTTTTGCATTGCTCAGGCGTAATCAGACGGTGGAGCACCACCTGCCCCTTGTCCTCTACATAGCTTCCGTTTCCGCCGATCATGCCGTCCAGACCGATATCCCAAAGATAGGGATAGACTTCCGCCTTGCTTCTTCCTGTACAGATATAAACCCGATGGCCTTTTTCGCGGGCCTGGCGGACGGCGGTTACAGCGGACTCAGGTAAGCATCCTTCATAGTCTACTAACGTCCCGTCTACGTCTAAGAAGATAATTTTTTTCATCCGTTTTCCTTTCTGCTGCTGCGAAGAAGCAGCTCATGCATAAGAAACATGAAGAGTAAAAGTCCTGATAAATAAACAGGGAACAACGTTACTGTGATGTGAGCGGCAATCATTCCGAACATAGGCGGCATGAGGCAGATGCCCACATAGGCGCTGGCCATCTGTACTCCGATGACAGCCTGGGATTTGTCCGCTCCAAAATGGTATGGAGTGGAATGGATGATGCAGGGGTAAATTGGTGCGCAGCCAAGGCCGATGAGAATCAGGCCTGTCAGGGCGGCGTACTCTCCAAAGGGCAGCAGGAAAGTGGCAATCCCCACAGCCACAAGAGCCTGACCCAGGCGAACCATTTGCTGGTCGTTTAATTTCATGGTCAGAAAGCCGCTGAGAGCTCTGCCCACGGTGATTCCAATATAGAATAAACTGGCAAAGCCGGCGGCGGTTTGGGCGGGAATATTTTTATGCAAAACCAAATAGCTGCTTGCCCACAGGCCCGTGGTCTGCTCCAGAGCACAGTAGCAAAAGAACGTGACCATAACGGCCTTTGCTCCGGGAATCCGAACAATCTCAGCCAGAGTCAAAGGTTTTGACGTCTCAGATTCCTGTTCAGAGTCAGAAGCTTCCTGCTTCTTCCAGAGCGGGAGACTGATCAGCAAAATGACAGTCAGAACAATCTGAAGGGAGGCGATATAGCCATACCCCATGTTCCAGCCTTGGCCTCCGGTCAGAGCATATCCCATGATGTAGGGACCTAAGGAAGCTCCTACTCCCCACATGCAATGAAGCCAGCTCATGTGGCGGCTGGTATAGTGAAGAGCCACATAGTTATTTAACGCCGCATCCACGCTGCCGGCTCCTAACCCATAGGGAATAGCCCACAGGCATAAAAGCCAGAAGGAATGACTGACAGAAAATCCAAAAAGGGCCAATGCGGTCATGGCCACGCTGATAAGAGTTACTTTGCCTGCTCCCAGTTTTTTGGTCAGCCAGTCGCTTTTAAGGCTGGAGACAATAGTTCCTAGTGCAATAATCATAGAAATAATACCTGCATAGGAAACGGGAACATGAAATTCCTGATACATGGAAGGCCATGCGGAACCCAAAAGAGAATCAGGCAGGCCAAGGCTGATAAAGGATAAGTAGATAACTGTTAATAGTAAATGAAACATATGGATAACCTCCGTGTTTTATGCTATGATTATACCAGCAAAAATTGGGGATAGTTAGAAAAAATGCCCCAGATTTTTATGACAAAACCTTCAAATTGGAGGAATTATGATATTAGAGGAATGTAATTTAATTATCAATCAAAAAAAGAGGGAGCTCATAGAGCATGGCACGCCGTTGTTTCCCGTTGCATGTTATCATGAGAATATGGAAGAGGAACGGGTTCCTTGGCACTGGCATGATGATCTGGAAGGAATTATAGCAGAGGCGGGAAGTCTCATTGTGGCTGTAGAGGGAGAGCGTTACCATATCAAACAGGGCGACGGCTGTTTTATCAATGGAGGGGTGCTTCACAGCGTGAAGGAGGCACAAAAAGGGGATTGCCGCCTGCGCTCGGTTGTTTTTCATCCAAGACTGGTAGGGGGAAGCCTGGACAGTATTTTTTGGCAGGGATATTTACAGCCGGTTCTATTAGATGCAGCCGGCCGCTGCGTGTTATTACACAGGGAGGTTTCCTGGAACAGGGAGGCGTTAAATGCCATGGATATGGCCTGGCAGGCTTGTGAGACAGAAGAAGCAGGATATGAATTTGAGGCCAGGGCTGCTCTGTCAAGGCTGATTTTTCTATTGTCAAAACACAGGACTGTAACCAAGCCTCCTCTGTCAGAAAAATCCCAGCGGGAAGCAAAAAGGATGAAGGTAATGCTTCAATATGTGCAGGAGCATTACAGCGAAGAGCTGACCACCGCGAAAATTGCTCAGAGCGCCATGGTCAGCGAGAGCGAGTGTCTAAGGTGCTTTCGGAGTATTATCGGGACAACGCCGATTCAGTACGTAAGACAGATCCGTCTTCAGAGGGCGGCCCAGCTTTTGGAGTCTACACAAGAAAAGATAGCGGACATTGGAGCCAGGTGTGGGTTTCAGGAAATGAGCTATTTTGCAAAATCTTTTCGGGAGTGGAAGGGGTGTACTCCCAGGGAGTACCGAAGCCTAACCATACAGGAAAAATAAGGATCACTGTGTAGACAGATGAAGAAAAGTAGATTACAATAGATTAAAACAGGAATAAGAAAAGAGCAGAGGGTGATTTTAAATGAAGATTGTTGATTTAAAGTGTCCTTCCTGTGGGGGAAAGCTGGCTCCCATGGAGGGAAATCCGAAAATCGTTGTCTGTGAATACTGCAACAGCCAGTTTGTGCTGGAGGAAGATCAGGTGATTAATTATCACATTCACCAGTACGATTCTGCCCCAAAGACAGCGCCAAGGGGGCCAGAACCCATTCCCCAGTCTCAGCCGTCTTCCATAGGGGCTGTGCTGGGCATCGCGGCTGCAGTGATTCTGGGCGCTTTGGCTTTTAGCGGGACTTTTTTGCTCAGAAGCAGCACCACAAAAAGCGATGAAAAGTGGGAGACAGAGATTGGAGGGAACTATCGGTATTCTGATTTTGAGGAGATGTTGGAAGAGGATGAGGAGGAAGTGCGCACAAAGGGCGGGTCTGCTTTGTATGAGGCCATGACAAAGAGCATGTTTCAGAAATCCTCAGATCTTGTGACAGCCCAGGATTTGGAAAAGGTGACATACATAAAGGTCCAGAACGGAAGGGAAACATCCAAGGTTTGGTACAGTTTTGACGACCCTTATGACAGCGGGGCATTCAAAGCTGCCTCTCTGGAGCTGGAGGCTCTGGAGTGGGATACGTCCGATTTAGCCCGTTTTCCCAATCTGGTCAAGGTGGATCTGACTTATGGATGGCCTGGTGAAGAAGTGTTAAAGAAGATGGAATATTTGAAGGGAATCGTATGTTCCAATATGGAGCTTTCTGAGATTGCAGCCAAGGTGGAGCCAACACAGATTGTGGAGCTGGAGATTTCAGGGGCCGAAAGCCTGGAAGGGCTGTCTGCATTTGAGAATCTTCAGATTCTTACTCTGATAAATGTGCCTCAGCCTGATATCAGACAGATTACTCCCTTAAAAAATTTGAAATCTCTGTCTATTGAGGAGGACGATTCCACAGACCTGTTTGGAGATTCGTCCAAACAAAGGACCTTGACAGATTACTCAGGATTGTCGGTTCTTTCCGGCCTTGAGACCCTGCATTTACAGTCTTCTTCTCTTCGGGAATTCAGTTTTTTAAAGCCTCTTGTCAATCTGACGGAGTTGTCCATAGAGGACAGCGAGGCCATTTCCGTAGAACCTTTGGGAGAATTGGGGCAGTTAACGTCTCTGAGACTGGTAGATAACGCTTCTGTCCAGGATTACAATCCGATTGGAAGATTAGGCAGTCTGAAATCTCTGACGATTGATAAGTCAACCTCTCAGGACGATCCAGATTTGTCTTCTTTGGGGGAGCTTGAGTATCTGGATATGAGTGGGTTCATGTCTGTGGCAGGAGTAAAGAATCTGACCAGTTTAAAGGAGCTGGTTCTCCATGGCTGCAATATTGATGAGATTAAGGCGCTTTCCGCTCTGACAGGTCTGGAGAGCTTTACCTGTTACTCTGTCTGGACCTACGCAGTGCCGCTGAAAAATGTGAATTTTCTCGATGGAATGACCAATTTAAAGCGCGTGGACTTTTGCGGCGGCCGTTTGGGGAACAGTTGGGGCGGATTCCAGAAAAATATGGAGATTCTGGGAGATATTTCCAATGTGCTTAACCATGAAGGGCTGGAGGAGCTGTATCTGAATCAATGTATGTTTGAGATTGGGTTTGACAAGATTAAGGAGAATCCCTCCTTAAGGATTCTGGAAATGAAGGAGGTATCGTTAAAGGAAAACTTTTACGTGGAAACGTCGGGCGGATTCACGAATCTGTGGTATGATGATGTGACTTTAGAGGGACACACGGATTTTCTGACTCGTTTTCCTAATTTGGAAGAGCTTTACCTGGATGGAAATCAGTTGACTGACATTCAGTTTGCCGCTTCGCTAAAGAGCCTGACCCATTTGGGGCTTAACAATAACTATGTCACAGATCTTTCTCCACTAAATCAGGCGGAAAGCCTTGAGTTTCTGGATATCAGACAGAATCCTGTCACCAGTGTGGAGACAAGGGAAGGCGTGACGATACTAAAATAAGGAGGAGACAAGATGTCTTCCTATACGAATGATGAAGTCTGGGAGCTGCTAAAAGAGCACCAGAACGAGGAGTGTTTGACAACAAAAGGGCTGCCTTTTACGTATACCATTAAAGGCGGTGAGATTTTTATAAGCAGAAGAAGTAAGTCCATTACCAGAAGCACCTTTGACGCGGCGTATAAAAAAATTCAGGAGACTCCTGAACTGATCACAGGACCGAAAAAGCTGGGAGTCTTTGGGGCGCCTTATCTTTGGGCTCTTTTTCGGAAGTTTCATTTAATCGAGGGGCAAGACAAAAAGGAGAGAAAAGAATGAAAGCGTTAGTGATAGCGGAGAAGCCGTCGGTGGCAAGGGATATTGCCAGAGTGCTTGGATGTATAAAGCAGATAAACGGAGCCATAGAAGGGAACCGCTATATTGTAACCTGGGGGCTGGGACATTTGGTAACTTTGGCAGATCCAGAAGGGTATGACCCCAAATATAAGGAATGGAACATGGAAGACCTGCCCATGCTTCCAGAGGTTTTTCGGCTGGAAATTATCAGGCAGACCAACAAACAGTATCAGGCAGTGAAGGCTCAGATTCATCGAAAAGATGTGGAAGAGATTATCATTGCTACGGATGCAGGGCGAGAAGGAGAACTGGTAGCCAGGCTGATCTTAAAGAAGGCAAATTGTGACAAGCCTTTGAAACGATTGTGGATTTCTTCTGTCACAGACAAGGCAATCCGAGACGGTTTTTCCAACTTAAAGCCAGGAAAGGACTATGAGCCTCTTTTTGATGCAGCTATGTGCAGGGCGGAGGCGGACTGGCTGGTGGGAATCAACGCCACCAGGGCCCTGACCTGCAAATACAACGCCCAGCTTTCCTGCGGCAGGGTTCAGACTCCCACTCTTGCCATGATTGCAAAAAGAGAGGAGCAGATTCGCCAGTTTGTGCCAAAACCCTACTATGGAATCCAGGCAAAAGCAGGAGGCGTTACTTTAACCTGGAGAGATGAAAAAAGCAAGAGCAGCCAGTCTTTTGATAAAGAGAGAATCCTGAAGCTTATAAAAGAGCTGAAAGGGGGAAAGGCCGTGGTGGTTCAGGTAAAAAAGGTTCCTAAAAAGACCATGGCTCCTCTTTTGTATGATTTGACAGAGCTTCAGCGAGACGCCAGCAAAAGATATGATTATTCGGCAAAAGAGACCTTAAATATTATGCAGCGGCTTTATGAGAATCATAAAGTTTTGACGTATCCGAGAACGGACTCCAGATATTTAAGCTCAGACATTGTTCCTACTTTGAAGGAACGACTCAAGGCCTGTTCGGTTGGGCCTTACAAGCTTTTGGCAGGCCGTCTAATAAATCAGGCTTTGCCGTCAAAACCGTTTTTTGTAGATAACAGCAAGGTCTCAGATCATCACGCCATTATTCCAACAGAGCAGTTTGTCCAGCTTTCCCATATGACTGTGGAGGAGCGGCGGATCTATGATCTGGTGGTCCGGCGTTTTCTGGCAGTTCTGTACCCACCCTATGAGTATGAACAGGTCACCATGACCGTGAAGATCGGGGGAGAGCTTTTTGTGGCCAATGGAACCACAACCACGATTTTGGGATGGAAGACCGCTTATGAGACGGACAGTAAGACAGAGGGACCGTCTTTTTTCCTGGAAGAGGAGGTTTTGGAATCAGGAAGTTCTTGCGGCGGTTTGCTGAATAAGAGAGAGGGAGACTGTCTGGAAGGGGTGGTTCTGTCCATGACAGAGGGAAAGACCAAGCCGCCCGCGCCTTTTAACGAAGCCACGTTATTGTCAGCCATGGAAAATCCTGCGGCCTATATGGAGTCAGGGGACAAGGCGATGGCAAAGACGCTTGGAGAGACAGGGGGCTTAGGAACCGTGGCCACCAGAGCGGATATCATTGAAAAACTGTTTTCCACCTTTTTGCTGGAAAAGCGGGGAAAAGATATCTACCTGACTTCCAAGGCAAAACAGCTTCTGGGGCTGGTGCCGGAGGACCTTAGAAGACCAGAGCTGACGGCAGACTGGGAGATGAAATTGTTGCAGATTGCCAAAGGCAGTTTGTCCAGAACTGTCTTTATGCAGGATATCCGGCGGTATTCAGGGGAATTGATTGATGAGATTAAACAGGGAGAGGGAAGTTTTTGTCATGACAATCTGACCAATAAAAAATGCCCGAATTGCGGGAAACGTCTCCTTCTTGTGAAAGGGAAAAACGCCGAGATGCTGGTTTGTCAGGATCGGGGATGCGGGTATCGGGAGACAGTTTCCCGCACCTCCAACGCCAGGTGTCCGGTATGCCATAAAAAA
The DNA here is from genome assembly GCA_910579515.1 of uncultured Hungatella sp. GTDB lineage: Bacteria > Bacillota > Clostridia > Lachnospirales > Lachnospiraceae > UBA3402. The sequence continues at coordinate 16,286 of CAJTUV010000013.1, forward strand.
ATGGAGCTGCGGGGAAAAGGAGAGGCTCAGATTTTTGTCTGCAAGTGCGGGCATAAGGAGAAGCTGACAGCTTTTCAGGAGCGCAGGAAAAAGGAAGGGGCCGGAGTGTCGAAAAAAGATGTGAACCGATATTTAAACCGACAGAAAAAAGAAGCGGCTGAACCTATCAACAATGGGCTTGCCAATGCTTTGGCTGGAATTAAATGGGAGGATTCATGAGAAAAAGAATGGTTTTGTTAGTTGTGGCGATGGCGGCTGCTCTTTCCGGTTGTGGAGGAGAGACAAAGGCTTTGACTTCCCAATGTCTTGCAAAGCCTGACTATCCGGTAAAAGAATATCAAAGTGATGAAAAACGATGGGAGGCAGAGGGGAATTTGCAGATCGGGGACGATTTTTCCAAAGCTTTCAATCAGTTTGCTTATCAGTCAGCCGTGCAGGTTTTAAAGGAGGAGAATGTTAACGGGATTTATTCTCCCATCAGTTTGTATTTTGCCATGTCTGCAGCGGCGGCGGGAGCCGATGGACAGACACGGCAGGAGATTTTAGATTTGCTGGGATATGAGAGCGAGGAGTTATTGGCACAAGACTGTGAGAATGCGTTTTGTTTTCTTTATCAGAATCAGAAAAACCATAAGCTTCAGATTGCCACTTCGTTTTGGATTGACAAAGATTTTTCTGTGGAGAAAGAATTTCTTGGCCATGGAAAGGACGCATATTTTGCAGAAATATTTCACACAGACTTTTCTGACGAAAATGCCGGAAAGGATATGGCGTCCTGGGTAAAGGATCATACCCATGGCTTGCTGGATTTACCGGTTGACTCGAAAGAAGGACAGGTCTTTTCTTTGATTAATACTGTATACTATTATGATGAGTGGCTGGATAAGTTTGACAAAGAAAAGACGGTCGAAGGGATTTTTACCTGTGGGGATGGAATAGAGGTGACCTGCGATTTTATGAATCGAACCATGGATTCTCACTGGTTTGTGCGGGGGGAGAATTACACTGTATCCAGTCTTTTTTGTAAGAACGGAAGGATGTATGTTCTTTTACCAGACAAAGATACAGACCTTTGGCAGCTTCTTGCATCTGTGGAAAATCTGGAAGGGGTTTTTAAGGAGGAGTATGGAGAGTCTATGTGTGGTGAGGTCGTATGGCAAGTGCCGAAGTTCTCCTATGGCAGCAGTTACACCCTGATGGATCTGTTAAATAAGATGGGAGTGACGGCGGCATTTTCCTCAGAGGCGGCAGACTTTTCCAAAATCAGCCAGGAGAATATATGGCTGGACTGTGTGATTCAGAAAAACCATATTGGAATTGATGAAAACGGAATCGAGGCGGCTTCCTTTACTCAGATGGACTGGGCGGGAGCGGCCATGCCAAATGGAAGAGCAGAAATGATATTGGACCGTCCGTTTTTCTATGTGATAGAAGAAAAAGGATGTCCGGTGTTTTTTGGAATCTGTCAGAATCCAGAGAAATAGAAGGAATGAGGGGTGCGGCATGGAGAGACGAGATAAGATCAATTACTATTTGGATTTAGCGGATGTGGTCTCTAAAAGGGGGACTTGTCTGCGCAGGCTTTATGGAGCTGTGATTGTAAAAAACGACGAGGTGATCTCCACAGGATACGTGGGAGCGCCCAGAGGCAGAAAGAATTGCTCCGATCTGGGAGTCTGCGTTCGTCAGAAAATGAACATTCCCAGGGGAGAACGATATGAATTGTGCCGCAGCGTCCATGCGGAGGCCAATGCCATTATCAGTGCAGAGCGGGAGAAGATGATAGGAGCTTGTCTGTATTTAAGTGGAAAAGAGACAGAGACAGGGGAGTATGTAAAAAGATGCAACTGTTGTTCTATGTGTAAGCGCCTGGTGATCAATGCGGGGATTTCCACGGTTTATGTCAGAGACGACGAGGAACATTATCGGGAGATTCGGGTTCAAGACTGGATTGAAAAGGATGAGTCTTTAGAGGGGACATTTGGATATTAAAGGAAAGAAGAAGGGCGGACCAATACTTGGTCTTTCCTTCTTCCTTTTCTTATGCAAAAATTCTACACCCGAATGTCAAGTATCTCTCCCAGTCCCGGGGTGACAGCCTCCGCCATCATCTCATCTAAGATCTCACCGGTTTCTTCGGCTGTATCAAGAACTTTTGACAATAGGGCGATTCCCATGTTTGTGCTTAGTCTGCTGGCAGACATAGACACGGATAATGCTGCGATATCCATACATACCACCTCCCTTGGGCAATTATAACAAAAATCGGGTGGAAAATCAACATTGAGTATAAAAAATAGTTCTAGTTATCTTGCAGGTATCGGCTTTTTCCTTTATAATGTAGTTATATATGCCATGAAAGAAAATCGTGGCTAGTGTACAGACTGCCTGACGCCTGGATTGACGGATAGACAGTTTACACACTAGGGGAAGGATGGGGAATATGGATAACTGGATATTAGTAGTGGACGACGATGCGATCAATTTAAAGATGGCGAGTAAGATGTTGGTCACCTCCGGATTTCGGGCGAGCTGTGTCAAGTCCGGTCAGGCGGCTTTGGATTTTTTGAAAAACAACAAGCCCAATCTGATTCTTCTGGATATCCATATGCCGGAGATGGATGGTTTTGAAACATTGAGGCTTTTGAAAGCGGATAAAATAACATCGGATATTCCGGTGATTTTTCTGACGGCTGACGACAATCAGTCGGTTGAGATTAAAGGGCTGCAGTGCGGCGCGCTGGATTTTGTCAAGAAACCCTTTGTGCCGGAGATCCTGCTTCAAAGAGTGCGCAGGACGATTGAGTTGGATCAGCTAAAGAGAGATTTGTCCAGCGAGGTGGAAAAGCAGACCAGAATTGCCGTGGAGCGTCAGCGTCGGCTGGAAAGAATGTCCATGCAGATTGTTCAGACCCTTTCAGGAGCGATTGACGCCAAAGATAAATATACGAACGGACATTCTACTCGTGTGGCAGAATATTCCAGAGAGATCGCCAAGCGTTTTGGAAAGTCAGAGGAGGATCAGGAAAATATTTATATGCTGGGCCTTCTCCATGATGTAGGAAAGATTGGAATTCCTGACGATATCATTAATAAGACTTCCCGTCTGACAGACGAGGAGTATGCGATTATTAAAACTCATACAAAGATTGGGTCAGAAATCCTGAAAAATATTACAGAGATGCCGGACATTGTGATGGGGGCAAGATGGCATCATGAACGTTATGACGGTAAGGGATATCCAGATGGCCTGGCAGGAGGGGCAATCCCAGAGGTTGCCAGGATCATTGCAGTGGCAGACACCTATGATGCTATGACTTCCAGAAGAAGTTACCGCAGTACGCTTCCCCAAAGTGTTGTCAGAGCTGAGATAGAAAAGTGTTCCGGTAATCAGTTTGATCCGGCTTTTGCAGCCATCATGCTGGATATGATTGATGAGGACACAGAGTATATCATGCGGGAAGGCGGGAAGGAATGAAAAAGAAAGGGAATCTGTTAAAGAAAGAAGCGGTTCAGGCCGAACAGTGGACAGGAGCCCATTTGGTGATGGTGGGAGTTTATACGGCCTTCAGTATTCTGCTTATTATTTTCACACTGATTTTATCTTGGGAAATGTGGATGATTCCGCTGTTGATTATCGGCATTATTTCTGTATGGTTTATCCATATTAGCCAGTTTGGCACAGAGCAGTTTCAAAGATATTTATACATCACATTGATGTTGGTGGAGCTGTTTTATTACGGCGCTCACGAGGACGGTTTCTTTGATTTGCCTCTTGCCATGTCGGTGCTGATTTTAGTGCTTCCTACCTTTGATGAGGTAAGGCTGGTTTATGTCGTTGTGGCCACTTATTTGGTAGAGGTTTTGTACCATGTATGTTTCCATGACAGAATCCGAGTCGGAATTGATATGGTGACGCTGGCAAGGCTGATTCTGGGAATTGCGGCAGTGTTTACTTCCGCATGGGTGTCCAGGCTCCTTATCATAAGGCGTCGGGACGAGAGAAAAGAGTTTCGTAAGATGATAGATACTCTGAAAGAGACGAATCGGCGCAGTGAAGATTTTCTCGCCAATGTCTCCCATGAGCTTCGAACTCCCATCAACGCAGTCACAGGTATCAGCGACCTTATGCTGCAGAAGGAACTTCCTTCTGATTTAAGGGCGGATATGTTTTCTATTCAGGAAGCCGGAAAGCGGCTTGCGGGACGAATTGACGATATTTTGGATTATATGGATCTGGTGACGGAACATATTGCCCTGAGCCGTGAAGATTATTTGATATCCTCCAGTGTGAATGACATGATTACCATGGCTGCCACGCAAAATAAGGACAGCGGTCTGGAAATGGTGTTTGATGTTGACGCAGATCTTCCTTCTGCGCTTATCGGGGATGAGGCGAAGATCCGCAGGGTGGTCAAAATTTTATTGGAAAACGCCATTAAGTTTACAGAAAAGGGCGGCATTTACATTCATATCGGATGCAGGCGCGAGGCTTATGGAATCAACTTAGGAATTGACATCTCCGATACCGGAATCGGCATGACAACGCAGCAGCTGGCTAAAGTTTATCAGGAGTTTTACCAGGCGGATTCCAGCCGTACCCGTAAAAACAGCGGTCTTGGATTGGGAATGGCCATTGCTCACGGTATGGTACATACAATGGGCGGATTTATGAATATTACAAGCGCTCTTGGAAAAGGAAGCCAGATTCATATCAGTATTCCCCATTTGGTTGAGAATGAAGAACCCTGTATGGCCATTCGGGACCAGGGGGCTCAGTATGTGGGGTGCTATGTCAGACAGGACCGGTATTCCGGCGAAATACGAGAATATTATGAGCGTACTCTGAAGAATCTTGGAAACAGGCTGGGGATAAAAATACAATATCTCTACTACTTTTCCGATTTGCAAAGTTTGCTGGGAACCGGAGTCTTGACTCATTTGGTTGTAGCACAGGCAGAATATGAAGAGAATCCTGAATTTTTTGAAAAACTGGGGAGCACGCTTTACGTGGCTTTGATTGCAGAATATGATTTTAAGCTGCCAGAAGGAAGCTGCATGTTTTTGCTTTATAAACCTTTCTGTGGTTTTTCCGTTGTGAATTTTATAAACGAAAGCGGATCTCAGTCTAATTCCAGGCGTGAACTTAATCCTCTGGGAAGCATTTCCTGTGAAGGGGTAAAGGCTCTGGTGGTAGACGACGAGGCCATGAATCTAACTGTGGCGAAAGGAATTTTGTCCAATTATGGAATGGAAGTAGACGCCTCATTAGGCGGAGAGGAAGCCCTCGGAAAATGTATGGAAAACGAATATGATTTGGTGTTCCTTGACCATATGATGCCTGTGATGGACGGCGTGGAAACCTTACGCCAGATAAGGAAAATCTGCAATGGAAAATATGAACATCTGCCCGTGATTGCATTGACAGCCAATGCAGTCAGCGGGGCCAGAGATATGTTTAAGAGTGAAGGGTTTGATGAGTTCGTGGCTAAGCCCATTGAGCGTTCCGTGCTGGAGAGGATTCTGCGCAGAGTCCTTCCCAATAAATGCAAGAGAGTGGAGATTGCACAGGAAATCGAAACGGATGAGCTTCAGTCGTCTAAAGAAACGTCATCTGCAGCAGATAGTGACAGTTACACGGAAGAATCTGCCGCTTCTCCAGTAGTTTTGCTGAAACAAAATGGATTTAATGTAAAACAGGCCATCGGCTATTGTGCAGGCAGTGAGGACTTTTATTTAGAAATTTTGGATAATTATTATTCTGAAAGTAAGGAGAAACAGACCGAACTTTCTTCCTATTTTGACAACCAGGACTGGGCCAATTATACAATTAAGGTTCATGCATTAAAAAGCGCTTCCCGCACTATTGGAGCCGATGGGCTTTCTGACTGCGCCGCCAAACTGGAACAGGCAGGCAAGAACGGGGATGTGAAATATATAGAAGAGAATCATCCAATTCTTATGGGACTCTATGAAGAGTGTCAGGCTTTGATTGCCGTATGCACTGGCGCAAAACTTGAGGAGGAGAGCCCATCAGAGTCGGAGGCGAAGGACAATATGGCTCAGGAAATTCCAGAAGAGGTATGGCAGCAAGCCATGGAAGGCCTGGCAACCGCTTTTGATACCTTTGAGAGCGATGCGGCGGAGTCTATCATAAAAGAATTGTCGGAATATACTCGCCATGGTCATTCCTGTAAAGAGTTGCTTGAAAAAATTTCCAGATGTGTGGAAGATTTTGATTTTGATGCTGCTGGTGAGGAGCTTCACCGCCTGTTGGGAGAGGGGGAGATTCTATGATTAGAAAACTGCTTGCTCCGATTATAGACAAACATGCCAATTTGCAGGAGCGTATGTTCTGTCTTATGACTTATATCGGTCTGGTGGCTCTGACGATTCTTTTATTAGTGAGAACCTTTATGGGAGATCACTATGTGGATCTTCTGATTCATTTGGTCCTGTTGGTGCTTATTATGACAATCACAGCCCTTAGTATTCATTATCACAAAATCAATGCAGGGGCAGTGACAAATTCTGTTGTAGTTACTTTTTTGTTTCTTCCCTCTCTGTTTTTTACCAGCAGCGGAATGAATGGAGGAGCGCCTTTATGGTTCGTTTTCTGCTGCCTTTATGTCTGCCTTGTGCTGACAGGAAAAGTCAGAGTTTTCTTTTTGATGCTTGCCGGAGTCGTTACGTTTCTTTGCTATTATGTGTCCTTTTATAATCCAGAGTACGTAAAGTATCAAACGGAGATTTCCTCGTATCTGGATTCTGCCCTTTCTGTGATTCTGGTGTCTGCCATGGCAAGCATCATGATTATTTTTCAGAATCGGATTTACATTGAACAGAATAAACTTACAGAAAAACAGAAAAAGGAGATTAAAGCGTTAAATCAGGCTCAGAACCGTTTTTTCTCCAGCATGAGCCATGAAATCCGTACTCCGATTAATACGATTATCGGATTAAATGAGATGATTCTGCGAGGCGATATTTCTGATGAAATCGCAGAAGATGCCAGAAGCATCCAGGGAGCCAGCAAAATGTTACTGACCCTGATTAACGATATTCTGGATTTATCAAAACTGGAATCCGGAAAGATGGACATTATTCCAGTGACCTACGAAACCGGTGCGTTTTTTTCGGAAATTGTCAACATGATTTGGATTCGTGCTAAAGAAAAAGGCCTGGAATTTCACTTAAGCATCGAACCGTCTATGCCCAGTATGCTTTGTGGAGATGAAGTGCGAATTAAGCAGGTGCTGGTGAATATTCTGAATAATGCAGTAAAGTATACGAAAGAAGGCTCCATCACGCTGGCGGTTTGGTGCAAACGGATAGGACCAAACCGAGTTTTGGTATCCTATGAAATAGCCGACACAGGTTCTGGAATCAAAAAAGAAAATATACCTCATCTTTTTGAGGCCTTTCGACGTGTAGACGAAAAGAAAAATCGTTACATTGAAGGGACAGGTCTGGGTCTTTCGATTGTGAAACAGCTTGTGGATTTGATGAATGGTCAGATTACGGTCAACAGCGTGTATACAAAAGGCTCCACCTTCCTGGTGACGCTGGAACAGGAAATCATTGATGAAAAAGAGCTGGGAGCTTTCAGTATGGAGAAGCGGATTCGCCAGGGGCTCAGGGAGGAGTACAAGCAGAGCTTTGAAGCGCCTACGGCAAGAATCCTGATTGTGGATGACAATAAGATGAACCTGACGGTTGCAAAAAAATTGCTGTCAGACACAAAGGTAAGAGTGGATACGGTTACAAGTGCAGCAGAATGTTTGGTGTTGGCCGAGAATATTCAGTATGACTGTATTTTGATGGATCATCTGATGCCGGAAATGGATGGAATCGAGTGTCTTCACGCCCTTCGCAAGCAGAGTGGAGGAGCCTGTCGGGAAACGCCGGTTATTGCTCTGACAGCTAACGCAGGCGGAGATATGCAGCAGCTCTATAGAAGGGAGGGATTTTCTGGCTATCTGGCAAAACCGGTGAGCGGTGCTTTGCTAGAAGCGGCGGTGATGAGAATTCTGCCAGAAGAAAAGGTTACCCTCTGCAATGTAGGGGAGGAAGAGGAAGGAACCGACGAGCATATTATGCTGCGCGGCAGAAAACAGCGGATTCCAATCATGATTACCACAGACAGTGTAAGCGATATTCCCAAAGAGCTGATAGAGCATTTTAATATTCTTTCGGTTCTTCCGTATTATGTAAATACGAAAGAAGGACGATTTCTGGACGAGGTTGAGCTGGAGTCTGATGATTTGTTAATCTATATGGCGGATAAAAGAAAGGAAGCTTCTCCCTCCTCGCCGGATATCTCGGACTATGAACAGTTTTTTGCTCAGAAACTTACAGAGGCTCAAAATGTGATTCATATTTCCATAGCAAGATTTGTGGGGAATGGATATGAAAATGCCTGTGCAGCAGCAGAATCTTTTGAGAATGTAACGGTGATTGATTCCGGCCATCTCTCTTGCGGAATGGGGCTGTTCGTGTTGTATGCCGCACAGCTTGCTTCGGAAGAACTTCCGATTGAAGATTTGATTCGGGAGCTTTCCGGCTTAAGCGAGCATATCTCCTCCAGCTATCTTGTTGCCGGAACCAAGGCGCTTTTAGATACTGGCAGAGTTTCCAAGATTGTTCAAAGAATCTGCGAGACTCTTATGGTTCATCCGGTGTTTGAGCTTAAAAAGAGCAGGCTGATTGTAGGAGCTGTAGAGGTGGGCAGACAGGAACATGTAATAAAACGTTATATTAAACATACGCTGAAGAATCGAAACGGAATTGATAAGAGCGTTATCTTCATCTCTTACGCAGGAATGGATGATGAAACCCTAAGAGTGATTCGGGAACTGGTCAGACAGCAATGTCCATTCCGCAGGGTCTATATCCAAAAAACCGTTCCAAGTATTTCCTGTAATTGCGGAGCAGGGACATTTGGCCTGTCGTTTATGAAAAAAGTGCAAAACGGCGGGACTTCGTAGAAAAACGTCTGTCTTGAAATGGAAGAGGTGAAAATGTGAACAAATATGCAAAACTTATCGCAGGAAATGCAGCCTTCGCAGCGGCAGCAGTCTGTCTGTACTCACCGGGACTATTGGGCTTATCGCCCTTTAGCCCCAGTGCGGCAGTGGCTGCTGCTTCCATTGCAGTTGGGGTAATTGCAGTTCCGACTTTTGTTTGGATGAATAAGTGTCTCCTTGCAGAAAAAGAGATAAAGCTTTTGGGAAGCGGTGAGGAGAAATCAGAGGAAAAAGCGATTGAGCTTATGGAAGCGTATCGCTCCAGTAAGGTTTTGGGGGGAATCGCAAAGTCTGCAGTTTCTCAGATGAAGCGTATGGAAAACGTCCAGGCGAATTACGAAAAACTTGTGGTTCGAAGATTTGGACAGGATACCTTGAGCTATCAGAAATTTATGGCTGTGATCCACTCTGCGGCAGCCTCTTTCGCTAACGGATACGTAAAGATGGCCAACAAGATGATTATTTTTGACGAGGCGGAGTATCAGAAATTGACCACAGATGATTATCGAAAGGATGACATTCCAGACGACATTCAGGAAAAAAAGAGAGATTTGTATGAAAAAAATCTGGGAGATCTTCGCTTTGTTCTGGAGAAGAATGAGGAGATTTTGTTGGGGATTGATCAGTTGATGATAGAGATGTCCAATGTTGATTATTCGGAGCATGACATTGGCCATGCGGCTGAGGAGATCGACGTGCTCTTAAAGCAGCTGGAGTATTACAAAAAATAATGAATAGAAAGGCAGATGATTTACTATGAAGAATAACAAACTACAGATTTTTGTCATCGGAGCCATGGGCGTAGTGGTGTTTGTGCTTGTGTTTTTTGGAATCGTTCTTACCAGAAACGCCGGAAAATCAAAGAAGACTATAAACACAGAGTCGGCTGCAAAGGTGATTGAGCGATATGTGAAAAATATCGGCCCCAGGCAGGCTGAGGTGATAAAGTCTCCTGTGGAGCTTGCCAACAGCCGTGTGGATGAGCTTCCTGATATTGATACCAATGAGATTACGGTACAGCCTAATACCATTCTGTATGCGGAGATCTTTGCCACTTCAGAAAAGTGCGGACAGGGAAGGGACGGATGGATCAACGAGATGGCAAAGAAGTTTAATAATGCCGGATATGAGGTGAAGGGAGAACCAGTTTCCGTTATGATTCGGAGCGTGGCTTCCGGACTTGGGATGGATTACATCAGCACCGGAAAATATGTGCCTGACGGCTATACGCCTTCCAATGATTTCTGGAGCAAGATGCTGATTGCAGACGGGGTACAGATAGAGACTGTCAGCGACCGTCTTGTGGACAATACGGCCGGAATCCTTCTTTCGAAAGACACTCACAAGCGTTTGGTGGAAAAATATGGCTCCATCAATCTAAAGACCATTGTGGAGGCTACTGCAAACGGGGAATTTGCCATGGGATATACAAACCCTTATGCCTCGGCCACAGGATTAAACTTTCTGATTTCCACCCTGCAGACTTACAATGTCCAGGACCCTTTAAGCAGTGATGCTGTGGAGGGATTTCAGTCCTTTCAGTCCAATGTGCCTTTTGTGGCTTATACGACTTTGCAGATGCGGGATGCAGCGGAGACCGGTACTCTGGATGGATTTGTCATGGAGTATCAGACTTATATCAATGATTCAGAGCTGGTACGCAAGTATGAATTTACGCCTTTTGGATTTTTGCATACCAATCCTCTCTACACCACAAGTGAGACGGAGGAGACAAAGAAAGAGATTTTGCGGCAGTTTGCCCAGTTCTGCCAGACAGAGGAAAATCAGAAGCTGGCTAAGGAATATGGGTTTAATGTGGATTTGAATTATACGGTGGAGCAGAGAGAGGTTGACGGGACCACTCTTTTAAACGCCCAGGAGTTGTGGAAAAAGGAGAAGGACAGTGGAAAGCCTATACTGGCAGTATTTGTGGCGGATGTGTCCGGTTCCATGGACGGGGAACCTTTAAATTCTCTGAAAACTTCTCTGATCAACGGAATGCAGTATATCAACACTACCAACTATGTAGGGTTGGTGTCCTATTCGGACGAGGTGGTGATCAATGTGCCTGTGGGACAGTTTAATTTAAACCAGCAGTCTGCTTTTAAGGGGGCTGTGGAGAGTTTAAGCGCCAGCGGCGGCACAGCCACCTTTGACGGAATCATTGTGGCTACAGACATGCTTTTGGCTGCGAAGGAACAGTATCCTGACGCCAAACTTATGATGTTTGTACTGTCTGACGGGGAGACGAACCGAGGCTATTCGTTAAAGGACATTCAGGAGCCTATTGATGCATTGAATATTCCGATTTATACTATTGGTTACAATGCGGACATTCCGGCTCTGGAAAGTATTTCCGCCATCAACGAGGCGGCCAGCATCAATGCAGATTCCGATGATGTGGTGTATAAACTGAAGAATCTGTTTAATTCAAGCCTGTAAGGAAGGAGACAGTTACTATGGCGTTTACATTGGATATTCCTAAAAAGGAAGAGATTAAAAAGGTAGTTGAAGAGGAGACCAGGGTTGACACAGAGACCAGTCTTATGATTTCAGACGCCTCAAAACAAAAAGGTGATGAGATACTTCTGACCAACATTGATAATTTTGAGGATAGGAAGGAGCTGACCAAGGCCATTGAGGAGTTTGGAGCGGATGTGGTAAAGAAATCTTCCAGCAAAAACGCTCTCATGAAGACCCGCATTGGCGATCTGTCTAAGGCTGGAGGGGAAAGCGGAGCGGTGGCCAAGGGGCTGGAGGAGCTTTCCCAGCAGATGAAGGATTTGGACCCGTCGGGAATTGATTTTATTAAAAAGGGTCCCCTGGGAAAGCTGTTTAATCCGGTGAGATCTTATTTTAATAAGTATAAAGAAGCGGATACCGCCATTGCGGAGATTGTTCAGTCCCTGGAAAAGGGAGCCAGAGTACTTCGGGACGACAACACCACTCTGGAGCTGGAGCAGGCTTCTATGAGGGAACTGACGAAAGAGTTAAACCAGAAGATTGTATTAGGCGAGGAGCTTGACGCTTATCTGACAGAGCAGATTGAGCATCAAAGAGCAATCAATGGAGACGGAGAGAAAATAAAGTTTGTGGAGGAGGAGATTTTATTCCCCTTAAGACAGAGAATCATTGACTTTAACCAGATGCTGGCGGTAAATCAAAATGGCATCATTGCCATGGAAGTGATTCGGAAGAATAATTATGAGCTGATCCGCTCTGTGAACAGGGCTCAGACGGTTACGATCTCTGCTTTGAATGTAGCGGTGACTGTGGCCGGAGCGCTGTACAACCAGAAGATTGTGCTGGAGAAGGTGAAGATGTTAAACCAGACCACCAACAGTATGATTGAAGCTACTTCCAGAATGTTAAACACTCAGGGAACCGAAATCCAGAAACAGGCCATGGACTCTAATCTTGATGTGGAGACCTTAAAGCGGGCTTTTCATGAGACTTTTGACGCCCTGGAGTCGATCAATGAGTATAAGCAGAAAGCCCTGCCTCAGATGAAGGAGACCATTGCAGAGTTTCGACAGCTGGCAGATGAGGGGGAGACGGTAATTCGCGGCATTGAGGAGTCTGAGATTATGAGAAGGGGGAACTCTGACAGTTAAGCGGCATGAGGACAAAATCAGATTTTGACTGGCGTTTTTTTATCAGGCATGTTGCCATTATCGCGGTTCCTGTGGCGCTTCAGAACCTTTTGACTACCACAGGGAGCATGGTGGACACGATGATGCTTGCCTCTCTGGGGGAGAAGACTGTGGGAGCCGTGGGGTTGTGCGCTCAGTTTTCCAGTTTGATGTTTGCCGGATATTGGGGGTTTGTAGGCGGCGGCATGATGTTTTTCTCCCAGTATTGGGGCGCTGGGGACAGGGAAGGGATCACCCGATCTTACGGACTGACTCTTTCGTTTATGACTGTGGTGGGTATTCTCTTTGCGTGCCTGGCCCTTTTGGCTCCAGGGCTGGTTATGAATATTTACACGGACAAGGAGGAAATTCAAAAGATTGGCATCGCTTACCTGCAAATTGTAGGGTTTGCCTATCCCCTTCAGATTCTTGCCATGGCCATGAGCGCCCTTCTTCGTTCTATTGAACAGGTGAAGATTCCTCTGTATGGGGGAATTGCTTCTGTGTTTGCCAACTGCTTTTTCAATTATCTTTTGATTTTTGGAAAAGGAGGATTCCCTGAAATGGGGGCTGCAGGGGCGGCCTTGGGAACAGTTCTTGCAGGAGTGGTGAACCTTTTGATCCTTCTCTTTTTCATAATTAAGAGAAAGATTCCGTTTGTTTTAGAGTTTTCCAGGCATTTTCGCTGGACTCATAGTTTTATCAGACAGTATCTGAAACGATGTTTTCCGATTCTGTGCAATGAGGTTTTGATTGGAATTGGAAATATGATGATCAACATCGTCCTGGGACATCAGAGCGAGCAGGCCATAGCGGCTGTCGCTGTGTTTCGAACTCTGGAAGGGCTTGTTATCGCCTTTTTCAGCGGTTTTGCCAATGCGGCTACGATTTTGGTGGGCAAAGAAGTGGGGGCGGGAAATCATGAGGCGGCGTTTGAACGGGCCAAAAGGCTGGTGTATCTGTGCAGTGGTTTTATCGGAATCGCCTGTCTGACCCTGGTTGGTATTCACAATCCCCTTCTCCATGCCATGGGGCTTAAAGAGGAATCCTACCGCATCGGGACGGGAATGCTTCTTATTTACAGTGTGGCAGCGTTGTTTCGTATGGGTAACTGGGCCCAGAATGATACGTACCGATCCGCAGGGGATGCGGCATTTGGCTCTATTATGGAAATTACTTTTATGTATCTTATGGTACTTCCCTGCGTTTATGGGATCAATTATGGATTTCATGGGCCGTTTCTTTTGGTGTTTGCCTGCTGCTATGTGGATGAGCCTATACGCTATCTGATCATGCAGCGCCATATGTATTCTGCAAAGTGGATAAAACCGGTGTCAGCAGAGGGGATGGCTGCCATTGGAGAATTCAGAAGGAAGCATGGATTAAGAGAGAGGAGAAAATGAATTGACGGAAATGAAAATTGTAAGGGTTGAGGAACAGATTATCCGGCTGGAACATGTAAATTCCATAGGCGTAATCGGCGATCCGGGCTGCGAAGGACTGGGAACTTACAATATGAAGGTCTATGCAGGAGCGCTGGAAGAGAGCGGAAAGGCGGATATTACACTGATTGCAGGCGACTTGGTTCCGGCGGGAAAGAAGCGTTACTATCAGCAAATCCAGGAAATGACAGAGGCTTTGGCAAAGAATCCAGTCTATTGTCTGAGAGGGAATCATGACACAGGGGAATATACGGAATACTTCGGAGAGAAAAACTATGGGCTTTTGACAGACAAGTTTGCAGTGGTGGTAATGGATAATGCGCTCCGAACGTTTGAAGAGGAAGGGCTGGAACTTTTGTCAAAGGTTCTCTCTATGGAGGAAGTGAATCAGGTGATAATTGCGTTCCATATTCCAGTTCCCAATCATTTTATTATGAATTGTGTGTCCGAGGAAGAATTTTCTCGCCTGAAAAAGGCATATGAACCATGGAAGCATAAGGTGAAATACTTACTCTGCGGTCATGTTCATTCCCGGTTTGTAGATGAGGTGGACGGGATTCCTCTTATCTGTACTGGCGGCGGGGGTGCCATGATAGAGGATGTGTCAAAGGATATTCGGGCCTGTGATGTGGAGCACCATATCGTTCGCTTTTATGAGAAGAATGGGGAACTGAACTATGAGATTGTCAATCTTTCTGAGGACTGCTATACACAGGAAGGAAAGGAGGCAATCTTAGGAGAGAAGCTTCACGAAACAGTGCAGGCAGAGCTTTTGGCTCATTTTCGGTATCTGATGTTTGCAGACAGGGCAGGGCGCAGGGGACTGAATGAGATTTCCAATCTCTTTCGGGCGTTGGCGGCTTCTGAATACTATCACGCGCGAAACTTTTACTCCATTCTTGACCGTCCGCCTGCTTTTAAGGAGACGGTGGAAACCTTTGTGCCAGGGGAGAACTTTGAGTTTGAACATCTGTATCCGATGCTGAGAGAGTATGCCAGGACTCACGAAAGCCCTGTGACTCAGCAGGCCTACGAGGGCGCGGCGGCTGCGGAAAAGGTTCATGGGGTTCTTTTGAGGAAGGCTGTGGAGGTGGAAACGTTTTCAGAGGGAGAGATCTATGTCTGTCCTATCTGCGGGTATGTGATGGTTGGAGAATCTGTGCCGGAACGGTGTCCGGTCTGCGGGGGACCGAAAAAACAGTATGAGGCGTTTTGGGTGGAGGAAGAAAAGGAGTAAAAATAGAAGGGGCTGTCGCATTAACGAATTAAAATTCGCGAAGCGACAGCTTCATTTTTGCTGTTTTTACATGTGATTTTAAGAAAAAGTCCCGGATTGTTTGCGGCCGCTTCAATTTTTGTGCCGTCAATAAAAATTGTTTCACCTGAAATTTCTCCCAAGTCAAAAAGCGCATTGGACATTTCTGCAAGGATCCGCTTAGAACAAGGTGCAGAATGAATGCTCCGGAACCGTGCAGATGTTGCATGGTCAGGAGCAGGCGCGCCTTCTAAAAGAAACATGAAATGGATATCTCTTTTACAGTTAAGCTCCATGGAACGGGAAGAATAATCCCCATTCATGTAAGAGTAAAGCACAATCTTCAGAAGTGTTCTTACTTAGTGCGACAGCCCCTTTTTTGAATTATTGAACAAAATGTAAAAAATACTTGACATTCAATGTAAAGTATACTATACTTTAGATGTAAAGTTGATTTTACAGTGATACAAAAGTACAGAGAAAAGGGTGGTGGAATGAATAACCGGATTCAGGAGTTGAGAAAGGAGAGACGAATTCGTCAGGAAGATTTGGCAGATGCGGTAGGCGTTACCAGGCAGACCATTATTTCTTTAGAGAATGGAAAGTATAATGCGTCTTTACAGTTAGCATATCGGATCGCCAGATTTTTTGACAGACAGATTGAACAGGTTTTTATATTTGAGGAGGAATGAAGCATGTGGATGAAGCAGGTGTTTGAGGAGCGGTCCATGGATTTTGAGAGAATTTGTAAAACGAGAATTCGTATCGGGATAGGAGTCGTATTTTTAGGGGCCTTAGCGGTTTTGGTTGTGGGGTTAAGCCAGGGTGATTTACCGATACGGTATCTAAAAGAAGGGACGAGAGAGTTTATAGCCAATTTTTATCTCTGGATGGGGATAGGCTTGATGGCAGGAGGGTTAGTAAAGATTGCAAAGGGCCGGCGGCTTTTGAGAAACCCTGATTTAAAACGGAAGCAGGAGATTATGGAGACAGATGAGAGAAATCGGGAGCTTGGGCTGAGATGCTGGGCTTACAGCGGCTATACGATGTTTCTTCTTCTGTATCTGGGCATTCTGGCAAGTGGGTTTGTAAGTGCTACTCTTGCCTGGGTGCTCCTGACTGTTTCAGGAGTGTATGGCTTGTTATTGATTCTGTTTCGAATGATACTTCAAAGGAGGATGTAAGAAGATGAGTCAGAAAAGAATTCGGGATTTTCAGTTACAAGTAGGAACTATGAAAACGGGGAAAAGGAATAAGATTACCGATGTACCGGGAGTTTTAGTAGGCCATTCCACCATAAAGACAGAGGCCAATCGTACAGGAGTCACCGTTATCCTTCCGGGAACGGACAATGGGTTTGTGAAGAAATATACAGCGGCCTCTTATGTTCATAATGGATTTGGAAAAAGCTGCGGCCTTCTTCAGATTGATGAGCTGGGTTCTCTGGAGACCCCTATTGCTCTTACTAATACCCTAAATGTGGGATTGGTGTGGGATGCCATGACTCAATATGTGATGGATCAATGTGAAAAGGAGAAGGTAGAGGTAAAAAGCTTGAACACCGTAGTGGGCGAGTGTAATGACAGCTCCATAAATCAGATTCAGAGGCGGGCAGTAAAAGAAGAGCATGTGCTGGAGGCTATCCGTAGTGCAGAAGAAGATTTTGCAGAAGGGGATGTGGGCGCAGGGACGGGAACGGTCTGCTATGGTTTAAAAGGCGGCATCGGCTCTGCCTCCAGAATCCTTACGGTTGGAGAAAAGGAGTATACCATCGGCGTATTGGTACAGTCTAATTTTGGATCTACGGAAGATTTTGTGCTGTGTGGTTTTCCGGCAGGCCAGTGGATTCTGAAACAGAAAAAGGAGAAAGAGAATATGGCTGTTTCGGAGTGTGATAAAGGGTCCATCATGACCATTCTGGCTACGGACCTTCCGGTTTCTGCCAGACAGCTAAAGCGGATTATCCGCAGGACTGCTGTGGGAATCGCCAGAACAGGGGCTTATACAGGCCATGGAAGCGGTGAGGTGATGATCGGCTTTACGACTGCCAACCGGATTCCCACTGCAAAAGAAAAGCCGGTTTTTTCCCAGACTATGATTCATGAAGATTTCATCAATCTTGCGTTTCGGGCAGCAGCAGAAGCTTCCCAGGAAGCGATCTTAAATTCTATGGTGTGCGCAGAGCAGACAGTTGGGAGAGAGGGGCAGATCTATTATAGCCTGAAGGAATTTCTGCCCCAGATGGTGGAACAGACGTTACAGTTCACTCATGTCGGAAACGCAGCTTCGGAGTGACTGCAAAGCGGGCCCTTTGGATATGCACGAACGTCTTATGTGACAGAGTGAGAAAAAGGTTGACAAATAAAATAAGGCTTTTTACAATCTAAAGTGTAAAATATTCACAAGGGAAAGAAATCATGGAGGGACAAAGATGAACCAAAAAACCATGTACAACTTAACGTATGGATTATTTGTTCTGACGTCCGGTTTTGACGGAAAGGACAGCGGCTGTATTATCAATACTGCAGGCCAGGTGACAGCGGAGCCAAATAGAATTAGCATTGCAGTAAATAAGGGGAATTTTACCCACGACTTGGTGAAAAAGAGTGGAAAGTTCAATATTTCGATTCTCAGCCAGGAGGCCCGCTTTGAAACGTTTCAACACTTTGGCTTTCAGTCTGGACGAAATGTGGACAAATTTGCCGGTTATACAGACTGTAAACGCAGCGGCAACGGGCTGTATTACGTGACAGCAGGAGCGAATGGATACATCAGTGCAAAGGTAGAACAGGAGGTTGATCTGGGGAGTCATACGCTGTTTCTTGCAGCAGTAGAGGATATGGAGGTATTGTCGGATACTCCGTCAACCACATATTCTTATTATCAGTCACATATTAAGCCAAAACCAGAAGCGCCCAAGACGTCAGGGAAAACTGTGTGGCGTTGTACGGTGTGTGGTTATATTTATGAGGGAGAGGAACTTCCTTCTGACTTTATATGTCCGCTTTGCAAACATCCAGCTTCCGATTTTGAAAAGGTGACGTCATGACCCTTACAGAGCTTCATTTTCACACATCAGAAAGCAGTCCCTGCGGCAAGGTTCCTGCAAAAAAGGGACTGACCATGTACCAGAAGGCTGGGTATGGGGCTGTTGTGGTCACAGACCATTTCAGCCGAAGTGTCTATGGGAAAAAAGATTACCGAGACTGGGCAATGGTTGTGAATCAGTTTTTAGCAGGATATGAAGAGGCGAAGCAGACAGGTCAGAAGCTGGGAGTATCCGTCTATCTTGGAATGGAACTGAGGTTTCCTCATGATGAGAATGATTTTCTGATTTATGGACTGGACAAGGAGTATCTTTTGGCCCGGCCATGGATTTATGAACAGGAACTCAACCAGGTGTATGAGGATCTGCAAAAACATGGAATGGTGATTTTCCAGGCGCATCCTTTCCGCGAAAAATGCAGCAGGGCCAATCCATCCCATTTAAATGGGATCGAGATCATAAACGGAAATCCGCGTCACAATTCGAGAAATGATTTGGCCTCTTCATGGGCCAGGGAACACAATCTGGTGGGAATCTGCGGATCAGATTTCCATCAGGTTGAGGATTTGAATGGAAATGGCGTTTCTTTAAATTCCCTTCCAGAGTCAGAAAGGGAGCTTGCCCAGAGGTTGAAGATAGGGGAATTTACCATACATGTCAAAAGAAAAGGGGAAGGAACATGAAAAACACACTGGAATATTTACAGTTTCCAAGGCCGGATTTTCGCAGAAAACATTGGATGGAGCTGAATGGAACGTGGAAGTTTGGGTTTGACGCAAAGGAGAATATGGACAAGACGATAGAGGTGCCCTTTGCATACCAGACAGAGGCCAGTGGAATTGGGGAGAAAACGTTTCACGATTGTCTTTGGTATGAGAGGATGTTTCAGATACCAGAAGATATGAAAGGAAAACGACAGTTTCTGCACTTTGGGGCAGTGGACTATGAGGCAGAGGTGTGGGTGAACGACCATTATCTGGGAAAACATACAGGAGGGTATACGCCCTTCTCTTTTGAGATTACGGAAATGACAGAGGAAGATAAGGAGAATATCCTTGTGGTAAAGGCTGCAGACAGGGCAGATACCGCTCAGCCCAGGGGGAAGCAGTACTGGGAGGAGGAGCCCAGCCGCTGTTGGTATATCCCTACCTCTGGCATCTGGCAGACGGTTTGGCTGGAGGCAGTGGAGGGCAAACCGATCGAACATGTAAAGATTGTGCCTGACATTGATTCGAATCAGATCGAGGTTACGGTTACCGTGCCAGAGTATGAGCCGGGCGACCAGGCATTTCTGACTGTGTCTTATTATGGTAGGTCCGTAAAAAAGCTTACTACCTCACTGGACGGAATCCGCACAACGGTTGTTGTTGCCCTGAAGCCGGAGGATGCGATCGACGAGGTGCATTACTGGTCTCAGGAAGATCCCAATCTGTATGATCTGACCATTGACCTGGTGCGGATGGAAGGGTATTCCCTTCAAATTTTGGATTCTGTTGGAACTTACTTTGGAATGCGCAAGGTGAGCCTGGGGAATGGGCGGATTTTGATAAACCACACGCCCTGTTATCTGAAAATGATTCTGGACCAGGGATATTGGGAAGAGTCTGGCCTGACGCCCCCTTCTGCCCAAGCGCTGCAGCATGATGTAGAGATGACCCTGAAATTTGGATTTAATGGGGCCAGGAAACACCAGAAAATAGAGGATCCCCGCTACTATTATCTGGCGGACTGCTATGGACTTTACGTGTGGGGTGAGGTGCCAAGCGCCTATGAGTTCTGCGATGAAGAGATGGCAAATTTGACCAGAGATTTTATGGAGTTTTATAAACGGGACTGTAATCATCCTTGTGTGATTACCTGGGTGGTGTTAAATGAGTCCTGGGGAGTCAGAAAAATTTTGACGGATAAAAGGCAGCAGAATTTTGGGAAGGCTTTGTATCACATGGCAAAGGCACTGGACCCGACCAGACTGGTCAGCACTAATGACGGCTGGGAGAATGTGAGGGCGGATATCATCAGTATTCATGACTATGCTCAGGAGGGAAAGGCGTTTTTGGAGAAGTACACGCAGGAGAGTTTCAAGACGCCGGAAGGAATCTGGCCTCAGAAACGCCGGCTTTTTGCGCTTGGAGAGAGGACAGAAAAATGGGCAGGAGAGATTGGCGCTGGCTGTGGAGATTTTCAAGAGAATCGGCCGGCGCTCATGGTGACTGAATATGGTGGGATTGCTCTGAAAAACAGTGTGAACGATGAAAATTGGGGCTATGGGGATGCAGAGGAGAATGAGGAAGCAATGCTGAAACGGTATGAAGAGGTGACAAAGGCGATTTTGGAGATCCCCGGTTGCAGCGGTTATTGCTATACTCAGCTTACGGATGTGTATCAGGAGGTCAATGGACTTCTGGACAATTACCACAGACCGAAGGTCAGCGTGGAACGAGTTTGTGAGATCAATGGGCAGTGAGGTGTCAGATGCAGATTTCAAGCAGATTTACGATTGCAGTTCATGTGCTGATCGGTATTGAGACATTTAAAAACGATTGTAAGGTAACCAGCGAGCTTCTGGCCTCCAGCGTGAATGTAAATCCGGTTGTCATTCGAAGGCTTCTGCAGCAGCTAAAAAGGGCCGGAATCGTGGAGGTTGTGCGGGGCAGCGGCGGAGCAAGTATCAAAAGACCTATCCAGGAGATTACATTGCTTGACGTATATCGGGCTGTGGAGTGTGTGGAAGAAGGAGAGCTTTTTCATTTTCATGAAAACCCCAATCCCCTTTGTCCTGTGGGAAAAAATATTCATGCGATCTTAGACACAAGACTGGAGACTATTCAGCAGGCTATGGAAAGAGAGATGGAATGTGTGACTATAGAAGATGTTATGAAGGATGCCCAAAAAATGATGTAACTATTGACATTACAACAAAAAGGTGATAGAATTGATGTATCAATAATAGTTACAAGGAGGAAGCATCATGGCAAATTTTAATAAGGTAAGTGTATCTGAGGAAGCAAGAACAGAACTTCACGACAAACTTTCTTTAACCGGAGCAGAGATCAGTATCAATCATCTTTCGGCGGGAGGGTCTGTGCCTTTTGTTCACTGGCACAAGAAAAATGAGGAAATTTACGGGATTCTTTCCGGAAACGGAAAGGCTATTGTTGACGGGGAAACCGTAGAACTGGCAGCCGGCGACTGGATTCGTATTTCTCCAGAGGCAAAGCGTCAATTTTTTGCCTCAGAAGACACAGCAATCAGTTTTATCTGCATTCAGGTAAAAGAACATTCTTTGGAAGGCTATACCATGGAGGATGGCGTATCAGAATAATTGTTACCTTATAGTCGTTTACAGGGGATGGCGCTGGCGATAGGCGGTAGGCGTCATCCCCACAAATTTCTTGAATTGTCTCATATAATGCAAATCATTTTCATAACCGCAGAAATCTGCGATTTCCCCAATTCCCATATCTGTGGAAGTTAAATAGTATTTGGAAAGATTCAGTCTGGCACTTATAATATCCTGCTGGCAGGAGCAGTGAAAAAAAGATTGATATAAGTGCTGAAAATAGGACAGGCTTATATTCAGGGAGTCTGCCAGAGAAGGCACGGTCCAGGAGGCAGCCGGATTATTATAGATTTGGGTCCGTAGTCTGGAAAAGCCCTGGTAGTGTTTTTGAATAAGTGGGTTTTGAAAATCCTTGTCTATGGAGTCCTTCAAGGAGTACAAAAGGGTGCGCATAAGGGCATCGGTAATCTGCTCTTGAAAGGAAGAGGAACTGTGAAAATTATCGGACAGGAGCCGGACATACTCTGACAAACAGTGGAAATCATAGGGATACAGGACCTGGCACATAGGGAGCTTTAAAGCCAAGAAGAGAGGGAGTTCCTGATCGTTTAAAGTGAAGTGAATCCAGTCGTCGTTGTATCCGATCTTGTCACAGCCATAGTGGATGTAGGTTTGGGGCGGAAAACAGATGACAGCATTGGGGTGTATCGGATGTTTCGCATTGTTTTGCATTATCCAGGATTCTTGCTTGATCAATAGAAGGAGATAATCTGGCACTCCTTTTTTGTGCTCAATGTTACAGGGTTTGGGGTGATGGGAGTCATGTCCGCAACTGTTTACGTGTATCAAAGTGGAAGTCCCCCTTTGGATGTATTTAATCCTATTGTAAGGGATTATGGGGAGAATGGCAAGTACAATACAGGTTAGGGTTGATGATGATTTAAAAATGAAATTAGATAAGCTGTTTAAAGATTTGGGGATTGATACGACAGTAGCTATCAGAATGTTTTTAACTCAGACAGCGAAAGGGTTATCAGAATACGTATTAAAAAGCAGAATATATCAGTTAAATAGCACGGTAAGGCATTGTGAAAAGAAAGGGAAAGGGGTAGGATAGAATAAAACAAAAAGGAGAGTCACAATGAGCGAGTATAAGATTTGGGCAGAGGAAGTTTTGAAAAAGGTTCGTAAGAAGATGGAATGGGTCAGTGAGAAAAACAGAGACAAGATTCCATACACAACCTTGGAAACTGGCAGTTATGATGATAGATCAGAGGAAAGGCCAGATTGGGGAGCGGACGACGGCCTATATTGGTGGACCAACGGCTTCTGGGGCGGTATCATGTGGATGCTGTATCAGGACTCAGGTCAGGAGCAGTATGCTCAAATTGCACGAGTGTCAGAAGAGAAGCTTAAGAAGTGCTTCCAGGATTTTTACGGACTCCACCATGATATTGGATTTATGTTTCTGCCTACGGCAGTAGCAGACTATAAACTGACAGGGAATGAGGACAGTAAAAGGCTTGCCATGTTTGGCGCCAATCTTCTGGCTGGGCGGTTTAATCCTGTAGGGCGGTTTATCCGCGCATGGAATCAGTCAAATGGAGAGGAAGTTCCCGGATGGGCAATTATTGACTGCATGATGAATATTTCCCTCTTGTATTGGGCTTCCAGAGAAAGCGGGGACCCCAGATTTTCTCATATTGCCCAGATGCATGCGGATACGGCCATGAAAAATTTTATTCGCCCAGATGGTTCTGTGCGCCATATTGTGGAATTTGATCCTGAGACGGGAGAGATAGTAAAAAGCTACGGCGGTCAGGGCTATGGGGAAGGCTCATCCTGGACCAGAGGCCAGGGATGGGCAGTGTATGGTTTTGCAAACAGTTATAAAAATACGGGAAAAAGAGAATATCTGGACGCAGCAAAGAAAGTGGCTCATTACTGTATGGCAAATCTGTCAGAGAGCGGCATAATACCTGTAGACTTCAGACAGCCAAAAGAGCCGGCATGGGAGGATTCCTGCGGAGCGTGCGTGATTGCAGGAGGGCTCATCGAAATAGCCGGATACGTACCGGAACTGGAAAAAGAAATGTATCTTCGGGCAGCGGTAAAAATTTTAAAGGCGATTGCAGATACCAGGGCGGATTGGACCAGAAATTGCGATGCCATTGTGCAGAATTGTTCTTCTGCCTATCACAGCAACCCTCATCACACTACGATGGTGTATGCAGACTATTATTTTATTGAGGCGCTGTACAAATTGGCGGGAACCTCCTTTTGTATTTGGTGATGGAGAGGATTAAAATGAAGGAAAAAATCCAGAATCCTATTCTTCGTGGGTTCCATCCAGACCCTTCTATTGTCCGGGTGGGGGAGGATTACTATCTTGCGACCTCAACCTTTGAGTGGTGGCCAGGGATTCGGCTTCACCATTCAAAGGATTTAAAACACTGGGAACTGATTGAGTATCCTCTGAACCGGACTTCCCAGCTTGACCTTAGAGGGGTGGGAGCCTCTCAGGGAGTTTGGGCTCCTTGTCTGACTTACGACAAGGGAACTTTCTATCTTTTGTATACGATTGTGAAATCATTTTACTGCAATATGTACGACACGGAAAATTATCTGGTGACGGCAAAGGATATTCACGGTCCTTGGTCAGAACCTGTGTCATTAAATAATTTTGGCTTTGACCCGTCTCTTTTCCATGATGAGGATGGCAGAAAATATATGGTCAGTATGGTGACAGACCACAGGATTCCGAAAAGATATGCAGGCCGTCTGGTGTTGCAGGAGTATGACCCGCTAAAGCAGGAGATGACGGGACCGGTGCGGGAGATCTATCAGGGGAAACAGATTTTTCTGGAAGGACCACACATTTTTAAGAGGAAGGATTGGTACTATCTTTTTGCGGCCGATACTGGGACAGGAGAAGGCCACGGTCAGTCTATTTTAAGGTCCAAGAGCGTGTGGGGGCCTTATGAAATGTTTCAGGCTGATTTTATGGAGCGGGAAAACGAGAAAGAAGCCTATTCCATTCTTACCAGCAGGCACAGGGAGAACATCCTGCTTCAGAAAAGCGGCCACTGTGATTTGGTAGAGACTCCAGAGGGAGAGTGGTATGCAGTCCATCTTTGCGGCAGAGCGTCTCGGGATCGGAATCCGGAAAACGCAGGGCGTTTTCCCAAGAGCCGTCGTTATATGCTGGGACGGGAGACCGCTATACAGAAAATGCGGTGGACGAAAGAGGACTGGCTTGTGCTGGAAAGTGGAGATTTTGAGCCTCAAGATGAGATTGAGATGCCTTTGGGAGCCGACCAGGCAAAGGAGGCGCCAGAACGTCTTGGACGAAGGCTGGTGAGGGATGACTTTGACAGTCAGGCTTTAAACCTGGACTATCAGTCTTTGCGGATTCCTATGGGAGAGCGGTATATTTCCTTAAGCGCCAGGCCGGGATGGATTCGCATGTATGGCAGAAGCGGCCTTTCGTCAAAGTTTTCTCAGACTTTAATCGCCAGAAGAATGACGGAGTATCACATGGAGGCAGGAACGTATATGGAGTTTGAGCCAGACCTGTTTAAGCAGATGGCTGGGCTGGTTTTACTTTATGACACAGACAATTATCTGTATCTTCACGTGTCCAGAGATGAAGATATTGGGAAATGTATCGCTCTTTTGAAGGCAGAGAACAAGAAGTACGAATATCTGACGGATTATGTGCCTCTTCGGGAAGGGGCTGGGGTTTATCTGAAAATGAGGCTGGCAGACGCCAGGGTTCAGTTCTATTTTGGGTATACACAAGAGGAAGAGATGAAAATAGGGCCTCTCATAAATGCCAGTTTCCTTTCTGACGAGGCCTGTGAAGAAGGGTGGTTTACGGGAACCATGATAGGAATCTGCTGCCAGGATTTGACTGGTTTTGGAAAATGTGCGGACTTTGACTGGTTTGAGGTGAGAGAGAGCGAAACATGCGCTGGGGGATAAGAAAGAGATATACATTTCAAGATATTTCGAGTAAAATAGAGGGAGGAAAAGACAGGCAGGAGAGAGAAAATTATGGAAGAGAGGACTGTGAACCGCCCTTTTGGAGTCAGAGACGAAATTGGTTATGGCATCGGAGATACAGCAGGCAGTTTTGTAAATCTTTATATTGAAGGGTATTTTCTGACCTTCTGTACCTATGTCCTGGGGATCGCTCCCCAGTGGATGGCTGGACTTTTCTTTGGTGCACGTCTGTTGGACGCATGCCTGGGACCGCTTTTTGGGTCGTTTCCTGACCGCTGGGAATTGGGAAAGTCTGGGAACAAATTTTTACCTTGGGTGCGGTTGTTTTCGCTTCCGCTGGCTGTTTCAGGAGTTCTCTGTTTCTTGGAAATGCCTTTTTCGGAAAGGGCGCTTCATATGTGGATAGCAGGCTGCTATTTGCTTTACAGCTTGTGTTATTCTGGTACAAGTATTCCTTATGGGGCGATGGTCAATGTGATTTCTCCTCACTCGTCTGACCGCAGCCGATTGTCCAGGGCCCGCAGCATCGGCGGGACAGTGGTGAGTGTCGGCGCTCTAAGTCTGGTTCCGATTCTGTGTTTTGATAAAGACGCCAATTTAATTCCCTATCGGTTTACCTTATTAGCGGTGGTGTTTGGCGTTTGTTGTCTGATTGGATATGAGATTTTTGGCCGTTTGACAAAGGAGCGAATCCGACAGGAGAGGAAGGAAAAAGAAAGATTTCAGTTTAAAAAGGTCCTTGGGGCGGCTGTTAAAAACCGGCCTCTTTTGGGGCTGATGGCTGCTACCATCGGGGGCATGATGGCTTTGTCCAGCGTGCAGCTGTCCAGCTACATTTACAAAGAGTACTATCAAAATACTGAGGCCATGACAGTGGGAAGCCTTTTGAATCTGCCTGTTCTTTTGCTCTGCTTCTTTATGGTTCCTCGCTTGGCGGCCCGTTTTGGGAAACGCGGCCTGGTCTTGTGGGCCGTAGCTTTTAGCTTTTTTATCAATTTTTGTAAACTGAGATGGGTTCTTGGAAACGTATGGATTTATATGATTCTGTGCTGCATTGGCAATGTGGGCCAGACTGTATTTAATATGCTGGTTTGGAGTATGGCGGCGGATTGTCTGGATTACAGTGAATGGAAGCTTCATTTTCGCAGCGACGGCAGTATGTACGGACTTTATGTATTCAGCAGAAAATTGGGCAATACCATTGCCTCTACAGGGATTGCCATAGCTTTGACAGCCGTGGGGTATGTAGCGGGAAGCAATATGGTGCAAAGCGCTTTTACCATTGACGGTATCTATTATCTGGTAAATGGAGTCCCTTTCCTGGCATGTGGGATTGAGCTTGCTGGTTTGGGGATTATCTATAATCTTGATAAGAAAACCTGCTGCCAGATGTATGAGGATTTAAAGAGGGCATAGGGAAAAGAATTGCCAGAGTATAGTCAGAAATAGGATCACGTATTAAAAAAATGCACTTTGAACTATAAAAAGTGCATTTTTTTAATCCCCAAAAACTGATATAGTACAGTTACAAGAAAACAAAAGGCCGGCCGGATATGAAAATGAGATGGAGGAGAAACAGATATGAAAAGAAAACTATTTGCAGGACTGTTGACGTCAGCCATGATGATTTCTGCTTTAACAGGGTGCGGAAATTCAGAAGCGCCAGCAGAGACGACTAAGGGATCTGAGGCGGCGACGAGCGCAGCTTCGGGTCAGGAACAGGAGACGACGAAAGACGGAGCAGAAAGTCCAAAGGGAGATTCGGTTGTGACTGCCCCTACAGATTTGACCTTTATTTTTGCAGACGGCGACGAGGGGATGAAGGTAGCCATGAATGAGATTGTAAACCGTTTTAATGAGGCCAATCCAGATATTACCGTTACCATTGAGCCAGGCAACGGAGGAGCGTACAGCGAGTTTTTAAAGACCAAGGACAGTGTGGGAGAGTTCCCGGACATTATGGAAATGAGAGACACTGCCATGTATGTGAGGGCCGAGAAACTGGAGCCTTTGTCTGAGGAGATTAAGTCCCTGTTTCTGACTACCATGGAGTTTAACGGGAATGTTTATACGGCTCCTTTAGGCGGTGAGAATACCAACGGAATTATTTACAATAAAACATATTTTGACGAGAATGGATTCACAGAACCCACGACGTATGAAGAATTTATCGCTCTTTGCCAGGCTGTTGCAGATAAGGGCGACATGGCTCCGTTAGTCGTAGGCGGTCAGGATATCTGGCACATGGGCTTTTGGTATCACAAGGCTTATAATGACCAGGTGCTCAGTCAGGATGGAGACTTTATCAAGCACTGTTATGAGGGAACCAAGGATTTTTCTGACCCTGCTATCAAAGCTACTTTTGAGGAGATGAAGGAAATCATGCAGTATGCCCAGGACGGATGGACTTCCACTCCAGATGCTCAGATTACCACGTTTTTAGTAAGCGATATGGCGGCTATGATGTATTCTGGCACCCATATGTTCTCCCAGATTTCTCAGGCAGACCCGAATTTTGAGATGGGATGGTTTCCGGTTCCAAGTCCTGACGGCAAGACCAGACTGGTAGGCGGAGCAGGCGTAGGCGGTCTGGCAATCTCTGCAGAAGCAGCCAAGGACCCGAAT
The DNA here is from genome assembly GCA_910579515.1 of uncultured Hungatella sp. Taxonomy (GTDB): domain Bacteria; phylum Bacillota; class Clostridia; order Lachnospirales; family Lachnospiraceae; genus UBA3402. Next base: position 44,597 of record CAJTUV010000013.1, read on the forward strand.
AAGAAGGCTGCAGGAGAGGCGTTTATCAAGTTCTTCTTCCAGCCTGAGAATTATAAGATTTACTGTGAGAAACTGAGCGCAATCCCAACAACCGTAGAGCAGCCTCAGTTGGACGTCCTCCCTGTATTCCAGGAGGTCATTGACGCAACCGTGGCAACGGATGATCTGGCTCCTATGTGGAATGGCCGTGTGGGAGAAAACGAGCTTCCGCCAGACTTCAGAAACTTTACTTACAAGACGTTGGTTGAGGTGCTTCAGGGAACAAGAGAGATTGATTCTGCCTGCGAGGAAATGAACAAGACATGGAAGACAGCCATGGAGAATTTTAATCCGGTTACAGGCAAGGGAATCCAATAAAAAACGGCGTTTAGACGTTTAACCAGCTCCTTCTCCCGTCAAAGGGGGAAGGAGTTTTTAAAAAAGAGGAGGGAACAACCCGATGAAACAAGGAGTCAGCCGCACAAAAAAGCCATGGTTTGATAAAGTGGCTATCATGTTTATTGCTCCTGCTTTTATTTTTTATACGTTATTTATTATCTGGCCTACCATCAGCAGCGTTTATTACAGCTTTACCTCCTGGGACGGTATCAGTTCCAAGATCAATTTTATAGGACTGGGAAATTATAAAGAGATTTTTACCAGCGCCCGCTTTGGCAATGCGCTGAAAAACACGATCATTCTCACCGTATTTATTTCCATTTTTGAAAATGCCTTTGCCCTGGGGCTGGCGTTAATTGTGGACAATGTGAGATGGTGCAAGAATCTTTTTCGAAGTGCATTCTATATTCCAGTGCTGATTTCGGGGATTGTGTCTGGTTTTATCTGGAAAATCATGTACAACTACAATTTTGGAGCCATCAATTCCATGCTCACAGCAATAGGAATGGGAGATTTGAAGCAGGACTGGCTGGGAAACACATCTCTTACCCTGATTATGGTTGGCGTTGTGCTGGTGTGGAAGGGCGCGGGATATTATATGATTATCTATTTAGCGTCCCTGCAGAGCGTTTCCACAGACATTATTGAGGCTGCTGACATCGACGGGGCTTCCCCGATTCAGAAGTTTAAGAGTATCACGGTTCCCATGATTTCCGGTGCGTTTACCATCAATTTTACGCTGTCTTTGATTAACGGGTTAAAGGTGTTTGACCAGATTTCGGTTATGACAGACGGCGGACCTGGGTTTACCTCAGAGACTTTGGTGTATCTTTTGTATAAGGTAGGATTTAATGAAGGGCGTCAGGGATTTGGAACCGCAGTAGGCATTGTACTGTTGTTTCTTATCATTGTTTTGAATACCATACAACAGAAATTTTTAAGAAGCAGGGAGGTGCAGTTATAATGAGAGCTGTAAAAAAGCCTAAGACTTCTGATTTTATTTTGCTTGCAGTCACCATAGTGCTTGGGGTATTATTTATCTATCCGGTGCTGTTTGCCTTAATGTCTGCGTTTAAAAGCAACGGAGATATTTTAAAGAGCCCAATCGCGTTTCCTACTTCTTTTTATACACAGAATTTTAAGGATTTGTTTGCCCAGTCAGACTTTGCCACGGCGATCGTACACAGCGTATTTCTAACTGTGGTGTCAGAGCTTCTTATTGTGTGTATTGTGCCTATGGCCGCTTACGGAATTGAACGGCGGCCTGGAAAGATGACGGGATTTATTTATACCTTCTTTCTGGCGGGGATGATGATACCGTTCCATCTGTACATGTTTCCTCTGTTTAAGCAGATGAAGGTTTTCCATATTTTTGGAACGATGGCCGGCCCCATTGTATGTTACATCTCAGGCTCTATTGCCTTTGGCACTTTACTGTACTCCAGTTTTTTAAAGGGGATTCCTCTGGAAATTGAAGAGGCGGCTCAGATTGACGGGTGTTCGCCTTTTCAGACCTTTTGGAAGGTGACGTTTCCTCTTCTTGGCCCATGTACAGGCTCCATGATTATTTTAAACGGTTTGGGAATCTGGAATGATTATCTTATGCCTTATCTGGCTCTTCCAAGTGGAAAAGCCAAGACCATTACCGTGGAGATTGCCTCGTTTGTGGGACAGTATACTGCCAGATGGGACATCGTGTTTGCAGGAACCATCATTTCTATTATTCCGGCGCTGGCTATTTTCTGCATGTTCCAGAAATATTTTGTGAAAGGGATTACGGCAGGGGCGGCTAAGGGGTGAGACCTTTGAAAGGCGGCCAAGGGATACGGGAGATTAAGATGAAGAGTGGGAAAAAAAGGATCAATGTGAATTTGTATCATAAGTTTGCTCTGGCAATGATTTTGCTGGGGCTTTTTCCCATGTTGGTGCTTTCTACGTTTATGATGAATCATATGCTGAAGGAGTATCGCAATTCCCTGGCCCAGAATTATGAGCAGGCGGCGATCCATATCTCTTCCAGTGTGGAAAATATGTTGTCCGTGTATAATAATGCGTCCAAGTCCGTGTATTCTTATGAGCCTGGGAGTCAGAAACAAGGGATGGATTATTCTTCTGGGTTTGACAATGTCAGACAGATCTTGACAGGAGAGATTTATGACCCTCAGGAGAGAAGCAGTCAGAGGGAAAGCGAGATGCGGCTCTTTTTGCAGAATATTGAAAACATGGACGGCTATCTTTATGCGGTGCATTTTTTGGCGGACAGTGAGGAGACTGGGAAGCTTACGTTTCATTTCAGCAGGAGAAATACATTTTTTAATAATGAGGATAAATTTTATCAGGCTATGGATTATGGGAATTGGGACAAGACCTCGAAAAATCTTCTTTTAGTTCCTACTCACAAGGCGGATTATTATAATGGAATGAGCAGCGATGTGTTTACCGTTGCCAGAAACTATTTTGACATCCGAGGGGAGATCGGCAGGGAGAAGTACATTGGAACCCTGTTCCAGGATATTGATATTGAAAAGCTGCGGCTGATTAGTAAGAAGGTCCACATTGATGGGGCTCAGAGTATCTGGCTGTTGAATGGGCAAGGAGACTGCTTTTTTTCTACCGATGAGGAGCAGATAGGCAGAAATCTTGTGAGGGAAGGACTTTTGCCTGCAGATTCTAAAGATACCATGGTGATCTCTACAGGGGAGAACGGGTATGGACTGAAGGTGGTCATTGCCGTTGACACAAGGGAAGCGTTTGGAAGAATCAGTTCCATTCAGGTTACCATGTATTTGTTTTTGGCCATCTGCGCTGCGGCTCTTTTGCTGGCTTCTATTTATTTTTCCAGAAAGCTGACCCAGCCGATTCACAACATGATGGAGCAGATGAGTCAGGTAGAAAGCGGTAATTTTGATATTCAGCTTCCTGTGGAGAGCGGGGATGAAATCGGGGTGCTGTCGGAACGGTTTAACCGTATGTCTTGGGAATTAAAAAACTATATTAACCAGTCTTATGTGGCCCAGATTAAGAAGAATGAGGCGGAGCTTACGGCCTTAAAGTCTCAGATCTATCCCCATTTTTTATACAATACTCTGGAAATTATCCGCATGACGGCTTTGGATAACCAGGATGAGCAGGTGTCTCAGATGATAGAAGCTTTGTCTGAGCAGATCCATTATCTTATCGGGCCCATGCAGGATATGGTGCCTCTGGAAAAGGAGGTGGAGATTGTCCGAAAGTATGTGTATCTTTTGAATTGCAGGATTTCCGGCAAGGTTTATCTCAATGTCAAGACGCCGGGGAGTCATGAGATTCTGGTGCCAAAGCTGATTTTACAGCCCCTGGTAGAAAATGCCTATGTTCATGGCATCAAGCCGAAAAACGGCAGGGGGAGTATTATGATTGAGACTTCTGAAAGGGACAGGCGGCTGGAGCTTTCGGTGATTGACAACGGCGTGGGGATGAAGGAGACAGAGATTGAGAAGCTTAAAGAGTTTCTTTCAGGGGAAGAGCCTGGAATTAAAAATGAATACAACTGGCAGAGCATTGGTCTGAAAAATGTTCACGACCGCATCCGGTTTCTGTATGGTGAGGAGTATGGAATCCGCATCACCAGCACTGTGGGAGTGGGGACTATGATTCAGGTGCTTTTGCCTTATGAGAAAGCGCGGCATGGGGGAAGGAATGTTAAAGTTAGTTCTTGCAGACGACGAACCGGTGATTGTCAGAGGAATCAAAAAGCTGGTGGATTGGGAGAAGCTTGGAATCCTGATTGTAGGAGAGTATGAGAACGGAGGAAGCGCCATGGAAGGAATTTTGGGGCTGAAACCAGATATCGCTCTTTTGGATATCAGTATGCCGGGAATGGATGGAATTGAAATCCTGAAAAATATCCGAAGGTTAAATCTGTCTACCAAGGTGATTTTTATCAGCGGATTTCAGGATTTTGAGTATGCAAAAAGCGCCGTTACTTATGGGGCTGTAGATTATCTGCTAAAGCCTGTCATACTGGAAGAGCTTCTTCATGCCATAGAGAAGGCGGCGGAGCTGGCAAATGGAGGAAGCGTTTCTGTTTACAGAGAGGAGAAAAGACAGCAAATGGTTGTTCTGGAGGAGACTACATATCTGCCTGTTCTGGCTGAGATTGTTTTTGACGGAACAGAAAACGAGCAGATGAAAAGGCTGATTTATTTTTCGTTTCACAGCTTTTTAGAGGAATATCTGGCAGAGAAACAGCTGGGGATTTTATTTTCCAAGGACAATCATACAGTCATGATTTTTAAAGGGATTCCTCTTGACAGGGTCAGGAAGGCGCTTCTTGATCTCCAGGAAAGGACCAGTGACATCATGGAGAAGAGGACGGCCTTTTTCATAGGCGGTTTGGTGGACTCTATGAGCCAGATTCCACAGGAGTATGAGCGCTGCCTTGATATGAGGCGGTATCTGTTTTTCCTGGACCAGATTAAGATTCCGATTCTGTGCGCCGGGGAGCGGGTGTTCTCCAGACAGGTGGGGATGAAAGAGATTTCTGATGCCAGGGAAAGGATGGTGGACGCGGTTTTTGCCCAGGAGGAGGAAGGATTTGTTAAGGCTTTTGAGTGGTTTTCTACAGTGCTGTGTATGGCCTGTGACGGCCGCAAAGAGGACGCCTGCTATTATTTCTGCTCCAGCATTCGTTTCATAGAAGAGAAGATGGGGGCAATGAATCTTCCTGGGAGAGAGCCGGATGTGGGAGAGCTTTTAAAAAAGGGCAGGGCCTGTGAGGATTATGGGCAGATGAAGGCGTTCTTCCTGGAATATCTGGAAGGATACCTAAAGCATTTTCGAGAAATGATGGAGAGCAGCGAAAAGAAGGATATTGTGTATGCAAAGGCGTACATTGAGGAACACTATCAGGAGAATCTGTCTTTAGAGGTTTTGGCTGGGATTGTTCATATGAATCCTTATTATTTCAGCAGCTTTTTTAAGAAACATGCAGGAGAGAATTTTAAGGATTATGTGAATAAGGTCAGGATTTCTCACGCGGTGTCTCTCCTTTTGTCTACGGACAAAAAGACGTATGAGATCGCCATGGAGACTGGGTTTCGGGACGCCAGGTCTTTTTCAGAGGTGTTTTCCAGGATTTATGGGGAGACGCCCAGTAGTTATAAGAAAAGAGTAAAGAGCAGGCGTTGACAATTTATTCCAAACTGCTATAATGAAATTATAGGGAGGGGTAAACCTGCATGTTTTTTAAGGAGGTTGTCTTATGAACGTTTCACTTTCGCCAAATCAGATGTCCTTGCGATTGTCCGCCTATGCTTCTTTGGGGGCTGTGCCGGGTGGACTTAGGACCGTGGGGGCACAGGACGGACAAAAGACAGGCAGGCCCGGCGACTACGACACGTATGAATGCCAGACCTGTAAAAACAGGAAATACAAGGATGGTTCCAACGATATGGGAGTTTCCTTTAAGACTCCCACAAAACTAAGCCCTGAGAGGGCCGCTTTTGCCGTCCGCTCCCATGAGATGGAGCATGTGTCCAGAGCCAAAGCCAAGGCTGCGAGGGAGGATTCCAAGATCGTCTCCCAGTCTGTCAGCTACCGGACCGGAGTTTGTCCAGAATGTGGAAAGACATATCTGGCAGGGGGAACCACAAAAACCGTGTTCCGCTCTGCGCCTGAGACTTATGACAAGGAGCCTGCGAAAAAGGGAGCTTATGTGGATCTTAAGGTTTAACCGCAATAAGCCATGGATCCTCTTCCAGAGAATAGATAAAATAGGTTAAGGCCAGCATGTCCGCGCTTCCTCCGGGAGAGAGGTTTTTTTGGATGAACTCGTCATCCAGCTTTCGGATTTCCTTTAGATACTCCTGGGGCCCAAGTTTTTTTTCCAAAAGGGTCCCGATCTTTTTTTGAACCTGTTTCATAGTCTCATAATCAGAACGGGCCAAAAGATTGGTGTCTGAGGCGTTGGCGATGATGTGTAATAAGGTGAAGACGCCGGCGTTGTTGGCGGAGAATCCCTGTGCTATGTAGCCGCGAAAAACCGGCAAAGCCAGATGAAAGACTGTGGGATATCCGCCGGCTGCCTCGCCACGTATTCCGGTGACGCCATATTTGGCGTATAGCATTTCTCCGTGGGTTTTGGCCGTCTTTTCTGTGATACCGTTAAAATCCTCCAAAAGATGGCTGGTCATGGCCATGCAGGTTTCCACAAATCTATTTTCTGTAAACGGCAGTTGGTTTCCGTACAAATAGCCTAAGACGCAGCAGAAGATGCCTAAGGAGAAAATCATACCCTTGTGGGTATTGACTCCGCCGGTGGCCTGTCTCATCACCTGCTCTGCCTCAAGACCGATAGAGCGCAAAAGGGCAAAGATTTGATGGCGGGGCCGGCGGCAGTTTAAAATACCGCAGAGGGTAAATTCCTCAAAAAAGCGGTTTAAAGACACCGCACTGCGCTGAAAAGTATAGAAATCCATGTCTTTATGGGCTCCCGAATTGTTCCGGTCTACCAGGCCCGGCTTTGGGGTGGCGGCCACCTCATATAGCAAGGCCCTCATACACAGGGAAGAAATATGGCTGGCATATTGGCGGTTAAAGTAATCTGCCATGATCTCACACTCTTTTTGAAGCAGCTCCTCTACCGTATGGGCTCTGGAACGGCTGCACACAAAGGCATTCTGGCTGCAAATCAAACATTTTCTGGGCTCTTTTTCAAAATCTTCCCGAGATACTTTCTTTCCATCAGTCTGAATCACATCCAAATCAAAAAGCCGCCCAAGACGGGTGCGTTCTTCCAATCGGCATAAAATTTCCTTTATCTTTTTAGGCTCTCCATCAATCACAAGAAACGCCTCATATCCGGTTATGTCTTTTATCTGCTTTTGTGCGATAACAGGCAGACGCCAGGCCAAGCACTGGGTCTGAATCAGGCGAAGGCCCTCAAAAAAAGTGCGCACTGCAAGGGGAAATACCTTTACAGGCCCTACGATGTTTAAGGTAAAGGAAATTAAAGGCAGGCTGTATTCTGAGAGAAGGGCCTGCTGAAGCGCCTGCCTGCGTTCCCTGGCCGCCATCATTCTCTCTAAATCCACATACTCCCCTACAACGATTTTTTGAATATCCATAGCTCCCTCTCATCCGAATGATTATGAGGTTATTATAGCGGAATTTTGGGAGAATGGGAAGAGGAGTTTTCCTATGACGGTTATCCGGTTATCTTTTTTTCTAAAACAGCGATTCCTTGGTAAAGGAGTGTGGATACAATGCACAAAATAACAATGGCCATGACCAGCATATCCATTTTAAATACCTGAGAAGCATAAATGATCAGATATCCTAATCCGGCCTTGGCAGATAAAAATTCTCCAATAATCACTCCCACCAGACACAGTCCCACATTCACCTTCATGTTACTGATAATTAAGGGAATCGAGCCGGGGATTAACACCTTTGTAAGCACATCCTTCTTAGAGCCGCCCAGAGAATAAATCAATTTTATCTTGTCTGGATTCGTCTGTACGAATCCGGTGTGCAGCGTTAAAATGGAGCCGAACACAGCCACAGAGACAGCAGCCACAATGACGGTTTTCATGTTATTTCCCAGCCATACAATGAGAAGGGGAGCCAGGGCGGACTTGGGGAGGCTGTTGAGCATCACCAGATACGGTTCCAGCACTTCCGAGGCGGTACGGCTGGCCCAAAGCCCTACGGCCACGGCCACAGCGATGGTTACCACCAGGAAAAAACTGACGACAGTCTCATAAAGCGTCACGCCGATATGGAGAAAAATGCTTCCGTCAGCGGTCATTCGTATAAAGCAGGCTCCAATGCGGGAGGGACTGCCAAAGATAAACGCATCGATGATCTCCAGCCTGGCACACAATTCCCAGACAGCAAGAAATAAAACGAAGAGAAAGACTCTGATAATGCGCACCTGAGTTTTGTGCTGCTTTTCTTTTGCAAGAAATTCCTGTTGAGTTAATGTGGGGGTGGCTTCTCTCATGGGTTTTTCAGCTCCTTCCATAATTGATTAAAATAAGATGAAAATTCAGGCGCATTTCTTCTGGAAAGCGGCCGGTCGAACTCTTCTGGAAAACGGACTTCCATGATTCCCTTGACTCTTCCCGGCCGGTTGGTGAGAATCAGGATTCTGTCCGCTACAGAGATGGCCTCGGAAAGATCGTGAGTGATAAGGACTGCGGTCTTCTTTTCTGTGCGAATGATAGAGCTGATATCATCGCAGACTTCCAGGCGAGTCTGGTAATCCAGGGCAGAAAAGGGTTCATCTAAAAGTAAGATGTCCGGCTTTAAGGCCATGGTGCGGATTAAAGCCGCCCTTTGACGCATGCCGCCGGATAATTGAGAAGGTTTGGAATCTTTAAATAGGGAAAGACCATAGGTGTCCAGCATCTGAAGCAGCTCTTCTTTTGCATCTTTATCGAGGCGGTTTTGAATCTCTAAGCCAAGAGACACATTGGACAGAATGGTGCGCCACTCAAAAAGATGATCCTTTTGCAGCATATATCCAATCCTTGCATCGCTGTCCTGGCGAGGAATCCCGTCGATGAGAATACTGCCTTTTTCCGGTTCAATCAATCCACAAAGAAGAGACAGCAAGGTGGATTTGCCGCAACCGGAAGGCCCTACAATGGCAAAAAAATCGCCGTCTTCTACAGAAAATGATATATTGGAAAGGGCTGTGGTTTCGCCTTCTAATGTATGATAAGAGTAATGTAAGCCTTTGACTTCCAGTTTTTTTTTCATGAATAGCCTCCTAAAATAGAAATAGGGGATACCGCAATGGGTATAGTTTATATTATGTTTATGGAAAAAAAGAGTGTCAGGCGAAGGCTTAACAGCCATGTGCACAGTAAGAAAATTTCGGAAAATTTGAACATTTCCATAAGAAACACTTGAAAATAAAAAGGAATCCCGTAAAATAACAGGAAGGAACGGATTTTGGAGAAAAGAGGGCAAAGGGAATGGAACAGAAAGAACAGTTCAATCTATTTGAAATGTATTTACAGGAGCTTCAGACAATCGTATCCTGTGAAGAGGCGGAAAATAAAGAGCTGACTGCACGAATCAGGAAGGGAGACGTCTTGGCAAAAAAGAGGCTGGTAGAGGGAAATTTAAAATTGGCGCTTGCCATGACCAGAGACTATTTAAACAAAGGCGTACAGGCCTCGGATTTGGTTCAGGAGGCAAACATGGCGCTGGTTCTGACAGCAGAGGAGATGGCGGATGAAGAGAATAAAGACAGCAGCCGGACATTTGAAGAAATCTTAAGAGAGCGTATAAAAACGGCATTGGAGGAAGCGGTAGAGGAACAGGATACGGAAAGAAAAATCGGGGAGGAAATGGCGGCCAGAGTCAATATCCTTCAGGACATTTCCAAGGAGCTGGCAGAACGGCTGGGACGGGAGCCAAAGGTAGAAGAGCTGGCAGAGCGAATGAAGATGACTCCAGATCAGATCAAAGAAATCATGAAGGTGACGATGGATGCCTTAAGCATTACAGGAGAGGAAGGCTAAAAGATGAACTTATACTTGATACGCCATGGACAGACAGACTGGAATGTGGCGGGAAAAATTCAGGGAAAGACAGACATTCCCTTAAATGAAACCGGAAAAAGACAGGCGGCTTGTCTTGCAAGAGGAATGGAGAAACGGCCTGTGGTTCAGATTTATACAAGCAGTTTAAAACGAGCTTTGGAGACGGCCGAAATCATAGGAAGGAGCCAGAATGTGAAAGTGAAACCTATGAAGGAGCTGGAGGAAGTGGGTTTTGGACATTGGGAAGGCTGTACGAACGAGGAGATAAAAAGGCAGTATCCGCGGGAATTTGAAATGTGGTGGGACGATCCATTGGCACTGGCGCCTTGCGGAGGGGAAACCCAGGAGCAGATCAGGGCCCGCTGCAGACAGGCTATGGAAACCATACTGTCTCAGGCCTGTGGGGATCTGGCCGTCGTGTCTCATGGAGCAACCTTGGCGTATATCATAGAGTATTTAATGCGGGATGATCCTATGAGCGAGGGAATTATTGTGGGCAATTCCAGTATTACGACCATAGAATTTGACCCTTTGACCGGTAAGACACAGATGGTACAGCAAAATGATAGTTCTCATTTGAAGGAAATGACTTTGCAAGAACTTTGATTTATGCTATAATCCCAATAGAACTCCATCGACAAAGGAAGATAAGGAGAGGCGTCTTATGAAATGGAAACGAGTGTTACTGAAGCTAAGTGGAGAAGCCTTGGCAGGCTCAAAGAAGACGGGCTTTGACGAGGATACCGTAAGGGAAGTGGCCAGGCAGGTCAAATTATCGGTGGACACAGGCGTGGAAGTGGGGATTGTGATTGGCGGAGGCAATTTTTGGCGAGGGCGTACCAGCAACGCCATAGACCGTACCAAGGCAGATCAGATCGGAATGCTGGCCACAGTCATGAACTGCATTTATGTGTCAGAAATCTTTCGAAATCTTGGCATGGAGACGGAAATTCTGACCCCCTTTGCCTGCGGTTCCATGACGGAATTATTTTCTAAGGACAGGGCGAATCAATATTTTAAGCAGGGCAAGGTGGTCTTTTTCGCAGGAGGAACGGGACATCCCTATTTTTCCACAGATACAGGAATTATGCTTAGAGCCGTGGAAATGGAGGCGGACTGTATTCTTCTTGCCAAGTCTATAGACGGCGTTTATGACAGTGATCCGGCGAAAAACCCCCAGGCCAAAAGATACGATACCATCAGTATTGAGGAAGTCATTGACAAAAAGCTGGCGGTGGTGGATTTGACGGCTTCGATTATGTGTATGGAACATAAGATGCCTATGGCGGTATTTGATTTGAACGAAAAAGACAGTATTGCGCAGGCAATGCAGGGAAAAATAAACGGTACGATTGTGACCGTATAATTCAGGAGGAAGTTATGGAAGAGAAGTTAAAGATGTATGAGGACAAGATGAACAAGTCTCTGGACGTGCTGCTGAGTGAATACGCCTCCATTCGGGCAGGGAGAGCAAATCCCCATGTGCTTGACAAGCTGAAGGTTGACTATTACGGAACTCCTACGCCGATTCAGCAGGTAGGCAATATTTCTGTGCCGGAAGCCAGAATGATTGTGATTCAGCCTTGGGAGAAGAGCCTATTAAAGGCTATCGAGAAAGCGATTCTGACTTCCGATTTGGGAATTAACCCAACCAACGACGGTACCGTGATCCGCCTGGTATTCCCAGAGCTGACAGAGGAGCGCAGAAAACAGCTTGCCAAGGACGTAAAGAAAAAGGGAGAAGCCACCAAGGTGGCCATGCGCAATATTCGCCGGGACGCCAATGAAACCTTTAAAAAGATGGAGAAAGCAGGAGAGTTTTCCGAGGATGATCAGTCTCTGGCAGAGGAAAAGATGCAAAAGATTACAGACAAGATGATTGAGAAGGTGGACAAGGCGGTCGAAACCAAGACAAAAGAGATTATGACAGTGTAATGGGAAATACGGGGGCGGGGATTTACCTGCCCCTTATGTACGTTAACGGGAGGATAGAATGGGATTAGAGAATATGGTGATACCGGCCCATGTGGCTGTGATCTTAGATGGCAATGGGCGTTGGGCGAAAAAGCGGGGGATACCCAGAGCCATGGGACATAAGGCGGGGTGCGAGACCCTGGAGACTATGGTGGAGGCTGCGGCCAGAATGGGAATTGGATACTTTACGGTATATGGATTTTCTACAGAAAACTGGAAACGGTCTGCGGAAGAGGTGAAAGCTTTGATGCAGTTGTTTCGCTATTACATGGTAAGACTTTTAAAAGTTGCTTCTGAAAATAATGTCAGGGTAAAGATGATTGGGGAAAAAAGCCGGTTTGCGCCGGATATTATAGAGGGAATCGACCGGCTGGTGGAAGGCACGAAAGACAATACGGGTATGACCTTTGTGATTGCGGTGAATTATGGGGGCAGAGACGAGATCGTGCGCGCGGCCAGAAAGCTGGTGAAGGATTACAGGGAGAATGGGGAAGACGTTTCCACGATTGATGAGAAATTATTTGCCTCTTATCTGGATACCGATAAAATCCCAGATCCAGATTTGCTGATTCGCACCAGTGGAGAACTGCGGCTTTCCAATTATCTTCTTTGGCAGCTTGCCTATACGGAGCTGTATATTACGGAATGTCTGTGGCCAGATTTTAATCAGGAAGAATTAGAAAAGGCCATTGTCGCGTACAATGGAAGAGAGCGGCGTTTCGGCGGCAGAAAGTAGAAAAGGAGGGGCTGGATGTTTACGACACGTTTAATCAGTGGAATTGTTCTGGTCATTTTGTCCCTTGTGGTGGTTGGAGCCGGAGGAAGCATACTTTTTGGCGTTGTGGGGATGATTTCTCTTGTGGGCCTGTTTGAACTGTATCGGGTGATGAAGATTGAGAAAACTCCCCTTGGATTCATCGGATATGGAACCTGTATCGCATATTATGGCCTTTTGTGGTTTGAGGGCCAGCAGTTTGTGACGCTGATGTGTATTGCGGCTCTCATGCTTTTGATGAGCGTTTATGTGTTTACCTTTCCCAAGTACAAGACAGAAGAGATTACCATCGTATTTTTCGGCGTCTTTTATGTAGCGGTCATGCTTTCCTATCTGTTTCAGGTCAGGCAGATGCCAGACGGCGGATATCTGGTGTGGCTGATCTTCTTAAGCTCCTGGGGGTGCGACACGTGCGCCTACTGCGTGGGAGTTTTGTTCGGGAAACATAAGCTGGCTCCGGTTTTAAGTCCCAAAAAGTCTATAGAAGGAGCCATAGGCGGCGTGGCGGGGGCTGCTGTTTTAGGATTTCTGTACGCCCTGACGTTTCAAACTCAGATGGCTGGGATAAAGAATCCTCAACTGGTCTGCGCTTTGGCCTGTGCCATAGCGGCGGTGATTTCCCAGATTGGGGACCTGGCAGCCTCTGCCATCAAAAGAAATCATCAGGTAAAAGACTACGGACATTTGATTCCCGGACACGGCGGAGTATTGGACCGTTTTGACAGCATGATTTTTACAGCTCCGGCAATTTATTTTGCGGTAACATTTCTAAGATAACAGATAGGAGCGCTTGAATGGAGATAAGGATGAAGAAGATTTCAATTTTAGGTTCCACTGGTTCCATCGGAACTCAGACATTGGATATTGTGAGGAATCAGGGGGATATTCAGGTGACTGCCCTGGCGGCGGGAAGCAATATTGATTTGCTGGAAAAGCAGATTAGAGAGTTTCGTCCTTCTGTTGCCTGCGTCTGGGATTCGGATAAGGCAAGACAGCTGAAGGGAAGAATTGCCGATCTTTTTGTAAAGGTTGTTTCCGGTATGGAGGGACTGACTGAGGCGGCTGTTGAAAAAGACGCCCAGATTGTGGTCACCGCTGTTGTGGGCATGATCGGGATTCGCCCTACCATTGAGGCCATGAAAGCAGGAAAAGACATTGCTCTGGCTAATAAAGAGACCCTGGTGACGGCAGGTCATCTGATTATGCCTCTGGCAAGAGAAATGGGAGTGGGCATTCTTCCTGTGGACAGTGAGCACAGCGCTATTTTTCAGTGCCTGAACGGAGAAAATAAAAGACAGATACACAAAATTCTTCTCACAGCCTCCGGCGGCCCGTTTCGGGGAAGAACCAGACAAGAGCTGAAGGAAATCCAGGTGGAGGATGCCTTAAGGCATCCGAACTGGAGTATGGGAAAAAAGATTACCATTGATTCCTCTACGATGGTGAATAAGGGGCTGGAGGTCATGGAGGCCAGATGGCTGTTTGATGTAAACATGGATCAGGTTCAGGTAGTGGTTCAGCCCAAAAGCGTGATTCACTCCATGGTGGAGTTTGAGGACGGAGCGGTGATGGCTCAGCTGGGAACGCCGGACATGAAACTTCCGATCCAGTATGCCCTTTATTATCCAGAGCGGCGGTATCTGCCAGGAGAACGGCTGGATTTTTGGACCATGAATCAGATCGCTTTTGAAAAGCCGGATTTTGAGAATTTTCCTGGACTTAGACTGGCATATGAGGCGGGGAAAAAGGGAGGCTCTATGCCTACGGTGTACAATGCGGCAAACGAGTATGCGGTCAGTGAATTTTTGAATCGCCGTATTGCGTATCTGGAAATTGCAGAGATGATTGAGAAAGCTATGGAAAACCATAGAACTATAGAAAATCCTACGGTCGAAGAGATTCTTAAGACAGAACAAGAGACGTATGAGCTGCTGAAAACGCAGCATGCCGGAAAGATGATAGGTTAGGAGGCAGACAGAATATATGAGCATAATTGCAGCGGTTCTGGTATTTGGATTGATTATTTTGATTCATGAGTTTGGGCACTTTATTGTGGCGAAGAAATGCGGAATCGGGGTTGTGGAATTTTCAATAGGAATGGGACCGAGACTATGGAGCACGGAAAAAGGAGAGACCCGTTATTCCATCAAGGCGTTTCCGTTTGGGGGGTCCTGTATGATGCTGGGAGAGGATGAAAATGAATCCAATCCGAAAGCCTTTAACAATAAGCCGGTTTGGGCCCGAATTGCGGTAGTGGCTGCAGGGCCGATATTTAATTTTATTCTGGCCTTTCTGTTTGGAATTGTGATTGTGTGCGCAGCCGGATACGATTCCCCTCAGTTAATCGGCGTTTCGGATGGATTTCCGGCCCAGGAACAGGGGATGGAGGCAGGAGACAGGATTACAAAACTGAATAACGAGCCTGTGGTGGTTTATCGGGACATTACTCTGTATATGCTGCTTCATCCTACGGAGACGATAAAGGTGGAATATGAACGGCCTTTGGAAGACGGGAAGACCATGGAAAAACGGACCGCGGTGATTACGCCGAAATATTCGGAGGAGACAGGGACCTATATGCTGGGCATCATGGTCAGTGGTCAGTACCGTCCGGCCAATGGATTGGCAGAGATATTGAAATATGGAGCTTATGAAGGGATATACTGTATTAAAACAGCCATAAAAAGCATTGGCATGATGTTTCGGGGGCAGGTGGGGATGGATGATATGGCCGGACCCGTGCGAATGGTCAGCATTATCGACGACACGGTGAAGGAGACAATCCCCTATGGAATCGAGACCGTGATTCTGACTTTGATGAATCTGTGTATTTTGTTAAGCTCCAGTTTAGGCGTTATGAATCTTCTGCCAGTTCCGGCTTTAGACGGAGGAAGGCTGGTGTTTCTGTTTCTGGAGGTAGTCAGGGGAAAACCGATTGATAAGGAGAAAGAGGGCATGGTGCACATGGCTGGCATGGCCCTGCTTATGGGACTTATGCTGCTGGTTCTTTTTAATGATATTTCGTTACTGTTTTTTAAATAGGGGGATTTATGTTGTTTCTGCTGCTGTTCCTACTGTGGCTGATTGCTCCTTTAGTGGAATTGGGGGTTATCATTGCCCTTTGTATTCGGATAGAGGAATATAAAAAAGAGATTGCAAGTCTGTCAAGGCAAAAAGACAGCGCCGTGCTGAAAGAAGCTCTTATAAAGGCAAAGGAGAGAGCAGAGGACGAGGTTTTTGCTGAAGAAGAAGAACCGTTTCCTCAAAGCTCTCAGATACAGGAGGGTCCCAGAGAAGAACCTTCTGTTTCTAAGGCGCCGATTTTGGAAGCATCCGTTCCAGACGTACCAGTCCAAAAGGAGAAAACCATGGCGACTGGGGCTATGGTCATCGGCGTGGTCTTGGTAGTTCTTGCAGGGTTAGTCTTTGCTACAACTACCTGGCGGATTCTTCCCAGTGTCTTAAAGGTGTTTTTGGTGCTCTTGTTCTCCGGCATTTTTTATGGCGCAAGTTTTTTGGCGGAAAACAAGCTTCACCTTCACAGAACGGGCAGTGCGTTTTATGTGTTAAGCTGTATTTTTGTATTTTTATCTGTACTGGCAGCGGCTTATTTTCAGCTTATAGGATCTGCTTTTATCTTAGAGGGCGCAAATCGCTGGTGGGTGTTGTGGCTTGGCAGCCTCATGACTGTTTGTATGATGTTTTTGGGGATTCGACGGTATTGCGATCAAATCTATATCCAGGCCTGTTTTTGGGGAATGACCATCAGCATGAGTTTTTTGATGATTGCCTGCCAGGTTACTGGGGAGCAGTTTCTCTGTGGAATGATCATTTATGCTTCTTTGCTGGCAGCAGCAGAATGGGTGCTAAAAAAGCGGGTCTTGAATCTGAAAGAAGAAAGTGTCAGAAAGCTTTTGGCAGACAATTTCGGCTTTTTTTCCATGACCCATTTTTGGGTCTTTGCCCTGCTTATGATGGTGTATGCTGTCTTTACCGGCTTTTATGGAGTGGGGTCTTTGTCTGGCGGTTTGGGGATCCTGGCAATGGCGTCTTTGGCTGCGGGCACGGTTTTTCAGGCCCAGAAAATAAAGTGGAACGGGGTAAAGGCATTTTTCAGCCTGGCTTTTGCAGGAGCGCTTCATTCCTTTGCGGCTTGGGGATATCGGAATCTCAATGGTGAGGGAAACGGCATTTTGGATGCATTCTTTTCTAATTGGGACGTCATACTCATGATTTTAGGTGCTCAGATTGCTGTCTTTGCCTGTCTTTTGGCTGGAAAGAAGAAACGGATTTGGCTTCATACGGTTTATGGAGACGGAATAAAAACAGGAATCCTTGCCTATGACTGGCTGCTTCTTGCAGTAAACGCCGTCTGGGGAAAGGGCGTGGAATGGCAGTTTGGAGCCCTGGCGGGAACAGCAGTTCTGGCAGTGGCGGTGAGTACCTGGGAAAAAGAGGTTCCTGTTATAAAAATGGTACTTCCTTTTCTCTTTTGGTACATGCTGTTTCCTCTTCGCAGTCTCATAGGAGGAGAACTCCCCGTTGTGTCTCAGTGGATCGACAGGGGAGGGTTGGAATTTATGCTTTTGGCAGGTCTTGCCCTTTGGGATCACAGAAAAAAGAGCGGATTTTATATTCCGGTCTGTATCATAGGAGTTGTGGCTCAGATTGTGTATTTTTCCGAAACTCAGATATCTTTTCCGTTTTTTTTCCTTTTGTCAGCAGCGACTCTGGGACAGGGATTGGCCTATTCCTATGAGGCGGCCAGCCTGTGTTCTATGGCCGGAACATATCTGTTAGCATTTCCTATGATGGAAAACGGGGTTCTTCGGGGACTTTTGGTTGTGGCAGTTTATGGAATATGGATGGCAGTAAAACGGATGAAAACAGTGTTTTGGGATATTTGCGGCTGCGTCCTGGTAATCGGTCTGATGGCGGAGTTTTATCTGGACGGGAATCTGGAGATCTGGAATCTTCTTTTGTGCCTGGCAGTCTTTCTTCTGTTTTACATAAGATTTTATATGGGGAATCGAATGTGGCCCCATTTACTGATCACGCTGGCTGTCCTTTTTGTGCCTCTGATTTTGTATCTTCGGTATCACTGGAGCGAGGATCTTTTGTATATGGTCGTAGGCGGCATGTATTTGGCGACGGGAATGATTTCCAGATATTTCAGTTTTATTATCCATCAGGATGGACAGGTGTCAGGAGGCTGGCGGGTAGACTGGTATCACGTTCTCGGGATTGTGGTTATCGTTTCTATGATAGTTGGAGCTTCAGGGGACGAACGGTGGCGTTTTGGATATCTTCTTCTTTTGAGTCTGTATTTTCTTCAGTATGCAAAAGTGAAGCCATGGAGACGCCCGGCATGGGCCCTGGCGTTTGCCATGCTGGTGATTGCGTTTTGGAATCAGCCGTTTGTGGAATGGCCCATTGTTCTGGAAACGGAGATCGCGCTGCTTCCGGCGGCAGGTTACATTTGGTTTGCAGGCAGGCTCTTTCAATATGGGAAAGACCCGCAAAAGACGATCCTTGAGACTGGAGGATACGTTCTCTGTCTTCTGGTATTGTGCGTGGACGCCTGGATGACAAAGAATGTCATCGATGCTCTGATTTTAGAGGGACTCTGCCTTTTCGTGTTTTTGTGGGCCCAGGTGGTGAAATGCCGCCGATGGGTCAGGATTTCCGGCGGTTTGATGATGGTTCTGGCCTTGTATATGACAAAGGATTTTTGGCTGAATATTTCCTGGTGGGTATATCTCTTGGCTGCTGGAATTGGTCTGATTTTGTTTGCCGCCATAAAGGAAAAGAAGCGGTAAGGCGTAGAAAGCGGAGGATATCATGAAGGCAGTCAGATGGGCATTGCTTTTTGGAATTATAGCCGCCTTTCTTTGGGAAGGCGGTTTAGCCTGGTATCAGGCTGGGCGGGGATATGGCTCTGAAGGCGGGAGCGTTTTATTAAAGCCAGATTCCTATGAGGATTACGTTGTGGATGGAGAGAATTTGGAGGTCTGGATGATGTCCGGCGACGCTCCCTATATGATTCTTCACCCAGACCTCCCTGTCGGCCGCCTCCATGTGGAATTTCTGGAGCCTTTGGCCAGAGAGATAGAAGTTTACCTCTACTATGCAGAAACAGACAGCTTTGACCGCTACAGAAGAAGGGACGGCTATCTTCTCCAGGGAACGAAAAGCGCAGATATTACGATTCCCCCAGGAGACTGGAAGAGCCTGCGGCTGGATATTCGGGGGGATTTTGTCTTAAAAAAATTGGAGGCATGGGAGGCGGTTCCCTTAACAGAGATTTCAGGAAAACAGATTGCAGAGCAGATTTTTTGGGGACGTTTTTTTGTGTTGGCTTTGGTGCTTTCTGCCTCTTTGAGTTTGCTGTTTTCAGAAAAACGTAAGGCAAAACAGAAATCCAAAGGCTTAAGGGTTCTGTATTATGACGGGATCCGCACTCTGGCTGCTGTTTTGGTGATTGTGATTCATGTGTTGGAGCCGTTAGAGGGAAATTATTCCAGCCACAGTTCCTCTAAGTTTTATCTTTTGTTTCTGGGGGTTATGATATTTTCCTATTGCTGTAATCAGTTGTTTCTCATGTTAAGCGGCGCTTTGCTTCTGCCCTACAAAGAGGAGACCATTTCTCAGTTTATTCAGAAACGAGGGGTGAAAGTGGTTCTGCCTCTTTTGATTTACAGCTTTTTCTACGTGAAACTTCCCTGTTTTTCCAATGTTTCACTGGGAGAATGGGCGGTCTGTTATCTGAGAGCTGTCTTCACAGGCCAGATGCGGATGGGACCTCATCTGTGGCTGGTATATGAGATGATTTCTCTTTATCTTTTGGTGATTCCTTTCAGGGCGCTGTTAAATAATGCCTCAAAAAAGACAGAAAAGCAGCTTGCATGTTTGATTCTTTTGTTTTTCGGAATCCATACATTATCCTACTGTTTTGGAGTGGGAGTTGGCGTCTCTTCCTTCTTAGGCAGCTGGACAGGCGTTTTCTTTATGGGATATTTTCTGACAAGGGAGTGGATGAGACGCTACGACAGAGTTTGGATGATTGGAGGCGCTTTGGCTCTGGGTTTTTCCATTTTTCTAGCTGTTGGACGAAGCGATTATAAGCAGATCGTATTTGGACCGTCGGTACTTGGGCTTTTGATGGCTTCTGGAATTTTTGTGACCATGATGCATATGGAAAAATGGCTGGGAAGGTTAGAAAAAATCTTGTCGTTTTGCAGCAGATACAGTTATTCTGTGTTGTTGATTCACTGGTATGTGCTGTATCACCTGGTACTTTCTACTGGCTTGTGTTCAGGCATGTCGGTTAAAAAGGTAGCAGTATTTTCGATTCCTGTGTGTATCGGAATATCGTTGATTCTTTCCATGGTGATAAACCATACCTGGGTGGCGGTTTTTGAAAAAACGCTGGCAAACACATTATTTGATTCTAAATAGAATGAAGCAAAAAAGGAGCTAGTACCTATGGAGAACGATTTCAGACAATTCAGAAAAGAGAATAAAGGCCTGGCCTGGTGGCTGGCATTTTTTGTTGCATTGGTATATGGGGGCAGAGTCGTCCACGACAATCTGTTTTTGGACAGTGAGATTATGGTCTTAAGACCTGAATTTATGCGTCACGTCTGGATTGGAAGCAGCCGGTTTGGACTTGCGTTTACCAACTGGCTTTTTGGAATGTCCAGATTGTCCCCTTATGTGTCTGGCTTTTTGGCGGCTTTTTTCATGTGGGTTTCAGGCATGGCGCTGGCTTTTGGAGCCTATAAGTGGTGTGGAAAAAGCCGCCGTTACCGAATATTTCTCTATCTTTTTCCAGCTTTGTTTATTACCTGTCCGGTGTTTGCCGGCCAATATCTTTTTATCCTCCAGGCTTTTGAAATCTCCTTTGCCATTGTTTTATGTATTCTGTCTGTAATCTGTGTGGGAAGGTTTGTATATGAGTCAGAACCTGCCTGGCTTTTTGTCAGTATTCCCTGTCTGGTGTGGGCGGTTAGTTCCTATCAGTCTATGGCGGCTCTTTATGTCAGTCTGGTGCTTTTATCCTTTTTGCTGTCCTATATGAACGGACAGACAGAGAATGCCTGGGCTCGGGGGGTGAAACATCTTGCGGTCTTTTTCGTGGGAATGCTTCTTTATGGAGTCTTTTCTGTTGTCATAAAAAGAGTGTGGAAAATTCAGTCGGAGTATGTGTTTGGTCTGGTCCATTGGGGAGTGGAAGACTGGCGTGTTTGTCTGAACTGGATTTGGCTGGAGCTTGTAAAGGTATTGAAGGCAAAAAGTGTATTTTACAGTTGGATCTATCTGCCGGCCATGTGTTTTTTCTTATTTCAGGCTATGTGGTATGGCTGGAGGAAAAAGGCGCCGATTATTCAGTACGTCTGCTTTTTGCTGGCTGGAGGATTGTTTCTGGCTTCGCCATTTTTCATTACCATAGCAATGGGATTTATGCAGCCGGTCCGTTCTCAGCTTGTATATCCGGTGACATTTGCCTGCTTTTTGGCTCATGTAACGGTTTTGCCGGAAAAAGAAGTCGGACTCAAGGGAGGAAAATGGCTGGCCGGACTTTTGACGGTTATCAGCCTGACGGCTCTTTCCAGAAATTCCGTCGCCACTGCGCAGCTGTTTCAGACGTCCTGGGAAGCGTATCGAAATGACGTTTTAACTGCAAACAGGATGTATGAAGATATCTGTCATGTGGCCAATCGGGAGGATATGGAGAACTGTCTTGTAATATTTACCGGAGAGCGTGGGGCAGCACTTGCAGGTCCTGCGGTTACTGGAGAATTGACAGGATTATCTTTCTATGAGGCGGAAGCCCATACAGCCAACGGTGTTTCGGGCAGGGTGGGAAGTCTGTTCCTCCTCCTTGGCTTAAAGATTCAGGTGATGACTGCGGAGCAAACGGACGTTTACCGGCAGGCCATAGACTTTATGAAGGATGCGCCGGACTGGCCGGCAAACGGAAGCGTTAAGAAGATGGAAGATGTGGTGGTGGTGAGATTGTCGGAATCAGAATAGTGGTGTTTCACTGCTTGACAAACATACCATGGGTATGATAATATATGATACATACTAAGAGTATGTTTGGAGGGAAGCTGTGGCAAGGAATAAGCATCCAGAGGAAACCATCAATTTAATACTGGAAGTTGCATTTCGCCTTTTCATGGAAAAGGGGTATGAGCATACCTCTATTCAGGATATTATCGACCATCTGGGAGGACTCAGCAAAGGCGCGATCTATCATCATTTTAAGTCAAAGGAAGATATTTTGGTTGCTGTCACAGACAGAATGACAGCAGAGTCTAATCAAATGCTTGCGGCGATTCGTGACCGCTCAGACTTAACGGGCAGAGAAAAGTTAAAAACAATTTTTAAGGAATCTATCAGCCGGCCTGTACAGAATGATATTTTTACTGTGGCCCCAGATTTTCATAATAACCCGAAACTTCTGTTCAGCCTCCTGCATGAGACCATTGAAGAAGCGGCGCCCAACTATATTTTGCCAATTATTAAGCAGGGGATTTCAGACGGATCCATACAAACGGATTATCCTGAACAGTTGGCGGAACTGATTTTGCTTACGGCAAATGTCTGGATGAACCCTATGATTTTTGATAGTTCTGAGGAGGAATCACACCGCAAGTTTATGGTGTTTAGCCAGATGTTAAAAGGTCTTGGACTGGATGTTGTAGATGATGAAATATTAGAACGCTTACAGGAATTGACAGCGATCTATCAAAAAAGTAAATGATGAGATTCATTTTTTTCTGCCCTGCAAAACGGGCAGAAAAATTTAAATAAAATACATACCGGTACGCGGTATTTAAATGGAGGTATAGAATGAATCAAAAACTGTTTTCAAAGGACTTTACTTTAATTGTCATCGGGCAGATTATTTCCCTGTTTGGGAATGCGACCATAAGATTTGCACTGCCTTTGTATCTGTTAAATCAGACTGGTTCGTCGGCGCTTTACGGAACTGTTACCGCATGTGCTTTTATTCCTTCTATCTTGCTGTCTCCCGTTGGAGGTATTGTTGCGGACAGGGTAAATAAGAGGAATGTTATGGTGATATTGGATTTCTTTACAGCGGCAATGATCGCCGGATTTACTTTGCTTATGAAGGAAACCAACCTTATTTTTCTTATCACCGCCGCGCTGATGCTTTTGTATGGCATTGCAGGCGCATATCAGCCGTCTGTGCAGGCCAGCATTCCAGCGCTGATGGATCAGGAAAATTTTATGGCGGCAAACTCGATTATTAATACCATCAGTTCATTTGCAGCTTTAATAGGGCCAGTACTTGGAGGCATCTTATACAGCATATATGGGTTAGTGCCGGTACTGTGGGTTTGTGTGGTATGCTTTACCTTGTCTGCAGTTATGGAGATGTTTATCGAGATACCGTTTCAGAAACAGAATTTGGACGGAGGGATTGTAAAGGCAGCCAGAGATGATTTTACAGAGAGCCTTTCTTTTATCAGGAAGGAAAAACCTGTGATCGGAAAAGTCCTTCTTGTCATTTGCGGAATGAATCTGTTTTTGGCTGCAATGATTATGGTTTCCCTGCCCTATCTGGTGACAGAGGTGTTGGATTTAGAAGGTTTAAAGGCGAACCGGCTTTACGGTTTTGCAGAAGGAGCTTTGGCGGCCGGAGGACTTTTCGGAGGGATTGGGGCAGGCGTTTTTGCAAAGAAACTGGTGGTCCAAAAGGCGGGGAACCTGGTAATCGCCTGTGCGTTAAGTGTGTTTCCTATGGGCGTTGCATTGCTATTGTTTCCGTCTGGAATTATAAATTATATGGTGATAACCGTTTGCTGCTTTGCCGTTATGGTATTTTCCACAATTTTTACTGTGCAGATGATGGCTTTTATTCAAACAGAAACTCCAGAAAATTTAATTGGAAAGGTAATTGCCGTTATTTTTACAGTTTCCATGTGCGCACAGCCGCTGGGGAACGCCTTATATGGTATTTTGTTTGAGATTTGTAAAGGTTTTGAGTATGGAGTAGTTTTGTTTTCGGGAGTAGTGTCGCTGTTTATTGCTGTTGGTACGAGAAATATTTTCAAAGATTTCTTGTCATAGGCTGTTCTTGCACACTGGAGAGTTCAGAAATCAGGTGGTCAAATCAAGCAGAAAAGACAGATTGTCGGATTAGAAGAGATGTGCTATAATCCAGAAATAGGGAGGGCATGAAAATGACCAGAAAAGAGACAAAGACAATTCAGATTGGAAATAAGGTGATTGGAGGCGGGAATCCGGTTCTTATTCAGTCTATGTGCAATACGAAGACAGAAGATGTTGAGGGCACTGTGGCTCAGATTTTAGAATTAGAGCGGGCAGGATGCGATATTATCCGAGTAGCGGTTCCTACCATGGAAGCGGCCAAAAGTCTGGCAAAGATTAAGGAGCAGATTCACATTCCTCTTGTGGCGGATATACACTTTGATTACCGTCTGGCTATTGAGGCTATGGAGTACGGCGCAGATAAGATCAGAATTAATCCTGGAAATATCGGAAGCAGGGAGCGGGTTTTGGCAGTGGTGGAAAAAGCCAAAGAGAAGAAGGTTCCTATTCGTGTTGGAGTAAACAGCGGATCCCTGGAAAAGCCCTTGATTGAAAAGTACGGCGGTGTGACAGCCCAGGGGCTTGTGGAAAGCGCCCTGGACAAGGTTGGCATGATTGAGGACATGGGATATGATAACCTGGTTATCAGCATTAAGTCTTCGGATGTGATGATGTGCGTAAAGGCCCATGAGCTGATTGCCACAAAGACACGATACCCTCTTCACGTGGGGATTACGGAGGCGGGAACTTTGACGGCTGGAAATATAAAGTCTGCCATTGGGCTGGGGCTTATTTTAAACCAGGGAATCGGAGACACGATTCGGGTGTCTTTGACAGGCGCACCAGTGGAAGAGATTAAGTCTGCGAAGCTGATTTTAAAGACATTGGGAATACGCAAAGGGGGCATTGAGGTGGTCTCCTGCCCAACCTGCGGGCGGACGAAGATTGATTTGATAAAGCTGGCCAACGAGGTGGAGACGATGGCCGGGGAGTTTGACCATCTCAATCTCAAGCTGGCTGTTATGGGGTGCGTGGTCAATGGGCCTGGAGAGGCCAGGGAAGCGGACCTTGGAATTGCAGGAGGCATTGGAGAGGGCCTTTTGATTAAGAAAGGGGAAGTCCTTCGAAAGGTGCCGGAAGGGGAACTGCTGCAAGCCCTTAGGGAAGAGTTGGAAAGGATAAAATGAGGATCGTTTTAATATGTGACAGAGGTGCGGAATGGGAAAGCAGTTTTTAGAGGTGTTTCCGGATTTGCATATGACCTCGGAGATGGAAGAGCTGATGAAGCTGGTGGAGGTGGAACGGGTATCGGCTGCCAGAGACAGGACGGCTCTTCGGGTCTATATTGTGAGCCCCAGGCTGATCCATAAGAAGAATCTTTATGATTTGGAGAAAGGAATTGGGCAGCAGCTGTTTCCCGGGAAGAGATTACAGGTTCGGATTGTGGAGAAGTACCGGCTGTCTGGGCAGTATACGCCAGAGAAGCTTTTGGCAGTGTACAAGGACAGTTTGCTTTTGGAACTAAAGAACTACAGCATTCTCTTGTATAATATTTTGCGGAAGGCAAAGTGCACGTTTCCTGAGGAACATATTCTTAGGCTCACAGTGGAAGACCAAGAGGTTTTGAAAGAAAAGACTGGGGAGTTAAAGAGGATTCTGGAAAAGGTGTTTTATGAGCGGTGCGGTCTTTTTGCCGAGGTAGTCTATGAATATGTGCCTGTGAAGGAGAATCGGCAGAGCCTTTTGAGAGAGACTCAGCTTCAGAAAGAAGTGGAGGAACGACTGCGAAACAGCGCTGTGGCGGAACAGATTTTTGTAGGGAAGAGTATGGAAGCGGCTGGGGCAGGCGTTTCTTCTAACGCCGGCGTCAAGACGGCGGCGGGCGGTAAAGACGGAAACGGGGCTTTTTCCAAAGAAGGAAGGAAGTTTGGAGGGTATCAGAAAAAGAGCGACAATCCAGACGTGCTCTATGGACGGGATTTTGACGATGAATTTATGAGCATTAAGGATATTGGCGGAGAAATGGGGGAGGTGACTGTCAGGGGGAAGATTATCAATATGGACAGCCGCCTCTTAAAGAGTGGAAAGACCATCCTTATTTTTGATGTGACGGATTTTACGGATACGATTACCGTGAAGCTGTTTGTGAGAGAGGAAGTGCTGGACGATATCAACAAGGCGGTGGTAAAGGGAAGCTTTATCAAGCTGAAGGGGATGACCACCATTGACAAGTTTGACGGAGAGCTGACCATCGGCTCTGTGGTGGGTGTAAAGAAGTGCGAGGACTTTACCCAGAAGCGGATGGATAACAGTCTGGTTAAGAGGGTGGAGCTTCACTGCCATACCAAGATGAGCGATTTGGACGGAGTGTCTGATGTAAAGGATATTATCCGGCGGGCCAGAGACTGGGGAATGCCGGCTCTTGCAGTAACGGACCACGGGTGTGTTCAGGCGTTTACGGATGCCAATCATGCCTTAAATAAGGAGGACACGTTTAAAATTATCTATGGGGTGGAAGGGTATCTGGTGGATGATTTAAAGCAGTTGGTGGAACGGTCCAGGAATCAGAGCTTTGACGATGCCTATGTGGTCTTCGACATTGAGACCACAGGGTTTAGTCCTCTTCGGAACAAAATTATTGAGATTGGAGCTGTGAAGGTTGAAAAGGGCGTGATTACAGACCGTTTCAGCACTTTTGTAAATCCAGATGTACCGATTCCGTTTCGCATTGAACAGCTGACGGGCATCAATGACAGCATGGTCCTTTCAGCACCCCAGATCGACAAGGTTCTTCCAGAGTTTCTGGAATTTTGCAAAGGGGCGGCGTTAGTGGCTCACAATGCCTCTTTTGATATCAGTTTTATTGCCCATGACGCAGAACTTTTGGGGCTGGAGTTTGATCCTACGGTTTTGGATACCGTGGCCCTTGCCAGGATTCTTCTGCCACAGCTAAACCGCTATAAGCTTGATGTGGTGGCGAAGGCTTTAAACATTTCCCTGGAAAATCATCACAGGGCGGTGGATGATGCAGAGGCTACAGCAGAGATTTTCGTGGAATTTCTAACGATGTTAAAGAAGCGGGACATTTCTACCTTGGACGAGTTAAATCAGCTCAGTGATCTGGACGCGGAGGCGATTGGAAAACTGCCTACGTACCATATTATTCTTTTGGCTAAAAATGATATCGGAAGAGTGAATCTGTACCGGCTGGTGTCCTGGGCCCACATCAACTATTTTCACAGGGTTCCCAGGATTCCCAAGAGCGTTCTGCAAAAGTATCGGGAAGGGCTGATTATCGGATCTGCCTGTGAGGCGGGAGAACTGTTTCAGGCTGTGCTGAGGGGAGTCTCGGACACGGAAATCGGGAAAATTGTGAATTTTTATGATTATCTCGAAATTCAGCCTTTGGGAAATAATGAGTTTATGCTTCGAAAAGAGGATAATTCTGTGAACACAGTAGAGGATTTGCAGAATTTGAACCGAAGAATCGTCAGTCTGGGAGAGCAGTTTCAAAAACCGGTCTGCGCCACCTGCGACGTTCATTTTCTGGATCCAGAGGATGAGGTTTACAGGCGGATTCTCATGGCGGTGCGGAAATTTACAGACAGCGACCAGCAGGCTCCTTTGTATCTGCGAACCACAGAGGAGATGGTTAAGGAGTTTGAGTATTTAGGGCCGGATAAGGCGGAAGAGGTGGTGATCACTAATACCAGAAGGATTGCCGACCAGTGCGAGTACATTTCTCCGGTACGGCCTGACAAGTGTCCGCCTGTGATTGAAAATTCGGATGAAACGCTGCGAAAGATCTGTTATGACAGGGCCCATGAGCTGTATGGGGAGACTCTTCCGGAAATTGTGGTGGAGCGGCTGGAGAGGGAGTTGAATTCCATTATTTCTAATGGTTTTGCGGTGATGTACATTATCGCTCAGAAGCTGGTGTGGAAGTCCAATGAGGACGGATATTTGGTAGGCTCTCGTGGTTCTGTGGGCTCCTCTCTGGCGGCCACCATGTCGGGAATCACGGAGGTGAATCCATTAAGCCCTCATTATTACTGTCCAGAGTGTCATTATTCGGATTTTCATTCTGAGGAAGTGAAGAAGTTTTCAGGAATGTCTGGGTGCGATATGCCGGACAAGTATTGTCCAGAGTGCGGGGCTCTGTTAAAAAAGGACGGTCACGACATTCCGTTTGAGACGTTTTTGGGATTCAAGGGGGATAAGGAGCCTGATATTGACCTGAATTTTTCTGGGGAATATCAGAGCCATGCTCATGATTACACAGAGGTGATCTTTGGAAAGGGGCAGACGTTTCGGGCAGGGACTATCGGAACACTGGCGGACAAGATCGCCTATGGATATGTGAAGCGATATTATGAGGAGCGGGAGGATCGAAAGAGGAATTGTGAGATTAACCGGCTGGTTCAGGGGTGCGTGGGCATTCGCCGGACGACAGGGCAGCATCCAGGAGGAATCGTGGTTCTGCCTGTGGGGGAGGAGATTTACTCGTTTACTCCTGTTCAACATCCGGCGAATGATATGACTACCACTACGATTACCACCCATTTTGATTACCACTCCATTGACCACAACCTGTTAAAGCTGGATATTCTGGGCCATGATGATCCGACCATGATCCGTATGCTTCAGGACTTAACGGGGCTTGATCCAGTAAAGGACATTCCGCTGGATTCGAAGGAAGTCATGTCTCTGTTTCAGAATACGTCTGCCCTGGGGCTTATGCCAGAGGATATCGGCGGCTGTCCTTTAGGGGCTTTGGGTGTGCCGGAGTTTGGAACCGATTTTGCCATGCAGATGCTGATTGACGCCAAGCCTAAGTATTTTTCTGACCTGGTGCGGATTGCAGGACTGGCTCACGGGACGGATGTGTGGCTGGGCAATGCCAAGGATTTGATATTAAGCGGACAGGCCACCATTCAGACTGCCATCTGCTGTCGTGACGATATCATGGTGTATCTGATTCAGAAGGGCATGGAAGAAGGACTGTCGTTTACCATTATGGAGTCTGTGCGTAAGGGAAAAGGATTAAAGCCGGACTGGGAAGCCGCCATGCTGGAGCATGAGGTGCCTCAGTGGTATATTGACTCCTGCAAAAAGATAAAGTACATGTTTCCCAAGGCTCACGCGGCTGCTTATGTAATGATGGCCTGGAGAATCGCTTATTGCAAGGTGTTTTATCCTTTGGCTTACTATGCGGCGTTTTTCAGCATTCGGGCCAATGCCTTCAGCTATGAGCTCATGTGCCAGGGGAAGGAGAAGCTGGAATATTTTTTGGCAGATTACAGGAAACGGTCGGATTCCCTCTCAAAGAAGGAACAGGATACGCTGCGGGATATGCGGGTGGTTCAGGAGATGTATGCCAGAGGGTTTGAGTTTATGCCCATTGATATTTATAAGGCAAAGGCAAGGGAATTTCAGATTGTGGATGGGAAACTGATGCCTTCCCTGGGCAGCATTGAAGGCATGGGGGACAAGGCGGCGGAAGGCGTAGTGGACGCAGTGAAAGACGGGCCGTTTTTATCCAGAGAGGATTTTCGCAACCGAACGAAGGTCAGCAAGACCATCTGCGATTTAATGGGAGACTTGGGAATTTTGGGGACTATGCCTGAGAGCAATCAGTTGTCTTTGTTTGACTTTGCCGTGTAAGAAGGAGTAGATTATGAGTTTGCCGTTGCCAGAGACGTTTCTGGAGGAAATGAAGGAGATGCTGGGAAAAGAGTATGAGGCATACCTGGACAGTTTTAAGAGGCCGTCCTGTCGGGGGCTTCGGGTCAACACTCTGAAATGGACAGCTGGGGAGTGCCAAAAGCGTGTTCCGGCGAAGCTGACGCCGGTTCCC
Organism: uncultured Hungatella sp.; assembly: GCA_910579515.1. Lineage (GTDB taxonomy): Bacteria > Bacillota > Clostridia > Lachnospirales > Lachnospiraceae > UBA3402. The sequence continues at coordinate 74,202 of CAJTUV010000013.1, forward strand.
TGGATTTTAAATGGATTTTTTTATGAGGAAGAGGAGCGTTTGTCAAAAGACCCTTACTATTTTGCAGGGCTTTACTATCTTCAGGAGCCCAGCGCCATGACTCCGGCTTCTCTTCTTCCTGTAGAGCCAGGGGATCGGGTGCTGGATTTGTGTGCGGCTCCAGGAGGAAAAAGCACAGAGCTGGGGGCCAGACTTCAGGGGAGAGGGCTTTTATTTTCCAATGATATCAGCAATTCCAGAGCTAAGGCACTGCTTAAAAACCTGGAGCTGTTTGGAATTTCCAATGTGTGTGTGGCCAGCGAGACGCCCCAGAAGCTTAGGGCGGCTTACCCGGAATATTTTGACAAGATTCTGGTAGATGCGCCCTGTTCTGGAGAAGGCATGTTTCGGAAGAACCCGGCCATGGCAAAAGACTGGCTCAAAAAGGGGCCGGCTTACTATGCAGAGATTCAAAAGGAGATTTTAGAGCAGGCCGTGGCCATGTTAAGACCAGGAGGAACACTGCTTTATTCTACCTGTACCTTTTCCAGACAAGAGGATGAAGAGGTGATTCTTACAACGCTTGCCGGCCATGAGGAAATGGAGATGGTTTTGCTTCCCTTGTTTGAAGGGGCTGTGGACGGTTTCGGGTTATCCGGCTGTCTTCGTCTGTTTCCTCACAGGATTTTGGGAGAAGGGCATTTTATGGCTATGATGCGAAAGAAGGGGAGAAAAGAGGAGTCAGAAGAGGTTTGCTTGAGCAAAAAAGACAGGGGAAAAGGTCTCGATTGGAAAAGGGTGGATTTAGAAAAGGAGACAGAACTGCGGGAATTTTTAAAGGAGATAAACAGGGACTATTGTCCAGAAAGGCTGTTTGTGACCGATTCCCAGGTGTATTATCTTCCTGAGGACTTTTGTTTTGTCCCTGGACTTCATTATCTTCGGACAGGGCTTTTTCTGGGGACTTTGAAAAAGGGGCGTTTTGAGCCCAGCCAGGCTCTGGCCATGACGCTGGGGGCAGAGACGTTTTCCAACAGTCTTTCTTTTTCTTATGGGGACGAGAGAGTAATCCGGTATTTGAAAGGGGAAACCCTTTCTCTGAGGGAAGAGGAGAGTGGGAAAAAAGGGTGGTCTTTGGTGTGTGTGGATGGGTTTGGCCTGGGGTTTGGAAAACGGATGGGCCTGACTTTGAAGAATAAATATTATTCAGGATGGCGGTGGATGTGATGGAGAAGAAACTCCGGCTTGACAAGTTTTTAGTGGAAATGGGAGTTGACACCCGCAGTCAGATTAAAGAGGCGGCCAAAAAGGGACGGATTCGGGTTAACGGGACCGTGGAGAAACGAACAGACCGAAAGATTGACCTGGAAACGGAGCAGGTTTTTTATGATGGAAAGCAGGTTTCCTATGTGGAGACGGAGTATTATATGCTTTACAAGCCTCAGGGAGTGGTGTCTGCCACAGAGGATAAGCTTCACAGGACGGTCTTGGATTTGATTGAGGAGAAGCAGAGGAAGGATTTGTTTCCGGTAGGAAGGCTGGATATTGACACAGAGGGATTGCTGCTGATTACCAATGACGGGGAATTAGCCCACAGGCTTTTGTCGCCGAAACGTCATGTGAATAAGCGGTATTATGCGTGGATCGAAGGGGATCTGCCAGATACGGCCAGGGAGCAGTTTGAAAAAGGGATTGTGCTGAACGATGGGACCATGACTATGCCTGCAAAATTGGAGATCGCGCTTTCTAAGGCGGACGGACTTCAGGAAGGAATTATGCAGACACAGGTTTTTGTGACGGTTCAGGAAGGAAAGTTTCATCAGGTGAAGCGGATGTTTGAGGCATTAGGGTGCAGGGTGGCGTATCTAAAACGGGTATCTATGGGGCCCCTTTTGCTGGATGAAGGGTTATGTCCTGGGGAATATCGCAGGCTGACTGAAGATGAGATTTTGGGATTGAAGAGGCAGATGTAAAAGGCAAAGTTGTCAAGACGATTTTGAATCTTTCCGAAGTTAGTTGATTTTGCGTTTTAATTCAAGCCGCAACAGTTTCCCTTTCAGCAACTCAAAACTGTTGCGGCCATACATGATCCTTTTGACAACTTTCAGCTTGTTCACGCTTCCTTCTGCCAGTCCATTATTGTAATCAAGACGAATGGCGTTTTTTACTGCGGTAATATCTCTTTTGATTCCGTTTATAAAACTCTCCAGTTCATCTATCTCAAGAGCTTCGGTTTCTTCTGCCCAGTTATCAAGCTCGGCCTCTTTTTTGCCAAACAGTGCCCCTTTGAATCCTGTCACAGCATCATAAACACGCCCTATGATGGGATATTCTTCTATGATCCTGTCCAGTTGATCCTGGCTGAGG